>CAKOVU010000014.1:0-2511 GCA_934122115.1 uncultured Clostridia bacterium | reverse complement strand
TTGTAAAAGATACAGGAGCAAAATTAGTAGAAGGAGCAACGAAACAAATATTCAATGTAGCGAATATAGTTGGAAATATAAAAAATACAGGAGCGAAATTAGTAGAAGGAGCAACAAAGCAAATATCTAATGTAGCCAATATAATTGGAAATGTTAAAGATACAGCTAAGAATTTCATAAAAGATGCAGGAACCAAATTAGCAGAAGATGCAGCAAAAAAAATATCTAATGTAGCCAATGTAGTTGGAAATGTAAAAGAAACGGCTAAGAATTTTGTAAAAGATACAGGAGCAAAATTAGTAGAAGGAGCAACGAAACAAATATTCAATGTAGCGAATATAGTTGGAAATGTAAAAGATACAGGGGCTAAATTAATAGAAGGAGCAACAAAACAAATATCTAATGTAGCAAATATAGTTGGGAATGTTAAAAGTACAACTACAACAATTGTAAAAGAAGTTGGAAGCAAAGTAACTGAAAAGGTAGTAGAAAAAGTAACAAATATAGCCAAAGATTTTGTAAGCACTAAAACGAGTAATATAAAAGAAGTTGGAAGTGCTTTAGCAACAGGAGCTAAAAAGGCAGCAGGATTTGTATGTAGTCTCTTAGGAAAAAAATAATATAGAAAGGAGAGCATGATATATTATTTATAAATATATCACATAAAAGGAAATGGGTGTTAATATAGTTGTAGATTATGAAAATATACCATCAAAGGCAAAGAAAATAAGAGAAGATGCTCGACAAATAAATAGTAAATTATTGGACGTATATAGTCAACTAGAAAAGATGCAAAATTCTTGGAGAGGAGCTAAATATGAGGAATTAGCTAAAAAGTATACAAGTTTAATTCCAGTTTTTAACAGATCTCTTGAAGTTTTAGTTACAGAGATTCCATATATGTTTGAAGTAATTTCGAATGAATTTTCCAATGTAGATATACAAAAAAACATTACAACTGCTCAAAGAGAGACTCCAAAGAAAATAACTGAAATAAGTATACAAAAAGACAAAAATTTAAAATATCTTATATCAGGAATTGAAAGTGTTAAAAATGCTATTATAAAAGATTTTAACGAAATTAGTAATTTACTTGATAGTATTGGAACAACAATAGGACAAATTCAAATAGAAAATAGTGCAATGACAGAATTTAAAAAATATGCCCAAAAATTTATAAGTGAGTATAGACAATTAATTAGTACTAGTGTAAAACAATTCTCAAGCTCTATGGAGCAAATTAAAAATATAATACAACTTGCTGAGGCAAATAATAATATTCAACCAAGATAAGAATAAAAAAAAAGAATAGATATAAGTGATATAATATCAAAAAATCTATTCTTTTTTTTATATAGATGCATAAAATTTAAAGAGGTGATTTTATGCCAATATCATTATCAAGTAAAAAGAAAATGAGAAATGGACTATTTGTAGTAGTAATAATAATTTTATTATTAACAACAAGACTGGGGTATATTCAATTAGTATGGGGAGCAGAATTAAATAGTCAAGCTACAAGTCAACAATCACAAAGTAGAAAAATAACAGCAAAAAGAGGAACAATATATGATGCAACAGGAAAATATGAATTAGCAGTAAGTTCAAGTGTAGAAGCAGTAACAATAAATCCGACAAATATATCAAAAGAAAACAA
The DNA here is from genome assembly GCA_934122115.1 of uncultured Clostridia bacterium. GTDB lineage: Bacteria > Bacillota > Clostridia > TANB77 > CAG-508 > UMGS1901. The sequence goes on along the minus strand of CAKOVU010000014.1, from coordinate 854 downwards.
AGAAAAAGTAGCAAAAGCATTAAGTGATATATTTGAATTAGATTATGAAAAAGTTTTAAAAAGACTAAATAAAAGAAGCTCAATAGAAACAATAGTAAAGCAGGTAGAAAAAAGTAAAACAGATGAATTAAGAAAATGGATGGAAGAAAACCAAATAACAACAGGAATAAATATTGACGAAGACTCTAAAAGATATTATCCTTATGGAGATTTAGCAGCACAAGTAATTGGATTTTGTGGAAATGATAATCAAGGATTAGATGGAATTGAAGCGAAATATAATGATGAACTAAAAGGAAAAAATGGAAGAATAGAAAGGCAAACAAATGCAGCTGGAGAAAGTCTAGGAGATGAAGAATATATTTCGGCAATAGATGGAAATAGTTTAATATTAACAATAGATATGACAATACAATCAATTGTAGAAAAATATTTAGAAGAAGCATGTATAGATAATGTTTGTACAGATGGTGGAAGTATAATAGCTATGAATCCTAAAAATGGAGATATTTTAGCAATGGCAACATATCCAGCATATGATTTAAATAGTCCGTATGAACCACATACAGATGAGCAAAAAGCAGAATGGGAAAATCTAGATTCACAAGACAGAACAACAGCAATGCAAAAAATGTGGAGAAATAAGGCAATATCAGATACATATGAGCCAGGTTCAGTTTTTAAAACAATAACATCATCTGCAGCATTAGAAGAAGGAATAGTAACAGATATAGATAAACAAGGACAATTTTGTTGTACAGGAGGAATAGAAGTTGCGGGAGTAAGAATAAAATGTTGGAGATATTATAGACCACATGGGGCAGAAAGTTTAAGATTAGCATTAATGAATTCTT
>CAKOVU010000013.1:0-4666 GCA_934122115.1 uncultured Clostridia bacterium | reverse complement strand
GGACATCCATATTTTACAACAGATACAACAGCAGTATTAAGAGCAACAGAAATAAAAGCAGACATTATATTATTAGGAAAGGCAATAGATGCAGTATATTCAGCAGATCCAAAAATACAAAAGGATGCAATTAGATTTGAAGAAATATCATATTTAGATGTATTAAATAAAGATTTAAAAGTTATGGATTCAACAGCTACAGCAATGTGTAGAGATAATAATATTCCATTATTAGTATTTGGAATAGCAGACCCAGAAAATATAGTAAGGGCTGTAAAAGGAGAAAAAATAGGTACAATAGTATCATAAAATTAAGGAGAGAAAGATTATGGATTATACAAATTTAAAACAAAGAATGGAAAAATCAATTGGAGCATTCCAAGAAAAATTATCAGAAATAAGAGCTGGAAGAGCAAATCCAGCAATATTAAATAAAGTAAAAGTAGATTATTATGGAGTACCAACTCCAATCAATCAAATGGCAGGAATTTCAGTACCAGAAGCTAGATTAATAGTAATTCAACCATGGGATATGAGCGTATTAAAAGACATTGAAAAAGCAATTTTAGCATCAGATATTGGAATTAACCCAAATAATGATGGAAAAGTAATAAGACTAGCTTTCCCTGAATTAAATGAAGAGAGAAGAAAAGAATTAGTAAAAGAAATAAGAAAAATTGCAGAAGAAGCAAAAGTTGCTATTAGATCAATTAGAAGAGATGGAATTGATGAAGCAAAGGCTAAACAAAAAGATAGTGAAATAACAGAAGATGAATTAAAAGTGGCTGAAACAGAAATACAAAAAATAACAGATAAAAATATTGAAGAAATTGATAAAATTTTAGCAGATAAAGAAACAGAAATAATGAGTGTATAGCAAGGAGAAAACAATGGAATTTAACAAAGAAAATATGCCAAAACATATTGCTATCATAATGGATGGAAATAGAAGATGGGCGAGAGCACAAGGGAAACCAGCGAGTTTTGGACATAAAGCAGGAGCAAAAACACTAGAAAAAATAGTAAGATATGCAAATAAAATTGGATTAGAATATATAACTGTTTATGCTTTTTCAACAGAAAACTGGAAAAGAACAGAAGAAGAAGTAAGTGCATTAATGATGTTGTTGCAAAGCTATTTAGATGACTATAGTAGAAGAGCTGATTCAGAAAATATAAAAGTAAAAATTCTTGGAGACATCACAGCACTTTCACAAGGAATGCAAAAAAGTATTATAAATTGTATGGAAAGAACAAAAAATAATACTGGAGTAACATTTAATATAGCACTAAATTATGGCGGAAGAGATGAAATAGTAAAAGCGGTAAAAAATATAGCAAATCTAGTAAAAGAAAATAAAATAGATGTTGAAGATATAGATGAAAAAATGATTTCAGATAATTTATATACTGCCGGCCAACCAGATCCGGATTTGGTTATTAGAACAAGTGGAGAGTTAAGATTAAGCAATTTCTTACCATGGCAAGTAGTATATTCAGAATTATTATTTGTTGACAAAAATTGGCCAGATTTTACTGAACAAGACTTAGATGAAGCAATAATAGAATATCAAAAGAGAACTAGAAAATTTGGTGCAAATTAAAAAAAATAGCAGAAGAAGAGGTATAAAGCATGGATATAAAAAGAGTAACATCAGCATTACTAGGATTTCCATTAGTAGTAATAATATTAACGTTGGGAAATAAATATGTAGTAGATATATTTTTAGCACTTGTAGCAATGTTAGGAATGCAAGAATATTTTAATGCTGTTTCAAAAGAGTCAAAACCTGTACGTTGGATAGGATATTTATCATGTCTGTCAATTGCATTTGTACATATAATTCCAGAGAATATTCCAGCCGAAATAATGCAAAGTGTATTGCTAATAGCAATTCCTACAATTATGTTAATATTATTCTTACATGTAATAATTACAAATATGAAAATAAATTTTAAAGATATAGCATATACTTTCTTTGGAATGGCTTATGTTATTGGTTGTATTATATTTTTAGCTTTATCTAGAGGATTAGAAAATGGTAGAGTATTAATATGGTATGCAATAATTGCAGCATGGGGAACAGATATATTTGCATATCTTGTAGGAAAAAAATTTGGAAAGCACAAATTTAGTCAAGTAAGCCCTAAAAAGTCAATTGAAGGATGTATTGCAGGAAGTGTTGGAGCAGTTGTAATTGCTTTAATATATACATTTGCAATTAATTCAATTTTAAATTTGAGTTATTCATATGGTTTAGTAATTATTGCAACAGCAATATTAAGTATTATAGGTCAAGTTGGAGATTTTGCTGCATCAAGCATCAAAAGATATGTTGATATAAAAGATTATAGTAATTTAATTCCTGGACATGGAGGAATGTTAGATAGAATTGACAGCTTAATGTTTTTAGCACCATTTGCATATATATTATTAACTTTAATATAGAGGTTTATAGATATAACCAATAAAAAATCTAAATATAGAAATATAGGATTGATAAAAATGAATGCAAATACAAAATTAGAAATAGCAGTAGAAATAATGGCAGCCAAGATAGCAAAAACATCTAGAGAAGAGAATTCAGAAGAAAAGTTAAAAGAATTGCTTAAGGAAAAGACAAAAATGTATCAAGGTGATAAAGAAATAATAGAAAAAATAATAAATGTATATGGTAAAGAAATAAAAGGTGAATAGGATGGAAAAAGAAGAAATTTTAAGAAAATATAAATTGACAGATGCTGAACATGAACAATACTATCAAACAATAAAAAGAATATATACAGGTGGAAAAATTCCAGTAGAAAATCCAATAGCAGTTATTATTGGAGGGCAAACAGGAGCTGGAAAAAGTGGAATAATAGGTTATTCAACAAAAATGTTTATGGATGAAAATGTTATAATAATTAATAGTGATGAAATAAAACCTTTTCATCCTCAAAGCGAAGAAATAGCACGATTGTATCCAGACATGTATACTATTATTACAGACCAAGAAAGTAATACTTGGACTAGTAGACTTTTTGAAGAATTGCGTAGAGAAAGATATAATATAATATTTGAAGGAACAATGAAAAATAATAGAATTGCAGATGAATCAATTACTGAATTACAAGACTTAGGATATACTGTAGTTGTAAGAGGGATTGCAACATGTGGATTAGAAAGTAGGATGTCTATTTTAGAGAGATATGAAGGACAGGTAAGAACTAAAGGCTGGGGAAGGCTAGTAACACCTGCTCATCATAATCAAACATATGCTGGAATGCCTAATACGATAGAATATATAGAACAAACTGGAAAATATGATGTTTTAGAAATATTAGCTAGAGGAGAAACACCAGATGAACCTATAACTATATATGCTATGCATAATCCTTCAAAAAAAGAAAAAATAGAAAAGGCTTTGAATGGCAAGAAGGCTGTATCTAAATATACTAGAAGATTTGGTTATAAAAATGCTAAATCAGCAGTATTAGAATCTAGAGAAGAAGAATATGACAGAGTTGTTCCAACATTACAGTCAAGAATCAAAGAGGTGCTAGATTCTATGGTAAGTAGAGATGCAAGTGTTGAAGAAAAAAATATAGTATTAGAATTAATGAAAGACTATATGGAATTGATATTAAAAAAAAAGCCTGATGTAAAAAAGGATAATGGCGAGAGTAGATAACTATATGTGTATATAGGAGGAAATAAAATTTGATAAGTTTTTTAATAAATGCATTGAAAATAATATTTTTATTAGGATTCTTGATACTAATTCATGAAGGTGGCCACTGTATAGTGGCTAAACTTTGCAAAGTCAAAGTAAATGAATTTGCAATAGGATTTGGAAAAGTCATTTGGCAAAAGCAAGGAAAAGAGACAAAATATTCACTACGAATGATACCACTTGGAGGATTTTGTAGTATGGAAGGAGAAGAAGAAGCTTCTGATTCAGAAGGTTCTTTTTCAAAAGCAAGTGTTTGGAAGAGAATTGCAATTGTAGTTGCTGGAGCAGCAGTAAATATTATATTTGGAATAATAGTATATTTTATATTAGTATCAACAGTAGGGTTACAATTTGCTGATCCAACAAAAGACACATTTTTAAATAGAATATATTATGGTGGACAGAGAACAGGTGCATTTATTGGAAGTATATTTGAAAGCATAAAAATGTTATTTACGGGTGGAGTTAAAACAGACCAAATGGTAGGAATTGTTGGAATTTCAGAGGTAGTAGTTCAAACAAGTAAGCTTGTTGATTATATCTATTTACTATCAGTTATATCAGTTTCATTAGGAGTAACTAATTTGTTGCCAATTCCAGCACTAGATGGTGGAAAAATATTGGTTTTACTAATAGAAATTATAAGACGTAAACCAATGAAGGTTGAAACAGAAGCTAAAATTCAATTAATAGGTTTTTCTATTTTAATTGCACTTTCACTATTTGTAACATACAATGATATATTGAGAATAGGTTCTTGAAAAAATATTAAAAAATATTTAATAACACGTTTTTAGAAACTTGCCAAAATTGCTAGACAAAAATAAAGTTTAATATTATAATTGGATTTGTAAAATGATGAAAAAAGAAAACGAGGATGTATGATGATGAAAAGACTTGTAACCGTTGGGGCTGTACACACACACACACACACACACACACACGGATAC
>CAKOVU010000012.1:0-19938 GCA_934122115.1 uncultured Clostridia bacterium | reverse complement strand
GCAATAACTTTATTAAAAGAGTAGAAAAAGAAAAATGCAAAATAGATAAATGTTATAATTGCATTAAAACTTGTAATGTAATAGATAGTCCATACTGCATTACAAAAGCATTAATAAATTCTGTAAAAGGAAAAACAGATGATGGGTTAATTTTTTGTGGTAGTAACATTAGCAGAATAAAAGAAATTGTTTCTGTTAAAGATTTAATGAAAGAATTGGTTTGTGAATTATAGTATTATAATAAAAATGAAATTTAGAGGTCTAAATCAAACTACCCGCGTGAACGGGTAGTTTTTTATACAAATAAGAATATAATAAATATTGCAAAAATTGTAACTAAAAGTATTAAAATCAAAATTTGTATTTCCAGTAGCATATTTATTTACATTATCAGATAGTGTAACAAGTATAGTTTGGTGGACTTTTCCAATTGCAGAGATTGCAACTTGCATAATTTCAATATTTATATTAAAGAAAACATATAAAGAAAAAATTGCAATACTTGAAGAAAAGACTGACAAGAATATTATAAATAATAAATTAATAATTTCTATTTCAAGAGAGCACGGAACTGGAGGAAAAGAAATAGCAAGAAGAGTAGCAGAAAAATTAGAATTAAAATTCTTTGATAAAGAAGGAATTAAAAAATTTGCAATTGAAAATTCACTAAAAGCTATATAGTATTTTTTCATGTATACAAAGAAATAAGTAGGGAATAGGGGAATAGTCTATTTTTAGAAATGTATAAAAGTATAAAAAAGAAATTTAAAATATTAAAATAAATTTTAAAACAGAAAAATAAATACATAAAAAATTATTCTATATAAAATATAAAATAAAAATTTTTTAAAAGTGAAAACTAAACTTAAAATTTAAAGTAAAAAAATTTAGTAATTTTTTTATAAATATTATATAATTTTATAATTATAACACATTAAAATCGATTTTAAGACATTTTTATATTTAATCAAACAAGTTATATGTTTATGATTAGATATGCTAATTTATAAATCTAGTGTTTATTATATAAATTTGAGTAAAATACTGATTTTCAGGTATTTATTAAAAATGCTCGAAAAAGGCTAAAAAAGCGACGCACGAGAATCGATTTTAAAGCGTTTTTATTTTTTAGGCATATAACTTGTTGTTTGAATAATTGAGCAAAATACTGAAATATGGAGATTTGTGAAAGTTTGTTGTTAAAATAAATAGTTTAAATACTAGTAATAGCAAGGAATTGCAAGATTTTGTGTATAGGACCATATATGTATGGTTTTATATCTTGTTCCTGTCTCTTTTTGCGCAAAACTTTGATTTTGTGCAATGTTTTGTACTCATTATAAATAAGTAGCACTATGCTACCTAACAATCTATCATAGCTAATATATATACTAAGTATTTTATTTTGTCAATATCTTTTTATAAAATATTCCTAGTTGGTCTGTGTTGATTGTAAACATATAATGTTTGCTCTTCCTACCTTCTGGATAAAATCTAAAATACAATTGCTGTTTATTTCTATATATTTTATCATGATGAACTATAAATTTATCTAATACAACTGTTTTATCAAAATATAATTTTCCATCGTTTTGACAATATTTATATAAAATTTCGCCTTCATAAAATAAACCATATTCGTTCATGAAATACTTAGTATTTTTCAATACTTTTGCTATAATACTTCCCCCTTCCTTCAAATAAAAATTATAGCATAATTATGTAAACGTGTCAAAAAATATACTATTCTCCCTCAATTCGACAAATTGTGACATGTACATTATGCTATAATTTTTTTAAGGGGGTGTAAAAATGATATATGCTTTAATATTTATAATTATAGTCCTAATATTAGACATCATAGTAAATAAAATACCTAAACCAGAGATGGAAAACACAAAAAATATAGACCTCTCTTCCCTTTACCAAAAGAAAATATATTTGTTAACACAAAATGAATTAAAGTTTTATAAATTATTAAAAAGTATAACTGATAGAAACAATCTAAATCTTTTCAGTCAAGTGTCATTATATGAGATTATAAACTCCAAAGATATAAAAAGTTTTAATAAGGTAAAGAGTAAAACTATTGACTTTGTTGTTACAGACATTAATTGTAAAATTAAATTATGCATAGAATTAGATGATGCTACTCACATCAAAGAAAATAGACAAAAGAGAGATGAATTTGTTGATAAATTGTTTAATACATTAGATATAAAATTAATCAGAATACCTGTTCAAAACTTCTATAATCTAAACGATTTAGAGCAAAAGGTTAAAGAGAGCTGTTTTTAAAGCTCTCTTTTATGTTCTTTTTAAGTTATATTGTTTATAAATACAATCTCCCATTAATTCAGAAGTAAAATTAGAAATATATTCGGGTTTTAAAGTATCTAATTTATACTTATCATATATTTTCTTTTCTAAATTATAAAAATCCTTTAAATTGTGATTTACAATCTTTTCTGGTACTTTTAAATTTCGACTAAATAAGTAAGCCTTCTGCCCCATCAATCTTGTATCTTTATTATCTTTGGTCATATATTTTATGATGTATGCACCAATATTATCTACATGTGAAATAGCATTTATAAATAAAAATCCATTTCCCCATAGTTCTTGTAATTCTTTTTGAGGAATGTATGGAATATTTAATAAAACATGATAATGTACTGCTCCACGTTCCTGGAATTCGATTACTGCTAAATATTTCAAATTTTCTTTGTATCTTTTTAATTTTCTGATAAAAGCTTTAAATAAAATATTACAAGCCTTTACATCTGTTTTATTATCTGCAAAAGTCAAAGTAAGAAACTTATCATACTTATTGTCAAAATTACAACATGCTAATCGTCTAATTGTATCACGTCGTCTTTGGTTTGTATTAGAATAATTTTTCTGTTTACTTTCTTCGCTAGCCTCTCCTCTAACTCTTGCTCCTCCTTTTCCATGAATATAATTTTTATATTCGTAAATTTCTATAACATGACCAGTAATAATATATTTCTTTAATCCCATTTCAACCTCTCTTTCTTAGGTTCTAATTTTCAACTATAATTAAATAAAATATATCAACGGACTTCGTCCTCTAAGTCACTAAAGTGACTTGCTTGCGCTCTTACTAAGAATATATTCACTACTACTCGCAACAAATTGCTTGCGCAATTCTGTTTGCGAGTTTGAGTTTACTAATGAATATTAAGCATAGGGATCTTTTTAAGTATCCACATAGTAAGTTTATAAACTTTATCAAAATTAATAAGTATTATTAATATAGGAACAGCAATTAAAATTGTTGTTGGTCTTACAAAAAAGCCTAGTAAATTTAAATTATCAAAAACTAGATCAATAAAACTATTTAAGCTATTTGTTAATCCTTCAGGAAATTGAGGAAGGTTTATCCAGCTGAAAACACCAAATAATAAGGTTTTTAATAAGTTTAATATTAATTGTATAATCAATTGCTAAACACCTCCTCAATCTTTTTACGTGCTAAGTTTATAAGTGCAAAGATAATAACTGCATCCACACAAACAAAATAAATATCATGTATGTTTTTGAATGTATCATTTTCTAATAAACTATTTAAGTTGTATTCATACTCACTAATTAATTTAGAACCAGAAAATGGTTCATCTATTTCAGGAATGTGAAATATTGGTTCAGAGAAATTAATATTCAAAATCTTGTTTAAAATATCAATAATTATGTCAAATGGTGTCCATAGGAATCCTAATCTGTCAGAAAACCAATTCTTTAAATCTGTAAAATATGTATCGAAAAAGCCATCTTCTGGAACAAATAATCCTTTTAAACCATCTAAAATTAATTCTACTAATTTCTTTCCAAAAAAGTTTTCTGAAAATGGATTTATATATGATAAAATATCTCCTATACGTTCAAAGATATTTTTATTTGTTTTTGTATTCTCTTCTATAGCTTCTTGTGTCTTTTGATTGCTACTTTCTATAGCATCTTTAATGGTATCAAAACGATTATTTAAAATATCATCTTCTGATAGACCTCCAATAGTAACGCTAATATCTTTTATAGTCTTTCCATCTTTCTCGATTGAGAAAATGTATTTTTCATCATTTTTAAAAGTTATTCCTAGGTTTTCCATAGGTATTTCAAACCAAAATTCATAATATACTCCAACTAATACAGAATGTATAAATGAACTGTTTACATCTAATATACTACGAAAAACAATACGTTGTTTTTCATAGGTAAGGTCTTTGCTTGTTGAAATAGTTTCGATTTTTCTAATAACTAAATCAAATGGCTCTGTATTTTTTAAATCTCCTGGAAATACAAGCAAATAATCAAAATTTCCAGAAGCTAAACTATCAGCTGTATTTGCAATATATGGATCCTTTGATTCTCTTGCACCTTTATAAAAAATCTCAGAACAAGATGCATCTGTATATATGTTAAAATCACTATAAAAATAAGTAGAACCATTATCAATGTTGTCATCAGAATCAATCCAGTAGCCTGAACCAAAAGGCTCATCATATGTACGACGTTCCCAATAATTTAAGCCATAACTTAAAGTGTATCTAACAACAGGGATTGCAGAAGAACCTGTTTGATTCATAACAAAATCTCCTTTTCCATTATCTTGAGTATAATAAAATTTTAGATCACTAGATATATCTTTTACGTTAATTCCTAAACAAGCCCAATAATAGCCGTATCTATGTATAATAAATTTATAATTTTCTTTATCTTGATACTCAGATGAAACACTAGAAAGGTAATCTTTAACATCTTGTGGCACATCTAATATTTGTAAATCGTTACAAGCAGCATATGAAGGATTTATAAAAACAATACTAAACAAAAACAAGAAGGATAAAATTAATATATATTTATAACGTTTCATATAGCCTCACTTTCTAATCATGTTTTTTATAAAAATATATAAGAAATAAATTACACACAAAAAGCTTAAAAATGTAAAACCTTGATTAATTAAGTCAAAAGACTTTGTTTGATTTTGAATTGTAGTATTTTGATTGTTAATAATAGTATCTAATTGCTTAGAATAGTAATAGTAATCATCATATGCAAGTGTACTTGTATCTTCTTCGATACTATTTTCTAGAAGTTCATTAACTTCATTGTTCATTAAAAGTCACCTCCATATTTTTTAGGAAATGCAAATTTTAAGAACATAGATACTAGCATTTCTGCTAAATAAAATATTATACCAATCGGAAGCGCTTGTTGGGCTACTTGTCCGATTAAATCTCCTATAATTTGATAATCAAAATTCATTTAATAACCTCTCCTTCCTCTAAACCATAGATATTTGAACGTTGCACTCCATGCCATTCATTACGATAACGTTTCATCTTTGCATAAGTATCATAACAAGAATAAAGCTCTGGCGAATGAAACCATAAAGAATATTTAACAGTATCAAAAACAAGTTTGCCATTTTTCTCAATAGCAGATTCTCCATCTATCAATCTATTAAATTGAATAGAATGGAAGAAGTTTTTACAAATAACTACATCCTTTATTTGCTCTCTAAGGGGTTTTGCCATACGCATAAAAACTTGTGAAGTTCCAACAATATGTTTACGTTGCTTTCTTTGCTGCGAAACCTCAACCATTATTTCTATTGGTATATTTTTGCTTTCCAAGGAATTAAATTCTAAATGTATTTCATCAATTAGATACAATACGCCTTCCAATCCATTTGCGAGATATTTGATACAATTTAATCCATCATAATCAATAACAATTTTAATATTCATAAATTTTTCTATTTCTGAAGTAGTTTCGCCATCTACTTCTTTAACTGTAACTTTCCTAACCAGTTCTTTATTTGAAATTAAACGATAATACACTATGTAATCAGTTTCATTAATTTCTTCGATTTCATAATAGCAATTAATTGGCATGTTTTTTATAGATACGTTTGTGCAAAATATTGAGTATATATACAAATCAGCAACTTTTTGAGTATATTGAACGGCTGACAAAGTTTTTCCAGACCCTTGTGGACCACAAAAAACTAGAAGGCCATCAGGCTCAAAATAAGTTGGATGACTCTTTCTGAATTTATGTCTAAACCTTGCAACTCTAATTGTATTAAAAATATTAAAACTTCCATCTAATAAACTAGTATTCATAAGGCCTCCAAAATATAAAAATAAGGGGCACTAAGCCCCTTCAACTAAAAAGAAATCTTTCCTTTAGTAACAGCTTGAGTGAAGATTTGTTTTAACTTTCTTGCACCAAACCACATTAAAACGAATGTCATACCTACTCCGACAATGCCAGCTAATATAGCAACTAATTGAGCAGGTGTAATACTGCCTACAAGTGCAGTTTTCAATGGCTCAATTACAGAAGCAACATTTACAGTATTATCCATCAACTAACACCTCCTTTCAAATAATGTCAAATAATGACCTGATATATATAAAATTAGATTGAGTATCTAACTTTATTACCATTAATTTCAAAAGAGATTGGTACAATAGATAATAGTTTTGTATTATCAATAAAATTTTCATATTTCTCTTTATTAGTAAAAACAGAAACGTTTGAAACGTAAGCTGATTCACCATCCGCAGCCAATTTTGGTTTTGTAATAAAATCAAGGACATTGCATTCGTTATTAGACTTACTCATAAAACTGCGATAACCAACAAAAATTAAATCTTCTTTCATATTTAGTCCTCCTTTCGCATAAAAAAATAAACTACAATAGACTGTAGTTTATAATAAGTATATTAAATTTTGTGCAAACTTTATTTTTTCGCCATCACACCTCTTTGATTTTGTGCAATGTTTTAGAACAAAAGGTTAAAGAGAGCTGTTTTTTAAGCTCTCTTCTCTATTTTATTGTTGCAATATTTTTTGCACAAATTCTGCATCATTTTTGGTTGACATTATTAAACTAATTAATTGTTCTGTTACCTCTGAAGCAGACTTACTAGATAATGCTTTTCTTAAATTAAATACTGCTTCTAATTCTTCTTTAGACAATAATTTTTCTTCTCTTCTTGTTCCAGATTTATTAATATTAATTGCTGGGAAAATTCTCTTTTCTGAAAGTGACCTATCTAGATGAACTTCCATATTGCCGGTTCCCTTAAATTCCTCAAATATAACATCATCCATTCTGCTTCCTGTTTCAACTAAGGCTGTTGCTAAAATTGTAAGGCTACCACCATTTTCTATATTTCTTGCAGCTCCAAAGAATTTTTTAGGTTTATGTAATGCACTAGGATCAAATCCTCCAGATAATGTTTTACCAGACGAAGGCACAACTAAATTGTATGCACGTGCAAGTCTTGTTATACTATCCAATAATATCACAACATCTTTTCCCTGTTCTACTAACCTTTTTGCTCTTTCTAATACCATTTCGGCAACTTTCACATGGTGTTCTGGTAATTCATCAAATGTAGAATATATTACATCTCCATTGATAGATCTTTTCATATCTGTAACTTCTTCTGGTCTTTCATCTATCAATAAAACTATTAATTCTATTTCTGGATTATTTTTAGATATGCTTTTAGCGATTTTCTTTAATAATGTAGTTTTTCCTACCTTTGGTGGAGCCACAATCATACCTCTTTGTCCTTTGCCAATTGGACAAATTAAATCTATTATACGCATTGAGTATTCTTCAGGAATAGTTTCTAGTTTTATCTTTTCTTCTGGATATATCGGGATTAAGTCATCAAATTTTGTTCTTCTGTAAGCTTTTTCTGGTGCTTCACCATTTACTTCTCCTACATATATTAGAGCTGGAAATTTCTCGCCATCCCCTGGTTTTCTTGCAATACCTTTAATTTTATCTCCCTTATCTAATTTAAATCTTCTTATTTGAACAGGAGAGATATATACATCTTTTGGAGTTGATAGATAGTTTTCCCCTCTTAAAAAACCATACCCATCAGGAAGAACTTCTAAAACTCCTTCAACAATTTCATCTCCCTCATTGGTTAATTTGTATCCAGTATCATTGTTATTTGTGCTTGTTTCCTCTGTAGTTAATAATTCACTATTTAATGCTTTTATTAATTCGTCTTTTTTTAATTTTGATACATTTTGTATCCCTTTTTCTTTAGCTAATTGCCTTAATTCGACTAATGTACAATCTGTAAAACTCATATTCTCCTCCATTCATATATTAAAAAATTATATTTATTTTCTGTTGGGATTTTTTTAGATTTTATAAGTAATTTGAATAACTTATTGAAAAAATTGTTGAAATTTAAATGAACAAAATTTAAGAAAAGAGAGAAAATAATAATATTTTCTCTTTTATTTATCTACATCTACGTATATTCTTTCATTAGGTAAATACATATCTAATTTTTCTCTAGCCACTTCTTCTATGTAATCAATAGAAGACACACTCTCCTTAGTAGCTAAAAGCTTCTCTTTTGTTTCATTGGCTGTTTGAATTTTCTTTGAATAATCATCCTCAGCTTTTTTATATGTATTTAATGTTTTTTGTTGTGATATTAAAGTTACTACAAAATACAACATAATCATACCAATAAATATTTTTTTGTATAATTTTTTCATATGTAATATCTCCATTTTTATATTTTAATCAACTATATTATATTATTCTACATTATGCACTAAAATCCTTTCTTTTAAGAAAAATTTTTTTATTTTTTTTAATTGGTTTTATATTTTTCTTCATTTTTTTGAAATTTATAACTAATAACATTAATGGTTTATTTAATAATTTCTTGATACCTTTAAGCAAATAAATAAATGGTAATCCGCATATATAAAATACTTTGCTTAAGATAAATTTAAATATTTTTATAAGTTTTACGTTGACTTTTATAAAATATTTGCTAATACTTAATAAATATGCTGTAATTCCCAATATAAGGGCGCAGAACATATATAAGCGTATATTCCCGATTGTTATATACAAATATAATAAAGATTAAGAAAAGTCCTGTTATTATTCCAAATAAGATATCCTCTAAGAATGTATGAAAATCATTTATTTTAAAGGATCGCCTTATTATTCTAAATATATCAAAAAAAATCCCTATTATTATACCACTAGCAAAAAATATTAAAAATAAATTTAATTGTTTTACACTATCAGAATTCATAATACAGTATATCCTTATTTAAATATTTTTCCCAAGATACTGGTGCTTTTCTTAGCTAAATCCCCTTCACTATAACCTAAATTATATATTTCTCCTTCTATTATTATTTCTGAGCTATCTATACTTAATTTATTTATTCTTAGGTCTTCGCCTTTTACCGTTAAGAGACCTAATTGTGTTTCTACTATTACAATTTGGTCATCAAAGCTTAAAACATCTAGTACTCCTGTAATTGTTAGCTTTTCTCGACTTTCCAATATTACATTTTGAATAATATTATTATTTTGTGTTAATCCATTCCTATCGTCCATCTTATTTTCATCCTTTCTGAAAAATCATATATTTCATTATATGCTAGTCTTGTCTTTTTTAGAACTAGTGGTATTTCTTTTAAAAATTTATTGATTTTTTATATATTTATAGCTATAATAATTATTAATATTTGATAAAAAGGGGGTAAAAAAATGCAAGAACCTATAGTAGATACAAGCGAGAATAAAATTTTAGGAAAAACTTTTTTCTTGATGTTTTTAGGATTGCTTGGAACGGCTTTAGTAGCAATTTACTTATACTCATCAGGAAGAATTATGGAATTATTAACCAGTAATATGCTTGAGTTAATGGTATTAGTTGAATTCTTGGTAGTAATTTTATTTAGCTTATTATTTAAAAAGCTGCCAGCATCTGTAGTAACTATTTTATATTTTGTATATGCATTTATTAATGGTGTTTCATTTTCTTTAATATTTGCTGCTTTTGAATTAAATTCTATAATTTACTTATTTGTAGCAGCTGCAGCACTTTTTGCAATATTTGCTTATATGGGATATAAATCAAAAAAAGACTTAAGTAATTGGTCTAATTACCTAATGCCACTGCTTTTAATTTGTTTAATTGTTAGTATCGTGAATATATTCTTAGGCAATTCTCTACTCGATATTATTTTAGACTGGGTTATATTAATTTTATTCTTCGCTATAACAATGTATGATATGAATAAAATTAAAGAGCTTCAACATGTAGATGGTATTGACCAAAATAAAATTTACGTTTATGGTGCAATGGAATTATACCTTGACTTTATAAATATTTTTATACGAATTTTATCTATATTCGGAAGACGTAAAGATTAAAAATAAGATTGGGAATCAATTCCAATCTTATTTTTGCTTTAAATAGTTATCTATAAAGTCATTTATATCTCCATCCATAACTGCCTGAACATTGCCTGTTTCATACCCAGTTCTATGGTCTTTTACAAGAGTATATGGGCAAAAAACATATGATCGAATTTGGCTTCCCCATGCTATATCCATCTGAGAACCCTTTAAATCTTCTATTTTATCTTTATGTTCTTTTTCTTTTAAATCTAATAATTTTGATTTTAACATTTTCATTGCTGTTTCTCTATTTTGAATTTGAGAACGCTCAGATTGGCAAGCTACTACTATATTTGTTGGTAAATGTGTTATTCTTACAGCAGATGAAGTTTTGTTTATATGTTGCCCTCCAGCGCCTGAAGCACGATAAGTATCAATGCGTAGGTCTTCTGGATTAATATCTATTTCTATGTCTTCTGTTATTTCTGGCAATACTTCTACAGAAGCAAATGATGTATGTCTTCTTCCTCCAGCATCAAATGGAGATATCCTTACTAGTCTATGTACCCCCATTTCACCTTTTAAATACCCGTATGCATATTCTCCAATTACTAGAAATGTCACACTTTTTATTCCTGCTTCTTCCCCATCTAGTCTATCCAATTCCTTTATATCATAACCGTTTTGATTTGCCCATCTTAAATACATTCTATATAGCATCTGTACCCAATCCTGTGCTTCAGTTCCGCCAGCTCCAGGATGTAATGTAACAATGGCATTATTAGAATCATATTTTCCAGATAATAGAGTATTTATTTCTAGTTTTTTTACTTTCTTTTCTATTTTAGTTGTCATTTTTAAGATTTCAATAGCTTCATCAGCAGAATACTCATCTTCTATCAATAAATTATTATAATCTACTAAATCCTCTAATTCTATTTTTATCTTCTTGTAATCTTCTACTTTTGACTTTATAAAATTTATTTTCTTCAGAACTTTACTAGATTTCGCAGAGTCATCCCAGAAGTTATTTTCCAAGGTTTTTTCTTCTAATTCTTTAAGCTCTTTTTCCAATAAATTAATGTCAAAGTGAATCACCTATTTCTTGTAATTTTTCTTTTAAAGTATTAATTTTTTTGACATTTTCTTCCAAATCAATCACAAAATCACCTCTTTACTATTTTATACTTTATCATAACTACATAATTTTATCAACATAAAATTAATATCTACCTAACAATTATGCTAGGTAGATATCTTGAGGAAGCTACTTTTTAACTTTTAAAGTTTTATAATACATTTTTGTATTATAAAACTCTTTTATAAAACTAGCATGAGATTGTCTCATTCGGTTCTGCAAGTCTTTTAATGCCCTACTTTTACAAATAAGCCTTATAAAGTCCCTGCGATTCTCTCTAAGACTCTCTTGGATTTCTCTGCGCTTTTCATATGCAGAGATTTCATTTGTTAGTTCACTCCACTTCTCCATTAGAAATTTGGAATCAATTCTATTCTGACGAATAAAATTTTCCAATTCCTTTCGCTGACGTTTGAGTTCCGTCATGATTCTCTCTGTTTTTATTATCGAATCCCGATAGAACTGTAACCTTTCTTCTAGTTTTTTCGTTGACATGTATAGCATATACTTTCCTCCTCAAAATTATTATTACACGTCTTTAATATTATAACATGTTGTTATCTTTTAGTCAAAAAATTAATTTTCCTCACGTATTCTGCAATCAGATATATCGGGTTTTTGAATATTCTCATCTTTTACTACATCAAATTCATAAAATCTCTCTGTTATCCATGTGCCATTCATATTCCTTATTACTAATCCAGATTCTTTATCTACCCATATTCTTGAATTATCCACTTTAATTAAATAGCAATCTCTACCATTGCATTTTTCCTTAGTTATTGTTGAAGTTATTGCAAACTGTATTTTTTGAACATTATTACTAATTATAGATAATGCATTTGCTACTTGGATATCACCTGCTAATATATTTCCATCTATCAAGGCTACTTTATCTTCTCCTGACTGCAAAATTCCTATTACTTCATTTTCTTTTCTATATACAGTAAGTCCTCTTTCTTCTTTAATACTTGGGCTATATACTTTTATTGTAGTTAAATAATCTCCATCTTTTCTATAAGATTTCATTATATTAACAGTACCGTCTTGAAGAGATTGAACTACTGCAATATAATTGGTTTTACCATTATATTTTTGAGCTTCATTAACTAATTTGGTTATTATAATAAATCTTCTAGCAACTAATATTAACCATAATATAAATAATACAAGTAATACTAATAAAATCTTTTTCCACAACTTCATTTTTTTGTTTTCCATTAAACATTCCCCTCTTTCGTATCTCTCTTTTTACTTAATCCTTTAATTTTAAGCCATCTTTAAATGAATCAACCTTAGTAATCAGATATCTCTTCAGTTTTCTTTGTTGCAAAGCCCACTGTAAATACTTTTCTTAACTCTAAATTGTCTGTTGTTTTTCTTTTCTCATTATTTTTCCTCCTCTTTAATCACTTTTCAGAAAATTCATTACTAAATCTATGATAACTTCTTTTTCTTTTGGGTTTGATTCAGCGATTAATAAAGTAAGTGCAGTTAATGTATTATTGTCAATCACCTGTTTTCCGTTTTTATATAAAATCCCATAAAAATTTAAGAAATATATAAATAATGTAGCAGCAATTCTTTTGTTCCCATCAACAAATACGTGATTCTTTACTATTAAATATAAGAAATTTGCTCCTTTTTCTTCAACACTATTATAAATATCTTGTCCACTAAAACTTTGATAAATGTTTCCTATAATTGACTCAAGGCCTTTATCTCTTTCTACTGCAAATATTGAACTTTCTGCATTGAACCTAAGTTGATTTATTATATTAATGCAATCATCATACTTTATTTTTCTATCGTCAATATTACCTTTTATCTTTTCTAATGTTCTATGGTCATAATCATCTAATAAATTTAATGCTTTAGAATAATCTCCTATGACTCTTAGTATTTCTTTTGCATCATTACCTTCTAGTCTTTCATCCATTCTATTTGCAATATCTATTAATTTTACTGTTTTCTCTAGATATTCTAATCTCTTTTCGTTTAGAGCATAGCCTTTTAGCATATAGTCTTTTAAAATCTTAGTAGCCCATTTTCTAAATTGAATTCCTTTTTTACTGTTTACTCTATATCCTACTGAAATAATCATGTCTAAATTATAATAATTCGTAGGTTTGTCAGCAAATTCGGAAATTCCGAATTTAGTCATGGTTTCACTTTCTTTTAACTCTTCCTGAGCATATATATTTTTAATATGTTCATTTATTGTCGACTTAGCTTTTCCAAACAGCTCAGCCATTTGAGCTTGTGTTAACCATACTGTTTCATCTTTTAAGTTTACTTCTAATTTTACCCCTTGGTTTTCAAATAATATGATTTCATTTTTTCTTTCCCCCATAAGAACCCATCCTTTTTTTGTTCTTGTAGAACTCATGTTCGTATTATATATTATATTTACTTACAAGTCAACCTTTTTATAAATTTTTTAATAACACTATTATTTCTTTCCGCTTTTATACATAAAGCATTCTTCTTCGTGCGAATGAATTACACCTATTGCCTGCAAATAAGAATATATAATTGTTGTCCCAGCAAACTTCATTCCTCTTCTTTGTAAGTCTTTTGAAATTTTATCTGATAACTTAGAACTTGTTTTGTTTGTCTCATAAATTATTTTGTTGTCTGTAAAACTCCATATATAATTAGAAAATGTTTTATATTCTTTTTGGATTTGTCTAAATATCTTGCTATTATTGATAGCCGCATTTATTTTTAGTTTATTCCTTATAATGTTTTCATTTTTTAGCAATTCTTGTATTTTTTTGTCATCATAAGTACATATTCTATCTATTTCAAAATTATCAAATGCTTTTCTAAAATCCTCCCTTTTATTTAAAACACATTCCCAAGATAAGCCTGCTTGAAAAGATTCTAAAATTAGCATTTCGTATAAATATTTATCATCATACGAAGGTATTCCCCATTCTTTATCATGATATTCTAAATATTTTTGATTTTTTAAATTGCACCATTTACATCTTATCATAATGCCGTTCCTCTCTTTGGAATAAAATACTTACTCATATCGTTTCCTTCTAACTTTAATAATTCTATTTTGTTATTTATTCCTCCACCATAACCTGTTAGGCTTCCACTTGTTCCAACTACTCTATGACAAGGGATAATAATGCAAATAGGGTTCCATCCTACAGCTCCTCCAACAGCTTGTGAAGACATTCTTTTCATGCCTCTTTTTTCAGCAATTATTTTAGATATGTCATTATATGTTACAACATTTCCATATTCGATAGAGTTCATTATATCAATCACCTCTTTTCTAAATGGTGTTAATTTTTCTATTTTGTATTTTGGTGTAAAATTAGGATTTTTACCACTAAAGTAAGTGTCTAACCATTTTTTTGTTTCTGTAAATACTTCTAAATTTTTTTCTTCGCAGTTTATTTTGTGTTTGGAAGAATCCCTTGAATTTTCAAACCATAAACCTGTTAAATATTCTCCATCACTATTCATAATCATATTTGAAAAGTTTCCTGGAGTTTCATACACATATTTGTAAGTCATTGTTTTTCTCCTCTATAAAATGACATTTTTCGTTATGATTATACTAAAAAGAACTACTATTTTTCAAGTAGTTCCCTTGTCTATTTTTCAATTAAAAACTTATTAACAGCACTTATGTATATAACTAAATATGACACTGATATTAAAAAGCCACCTAATACATCGCTTGTATAATGCACGCCTAGGTAAATTCTGCTTATTCCAATAGAACATATTAAAATACCTAGTAATACAATAGAAATCCATTTTACATATTTGTTCTTTACATATTTATAAATTAAATATATCAGATAGCCATAAAAAGCCATACTTGTCATAGAATGTCCTGATGGAAAGCTATATCCAGTTTCTTCAATTATTCTAAATTCTGTTGGTCTTGGTCTTTGCAATATGTTTTTTAATAATTGATTTAGTACTGTAACTATTACTAAATTAGAAAATATTGATGCTCCTATTTTTTTGTTTTTTATTACTAAAAATAAAACTATTGTTAATATTATTAAAAATATTGCACCTCCAAAATTAGTAATAAACTTCGCTATTGGTGTTACAAAATCTGATATTAAAAATTTTGATATTATGTTATATCCAATTATATCTCCGCTCATTATTTCTTTATGAAAAACATCTTCTGCTAGTGCTAAAAATCCTACTAAGCAAAGAAATAATATAATCCATTTTAAATTTTTTACAATAAATTCTTTTACTTTTTCTTTCATTTTTGTTTTTCCTTCATACTTTCATTAAATATTATTACAAGATTTTTACGAAATTATTTTATCACATAAATAAAATAGTTGCAATTTAGATTTCTCAAATTGAACTACATGCTTTTCTGCCTCTTTGTGAGTGGCTTTAATATATAATCTGCACATCTACCTACAATTACACAATCATTTTTATTTTTAAAGCAAAAAAATAACGCAAGTCCTTTTCTCTGGACTTACGCTTTTCGCTACTCGATATGTGTATTATAGCATAAATTTTATTTTTGTGTAATACTTTTTTTAAATATTATTCGTTTATTGTATTCCAGTTATATCTGGTCTTACAATGTCGTTATCTGTTACTATATTAAATTTATAATCATAATCAACTACTATATCAGTTTGTCTAGTTACCTCTTTATTTGATTTCTCTATATCTCTAACTGCAAAACCTGTTTCTTTGTTTATATACCTTTCATAACTACTTCCTTTAATAATGTAACACTCTTTTCCATTACAATATGTAGATTCAATTCCTGTTATAAGTGCATATTGAAGATTTGCAAAAAATCCATCTGATACATAAGTTACAGGTACTATATTTCCTCCTAGCATTTTTTTAGAATCTAGCACAGTTCTTTTGCCACCTGCCTCTATAACAGCAAATTGCTCGTTATCTTTTTTATAATAAGTTATTTTTTGAATTTCATTGCCATTAACCATTCTCGTAAACATCGTCAAATAGTCTTTGCCTTTATTATAGCTTTCTGTTATAGTTAAAGTATCTCCTTGATAAGAATATAATCTTGCATAGTAATTATCATATGACTGATTTTTATTTACTTTTTTAGAAAGTGAAGTCATTATAATTGTTCTTCTAGCTATTACTATCACATATATCACAATTATAACCAATAATATAGTTTTTAATAATTTCATTTTATTGCTATATTTTTTTATATACTTAACTTCTCTTTCGTCTCTTTTTGTTGTATTCGTTTCAAAATCTTTTTTCATGTTTTCAAAAATTTTTTTGCACTCATTACATTCTTTTAAATGTTCATCGATGAACTTATTTGTTTCTTCATTTGTTAAATTTTCAATATAATTTGGTAATAAATCTTGAACAATTTTGCATTCTTTTTTCTCTTTCATATTAATCAACCTCCTTCAATTGATTTTTTCCTCGATAAAATGTTACTCTAGCCCAGTTTTCTGTTTGATTCAAAATAACTCCTATTTCTTTAAAACTAAGTTCTCCGGTTATCCTTAAATAAATTACTTCTCGTGTTTTTTCGTCTAATTTTTGCATTTTTTTATACAATAGTATTTTTTCTTCATTTGAAATAACTTTTTCTTCAGTTGTATTGTTTAATTGTATTTCTAGCATTTCTTTTTCAATACTCGCAATTTTTTTGTTCTTTTTGCATTGGTTATACCATAAATTTTTAGCAATTTGGCATAGCCAAACCGATATTTTGCATTCTCCTTTATATGTATCAATCTTTTTGACTGCTTTGCAAAAAGTTTCTTGTGTTAGTTCTTCAGAAACATCATTATCATGAGTTAAACAGAATAAGAATTTGTTTACTGTTTCAAAATATTGTTTATATATTTGTTCCATATCCTGCATAACTTTCATCCTCCTTTGCATATATGACAATTGAAATTTCAATTCGTTACAAAATTCTCTAAAATTTTTATTTTTTCACGAAAATATATTGTCAAGAACAGATTTCGTATTTTTTTACTCTCCTATATAATCACTATTTATCATAATAATATACAAAAAGGACCACTATTTTTCAAGCAGTCCTAAGTAGTATTTAACTTTGTTTTTCTTTATACATTTTTATAATATCTTTAATGCTCATCTTGGTACCATAGTTCAGTATTGCATTTGAATATATTTTTATAGCAACATTGGCAATAATAATTATTGTAACAACTAAGTTAGAATTAATAAACAAATAGCATAATTTATAGGATTATGTTCTGCACTTAAAAATTTTATAGTTGGTAAGCCAATCATGTGTCCCATAGATATATAACATTGTAACTATTGCTAAAATTGTAAAAATGATAAACTGTACTTTTTCTTTTTTATTATCTTTTTCTACATCTATATTTTTAAATATTCCTAAGCTTTTAAATCCCGCCTGCTTTATATATTTTTCTATTTTCTCCTGATCTAAAATTCTTTCATCGTAAATTATTGTAGCATTTGCCATTACAAGATTTGCATTTGCTTCAAAAACTCCGTTTTGTTTATTCAAATATTTTTTAATCCGTTTGAGCAAGCGCTACAAGTCATTCCATCAACTGATAATATTATACTTTTCATATTGCTATTCCTCTACAATTTCATATCCAAGATCTAATATTCTCTCTTTTATTTGTTTAACATCTAACTCTTCTTCTGATTTTATTATTACCATTCCTGTATTATGATTTGCATCTACGCTTTCTACACCAGTAATTTCTGATAGAGCAGTTTTAACTCTATTTTCGCATCCTCCGCAAACCATTCCTTCTATCTTTATTTTTAATTCTTTCATTTTATATCATCCTTTCTACTTGAAATTTTTATCATAATAACCTGTTTTATTCATTTTTGCAGAACGTACCTAGAATTTAAAATCTAAATAAACATAATTATTCATATCATATGATAAATTTTTATTTATCATTTTATTAGCTATTTTACAAATCTTCGATATCCTCTCTCCATTAACTAATGGATCAATATATCTTATCTTTGCCCCATGATGAACATAATAAACATCTTTAGGTTCTTCTTTTGAAGTTTTAACTTTTGTAGCATTCTTCCAAATATTAAAAATATCATTATATTTAGATGACTCTATAACATCTATTACTTCACTTTCTTTTAGATTATATAAATCTTGTCTTGAAATTTTATTTTCGTTACTTAATTGTTTCAAAATATCTGCAATAAATTGCATAGAATATCTAGTTCTATCCTCCCTGTAAATTATAGATAACCTACTCGTAACCTTTACAAATTTTCTTGCTATTTTCTTTGTTTTAAAGCCTAACTCCATTTCATTTTCCGAATTTCTTTGAATCTCAATGTCATTATAAATTTCTTTAATACTTTCTATATCTAATAATTTATAAGTAAATAATGCATTTGATAAAGAATATTCTAATCTATCAGCAGATAATCTAGGAGTATCATTATCTGCAATCGGATAAATATGATAATCTTCTATTTCTGATATTTTAATATTATCTCTTTCTAATAGTTTTACTATTTCACTGGATCTTTTTATTATTTCTGTTGTTAAATCTTCAGTAGATTCTTGAGCCATATAATCACCATTTAGAAAATCAACGCAATGCTTAAAAGCAGGAGTAGCAATATCATGAAATAATCCAGATAGAGTTTGCTTTTTATCGTGAGTGAAATGCCAAATAATTAATGCTACTGCAACAGAATGATCTAAACTGGAAAAGAAAAAATCACTTTCAAACAAACTTGAATAAATGGTCCCACAAGTAACACTTATATATTTTTGTGACAATAACTCTTTGGTATTTATATAGTCATTAATCCATCCAGGAAATTCTGGCTCTAAAATATTTAAATATTCTATTATTCTCTTATCAACGTTTTCTAAATAATTCACATAATCAAACTCCTTTTACAAGCAATTTTGTCAAATTTATTTTATCATTTTATATTATTTTTATCAATTGCGTAATTTATTTATTTTTAATTTGATTTGTTTCACTTAGCAGTCTATCAAAATCTGACACATAATTTTTATCCTGTATAACTTTATATTTTTCATATTCATTCTCTGCTTTTTCGACTGCTTGTTTATGTGAAATTTTTCCTTTTCCTTCTAGAACTTCATAATGGAAAACTTTCAAAGCATTTTCTACTTCATTTTGCCAATCTTCCATATACATTGCGATATTTCTCTCTGCATTATTTTCAGCAATATCCAAAAATAAGTTTACTAAATTATTCAAATTTTTAATTTCTTTTTCATTTAAATAATTCTTGGCAATAATTACATCAGATTTCAAAATTTTTCCATCAGGCGAGTTTTCCCAGGTAGTAAGTCCCATATGCTCTTTTTTAGAATCTACTCTGTTATACACTATTTCAGCAGCAGTGTTTCCTGTAATTGCAAAATGAAATTTATTTTGAATCGTTTTATAAAAAGTCATTGCAGTGTCACTATTTTTATCATAATCAATAGAACATTCAGCAAATATATCAGTGATTTTTTGATAAAACATTCTCTCACTTGTACGAATTAATTTAATTCTTTCAAGTAATCTTTTAAAATACTCTTGAT
>CAKOVU010000011.1:0-25388 GCA_934122115.1 uncultured Clostridia bacterium | reverse complement strand
CTGATTCATATTCTACTGTTCCATACTTTTCCAATGTTGTTTTTAATTCACTATATGTTATCTTTCCTCCATTTAGTGTTTGTATCTCTGTTATGTCCAATTGGGCTTTTTCTTTTACTTCTGCTATTTCTGTTTTGGTTTTGCTTTCTTTACTTCTTGTTAAAATTCCTTCATTGCCCAATACCAAATTTAAACTTACTCCTGCCAATATTAATAGAACTACTATTGTTACTACTAATGCGACCAATGTAATTCCACGTTTTTCTTTAAGCATTGCAAAGTTTAAACTGCTGTTCTTACTTTTTGTTTTGTTTGTTAAATTTTTTCTCATTTTACACATTCTCCTTTTGTTTTTTCTTCGCCGTCTATGGGTTTCGAGGCTTTTTTTCACTTCGTTAAGTTATATACTTAACGAAGTAATTTTCTGAAATTATGATAGCACTAAAATACCCTATTTTCAAGCAAAAAAACAAAAAGGTATGCTATCGAAAAAGCTCATTTTTTTGACTTATTAAGTTATTTTTGTCGCTTTTTAGAATCGATGAATATGTTGATACAACTGCGATTAATCAGATATACTTTTTTTCTTTTTGTTCGTTAAGTATATAACTTAAGGAAGTTAGTAAAACATATTGTTATAGTTTTGTATTCAAAAAAATAGAAGCTAAAAATAAATCTTAACTTCTATATCAATTTTTTTTATTTTCAATATCATTGTGCATTTTTTGACCATTTTATTGTGCAAATTTTGAGTAATCTGTTGTGCATTTTTTGACTTTATTTTGGTTCTATCTTCCCCCGATTTGAATATACATTATAACAACTTGTCAAATTCCAATTATACATAGGAGGCAAAAATTGGTCATAAAATCTATCTCTAAAAATCATATAATCAAGATACTTATTGCTATTTTAATAGTATTTTTAGTAGTTTCTAGTATTATATTCATTTTTTATCAAAAACAATATACAGAAACGGATATTCCTTTAAATCTTAATACTGAACAAGCTGAAAACATTATGAATGATTACGTCGAAAGTACAGAAAAGAAGTCGAATTCATACATAAAATGGGTAGATTTTAAAGGCACTTCTACCGCTCTTTACAAACTTGCAAAATTAGATATAGATTCTCATGTAAAAGATGAAGCCGTAAAATTTAATTGGATTGAACTTATGGCATACCTTGGATGTAAATATGGTGGGGATTTTTCAAGGTTCAAACAAGCAGATTTAGATTCTTTAATTTCTAAAATTAAAAATGGTACTACAATGGAAGAGCTTTCAAAGGATTATAAATTGTATAAATATTATTATGAAAGTTATGATGCTATATTTCACGAGTATATTGGAAATTATACTATACAAACAGCTGATAAAACTTACAAAACTCAATACGGTATAAAAGTTTTCTCTCCAATTGCTAAAGGTTACAGCTTTAGCCACTATAAAGATTTTGGTTCTTCACGTTCATATGGTTATAAAAGGGTCCACCTAGGTAATGATTTGCTTGGAAGTATTGGCACTCCTATTATTGCCGTCGAATCTGGATATGTAGAAGCTATTGGCTGGAATCAATATGGTGGTTGGCGTGTTGGAATTAGAAGTTTTGATAAGAAACGTTATTATTACTATGCGCATCTACGAAAAGACCATCCATATGCTAAAAATCTTCAAGAAGGTCAAATTGTGTGTGCTGGCGATGTTATAGGATATTTAGGAATGACAGGCTATAGTTCACACGAGAATGTTAATAATATAAACATTCCCCACTTACATTTCGGATTGCAGTTAATTTTTAATGAAGTTCAAAAAGAAGGAACTAACCAAATTTGGATAGATGTATATCAGATTATTGAGTTTTTACATCGTACTAGTAGCTCCACCGTGTATATGGCTTACCCCGATTCTAACGATTTAGAAAGAAAATTTGATATGATGATTGAAGAATAGAATTTGCATTTTAGCTTATTTTCTTGTATAATTTTATCTATGAGAAAATTAGTTGTAAATAGTAAATATAATGGAAAAAAATTGAATACTGTTTTATTAAGTGAATTCGATGGTTTAACCACTAGTTCACTTTATAAAGCGTTGCGAAAAAAAGATATTAGAATAAATGGTGTAAAAACAAATCAAAATGCAACTGTTTATGAAGGTGATGAAATAACAATTTTTATCACTGATGAATATTTATTCAAAGCTTCTATAATCACAAAGGATTCTATAATATACGAAGATGAAAATATTCTTGTTGCAAATAAACCTGCTGGAATTGAGGTTGCTGGTGATAATTCTTTTAGTAGCCTATTAAGCGGTTTTCTTGGCTATACTGTTTTTCCTTGTCACAGGCTTGATAGAAACACTTCTGGCCTAGTGTTGTTTGCAAAAAATGAAACAGCTTTAAACATACTTTTTGATAAGTTTAAAAACCATGAAATAGAAAAACATTATATATGTGAGGTATATGGAATTCCTAAAGAAAAACATAAAATTTTAACAGATTTTCTATTCAAGGATAATAAAAAATCAATTGTGTATATTAGTAACGTTCCTAAAAAAGGATATGTAAAAATAATTACAGAATACACTGTTTTATCTTCAAATAAATCTGCTAATACAAGTAAATTGGAGGTTATACTTCATACAGGTAGAACTCACCAGATTAGAGCTCATCTTGCTTATTATGGTTTTCCAATTCTTGGTGACGGAAAATATGGTAATAATGAAATTAACAAAAAATTTAAGATGAAGAAACAAGAATTAACTAGCTATTCGCTAAAGTTTAATTTTACTTCTCCATCTGGTATATTAGACTATTTAAGTGGCATGGAAATACATCTATAGCTATAGTGCTTGGTTTATTCCCAGAGCCACTATTTCTTTCATATTTTCGATTAGCTCATCAATTTCTTTTGGTGTAACAATCATATTGTATTTTCCCACATTCAAAGCTTCCTTTATTTGTTCATAATTATCTGTATCTTTTAACTTATTTAAAGCATCGTTAGACATGGCTTTTTGTTGCAAATCTTCAATAAAAATTCGTATACAATCATTTGTTATAGAGGCTAAGTCCACAACAGTAGGAATTCCTAGCGCTACAACTGGTATTCCAAGCGTTTTTTCGCTTATTTCTTTTCTTGTATTTTCTACTCCTGCTCCAGGAACAATACCCGTATCTGAAAGCTGTATAGAGCTGCTTATTCTTTCTATATTTCTAGAAGCCAGTGCATCTATCACTATAAGCATTTTCGGCTTAACATTATCCACAATTCCTTTTAGTATTTCCATTGTTTCAATTCCTGTTATTCCCAGTACCCCTGGTGCTATGGCAGAAACCGGCCTTGTATCCTCTGGCATCGCTTTAGGCATGTATTGCAAAATGTGCCTAGTTACTTCTATCTCTGGAACAACTTTTGGCCCCAATGCATCTGGTGTAACATATATATTTCCTAATCCTACTACCAAAATATCATCCACGTCTGTAATATGCTTATTTATAAGATTGCGCAATTCATTTGCTAACACATTTGCAACTTTTTCTATTTCTTCATGTTGAATTGTTTTTATGTTTTTTATATCCAGAGTAACATAGGTTCCTTGTGGCTTGCCTATTGCCTGCTCTCCATTTTCGTTTACTATATTAACTCTGCCTATCTTTATATTTTCCGCTTCGTCTTCTTCAACTTCTATTCCATCAACATTTGTGCTAATATTATTCGCTTTCTTATATATTTCGTTTCTTTCATCTGCTAAATCTGTTCTAAAATTATACATAACCAAAATCTCCTTAATTTTATTATGTACATATTTTATCCAGATTTGCCTAAATTATACGTTTGCACATTTGCATAAAATTGTTTCTAACCCCAAGTATGCATCTATATTGCCTATTTTTGAGTTATAATCTAAATTTATGAATTCTTGTAATATTTCTCTTAATTCGTTTTCCTTAAAATACTTTGATTGCATTGTGTACTTTGAAACTAGGAAAGTTTGGTTTGGCTTTAAGTTTAAGCTTTGAGCCACATTTTTATTTCCGTTTATCGCTAACTTTGTAAAATATAGCTTTTTAAAATGATTATATAATGTTATTAATATTTTTTGTATTGGCTCTTTTGCATATATCAGATTTTTAAGAACCTTCAAAGCTTGCTCTATATTTCTTTTCCCTAAATTATCTGTTAAATCAAATATTACACTATCTAATTGTTTTATTGCTAGAAGGTCTATGCTCTTAGTTGTAATAGTGCCTCCTTGCCCTGCATACTCTATTTGTTTTCTTATTTCATTTATTAAATCTTGCATATTGGTTCCACAAGATTCCACAAAATAACGCAATGTAGGCTCATCCACATTTACTTTATACGCATTACAAATTGCTTTTAATTTTTTCACTATCTCTGGTAGCTTCAATTTTGCAAATTCGTGTACAATTCCATTTTTTTCTATTACCTTGTATAATTCATTCTTTTCAACTTCGTCTTCAACAAAAATTATTACAACAGATTCTTTAATCATTTCTATATTTTCATCTATATATTCTGCTATTTTTGATACATTTTTATTTTCTCCCGAACTTGCTCCTTTTTTGCCTCGTGATTGTTTTTTGAATAATTGAGAATCTTTTACCAATATTAATTTTTTAGGATATTCAAATGCTGGTGTTTCTATATCTGATATTATATTTTGCACATTGGTGCTGTCTAAATTTATAAAGTTTATTCCATTTATTTTTTCGCCAAATTCTTTAAGCAATTTAGACAAAGAATTTTCTAATAAATATTTTTCTTCTCCATATAATAAATATAATGAATCCATATTTGCATATCCTCTCTATTTATTTTTCTGTAATAATTCTAAAAATTTCTGCTACACTCCAAGCTTGCGCAAATGCGCCTCTGGCTTTATATGGTGGATCAGAATCATATATCTCACTAATGCTGCCAATTGTAGAATTATTTTCCATCTCCTCAAAAAATGTGTTTTTAGTGTTTTGTATTAGTCTTTTTAATTCATTTTTATATAATTCTCTATCTTCTTTAACTTTAGTATTTTTTATAAAATTCTTCATTCCATCATAATATAGCCCTAATAGCCATGGCCAAGTAATACCTTGATGGTAGCTTGAATCTCTTTTTACGCTATCTCCTTCATATATGCTTACATATCCTGGCTCGTCTTCTGCTAAAGTTCTTAATCCATAATTATTTAGCAATTTGCTTTCAACTGTTTGCAATATATTCTTTGCTAGTTCTGAACCACTATCTACTACAGTATGTGATAAACTAATTGCAAATAATTGGTTAGGTCTTACTTTGGAATCTCCCAATACATCATACAAGCATTTTTTATCGTTGTTAATAAATTTTAAATTAAACAACTCCTTTACCTTATCTGCTAGCTCATAATATTGTAAAGCTTCCCTTTTATCAACAAATTTTTCTGTTAATTCTCCCATTATTTCTAGTGCATTGTACCATAAAGAATTAAGTTCAACATTTTTTCCATTTCGTGGAGTAATAGCTTTATCACCTATTTTTACATCCATCCATGTTATTTGTGTATGGTCATTTCCTGCTGATATTAGGCAATCTTTATCCATGTATATATCATCACCATCAACATCTATTCTATGTGAATATGCATCTATTATTTTAATCATGGTTGCGTATAGCTTTTCTTTCACAAATTTATAATCATTTGTATATTTTAAATATTTATACACTTGTTCAAATAATAAGAGCGAACCATCTGCACTATTGTATAAAGGCCTATTATCATATCCAGAGTATCCATTAGGAACCAATCCAAATTTCATATCTCTTATATTTGTTAATAGCACTTCTTTTGCAAGCTCATACCTTTTGGTTAATAGTAATAAACCTTCAAACGAAATTAAGCTGTCTCTTCCCCAATCTAGGAACCATGGATACCCTGCAATTAATGTGTGTAAATTAAATCTTGGTCTATTTACAACAAAATTATCTGCTGCAATAGCTAATGTTTGTCTTAGTTTCTTATCCTTTTGGTCTAGAGTACCATTTATTAAATGTGTATCATATACCAATTCGCTTAGCCTTTTTACTTCTCTATTTATTACATCTATTGCATCAATTTCATCAATATTTTCTTCCAAAGAGCACACAAAAGTAATATCTTTTTCTTCATGAGGATAAATATTAATATTATATACTCCTGGTACTGTATGATTTTCTGTCGCCGTAAAGCCTCTTTCCGCTTCTTTTTCGTAATACATATTGTAAAAAGTATCATCCACATGTTTCATATATTTGCCTTCTGAGCAATTAATATAAATTGGTGTATGCGAATTGCCATCTATAGTTATTTTTACTTTATTATTATAATGAATCTGTTTCACATCAAATTTATGATTTGTATTAGTACAATGAAAATCCCTAAAGTTCACAATCGGTGCTAGTGTAAGCTTAGCTTTTGAATTTTTGCTAATAACTCTATATAATATAGTTACTGTATTTTCGCCATATTTCATGCATATGAATTTTTTTATTTCTATATCTTCTACTTTATATGTATATATTGGAATATATTCTTTTTTAAAGTCCACCATGTATCTAAAGCCTTCTGATATTTCGCCATTGCACACATTTGAATATAAATTATATTGTTTCTCTCCTATTTCTATGCTTTCATCCACTTTTGATAATACCAAAAATCTTCTTCCTGGAGGTGTTAATGGCGCTACTAATAGCCCATGATATTTACGTGTATTTACCCCAATAGCACTCTGGCTTGCAAACCCACCAATTCCATTTGTAATTAACCATTCTCTGTTCAATTGTTTCTTTAGTTCTTCACTAATTTCATTATATTTCATCTACTGTACCTCTTATATTATTTTTTTGTTTTGATTTTCTTCTCACTTTTTCTTATTGATTCTACTCTATCATTATATTTTTCTAAGAACTTGCTTGTCCTATTTTTAGAATCTTTTGATTTTTTTCTCTTTACATATTGCATGCTATTATTTTTCTTCAATTTCTTTTTTGTTTCTTTAACTTTAGAATCTAATTTTAAAAATTGAGGATTGTTTTGCATATCATTAAATACCAAATCGTCGCATATTAGCTGAATTATCGCTGTAGCAATTGCATCCGGATTGTGCCTTATTGCATCATTTTCTACTGTAGATAAGTTTCTTTGTATTAGCTTTACTCCCATTCCTTTTACATTGCTTGGATCTTGATCTACTAATTCACAGCCTTCTTTATTATACTTTCTAACAAACTCTGGAACTATCTCTCCTGTGTCATATATGCAATAATCTACAATTCCTTTCCCAGCATGATCTATAATAGTTTTTATATGGTCAGATAATGAATAGTTATCTGTTTGCCCAAATTCTGTCATTATATTGCTTACATACACTTTAAAGGCTTTTGATTCTCTTATTGCTTTTGATACTCCAGGAACTAGCAAGTTTGGTATTACGTTTGTATACAAGCTTCCTGGACCTATTACAATTGCATCCGCTTCGTTTATAGCTTCTATTACTCCAGGTGCTACTTTGCAGTTTGTAGGGTATAAATAAATTCTGCTTATTTTACTTATTCTTTCATTTACCACTTGTGGAATCTTTTCTTTGCTTTCTATTACTGTTCCATCTTCAAGTTCTGCACAAATATCTACTTTATCTAATGTTACTGGTAATACTTTTCCTATCATATTTAGCACATTGCTACTAGCTTCTATTGATTTCGTAAAGTCGCCTATTGTTTGTTGCATTGCATTAAAATACAAATTACTAAAACTTGTTGTTTCATTTCTGCTAGTTTGAACTTCTGTATTCATTAAATTTCTCATTTTATCTTCGTTTGTAGATAGTGCAATCAAGCTATCTTTTATATCATTTAATGGAGTTATATTTTCACCATAATTTGAAACGGTAACTATTGCAGTAATATTATCTGTATAATTTTTTAATCCTCTTAAAACAGTATTTAATCCAGATCCTCCTCCTATTACCACTATTTTGGGACCTTGATTATACACTTTTTTATTAAATATTAGCGAGTGTACTTGTTCTTTGCCACTCAAATCTCTTGTATCAGTTTCCTGCACTAACAATTCTAATGTTCTTCTTTGTATGCATATTATGCTAACCACTGCAAATGTGAAGCCTACTGTAAAGCTTAATATTATTTTTGCTAATTCTGCAAAGCTTAATTCTTTTGCAATAAGCACTTTAGCTACTCCATAACACACCAAAACTATTCCTATTAGCATTAATAGCAACCATCTTTTCATTTTTGCACTTGATTTAAACCACTTAAAAAAATCTTTCACTTTCTTTACTCTCCTATTACTTCTATTTCTAGTTCTATTCTTTTTCCAAATTTGTTATAAACTTCGTCTTTTACTTTTTTTACTAATTCTATAACATCATTTGCTGTTGCATTTCCTTTGTTTACTATAAATCCTGCGTGCTTTTCTGCTACTTCCGCTCCTCCAATTTTTGCGCCTTTTAATCCACATTGGTCTATAAGTTGAGCCGTTATAAAATCTTCTCCTCTTTTAAATGTGCTACCAGCATTTGGAAATTCTAATGGTTGTTTTTCTTTTCTAGCTTCTAAATTAGCATTCATTTTATCTTCTATTTCTTGTTTATCTCCATATTTTAGTCTTAATTTTGTGCTAATAATTACAGCTTTTTTATTTTGAAATATGCTATATCTATATTTAAATTCATGTTCTTTATTATTGATTGTTTTGATTTCATTATCTTCTAAATCTATGTAAGTTGTTTCTTCCACAATTTCTTTAAATTCACTGCCATATGCACCAGCATTCATTCTAATGGCTCCGCCTATTGTTCCTGGTATTCCTGATGCAAACTCAAAACCGCTTATTCCTTCTTGCTGTAATATTCTTGCAAGTTTTGCATTAAGCATTCCTGCTTCTACGTCTACAATTGCAAAATCATTTTGTTTTGTAATTGTATAATTACTTGTTTTTATTTGTAATACTATGCCTCTAACTCCATTATCTTTTACTAGTAAATTACTACCATTTCCAATTACATAAATTGGAATATTATTCGCTTTTGCTGCTTTTAGAGTTTGTTCTATTTCATTTAAAGTTTTAGCCTGCACAAATATATCTGCATTACCACCAATTTTAAATGTGGTATGCTTACTCATTGGTTCATTAAATTTTATATTTTCTTTTGGTATATTTATACTAATATCCATAAACTTTTCCTCTCTAGGCGTTAGCTTTACGCCTTTTTAAACCATTTATAAAACCAAGAATAAAATTTCTATTTGTATATATACAGTATATTAAAACTATTATAAATACTACAATGTTCAAAGCCATATTATTTATATAATATGATACCATTGTTCCTGCTAATAATATCCAAAATAGTATATTAAACTCTTCTTTTAATTTTATATATTCTCTTAATCTAATACGCCTATATACATATACTATCCAATTTGAGAAAAGTGTTGATATTGATGCAGCATATATTCCAAATTTTGGTATAAATATAAAGTTTAATACTACGTTTATAATTGCTGCTCCTACAGTTGTATTTCCCATTATTTTTGTATTCTTATATGCGGTAAATATCCCGCCATAAAAGTTTGACATGTTTGTGTAATAGATTGATAAAGTTAGTATTGGTATATATAAGTAAGCTTCATTGTAGCTATAATTTACAAGCATTGAAAATACTAGTGGCATTATTGCAATAAGCCCTAATACAATGGCTTTTAAAAATACTTTTACATCCTTGTAAATGCTATTATAATACGCTTTTTTATTATCTTCTTTTAAAATTCTAGCAGCCGATTCTTTCCATGCAGTTGAGAAAAATCCATAGCATGTGTAAATTATGTTTGGAAATTTATTTGCTATAGAATATATTCCATTTGCTCCACTTCCAGACATTGCTGTTAACATTAATCTATCTGATAAACTAATAATAATCCATGATATATTGTTTGGAACTAGTGGTACAGAATATCTTATCATCTGGCTTAGTGTTTTTCTGCTTAGTGATTGTTTATTTATGTATTTTTTAACTTTTAATTGTTTTAGTACTATTATTGCTGTTGCAGTATTTGCTATTGTATTTGATAGCAATAATCCATTTACTCCCATTTTAAGTGGTAATATAAATATTATATTTAAAATTATTGTGCTTGCTCCCAAAATGAAGTTTGATAAAGAATATAGCTTTATCTTTCCTTCGCCTCTAGATAAGCAGTTGCTTAAATTTAATAATATATTAGATATTACAAATGCAATGAATAGCACACCATATTGATATTTTATAATTGCCATTACTATACCAGCAATTACTGTGAATGCTATTGTTCCAAATATCATGTAAAATACTGTTGCCGTTATTACTTTTTTTCTTTGTTTTACTGTTTCTGCATCTATTAAGAATCTAAACATAGATTCTTCCATTAGTAATGTAACTATTGGTAGTAAAAATACAGATAAAGTAACCATAAAATCATAAGAGCCGTATTGCTCTGGGCTAAGTTTCCACGTATACAACGGTAATAACAAAAATGATATTACTTGTGTGCTTAATTTTCCTATTGCTATTATTATGGTGTTTTTTAATAATTGTTTTTTCTGATTCATTTATCTCTTCCTTTGATTTTTTTAAAATCTTATTTTCGGTTATAATTTTATCAATACCAGAGCCTTATGTCAATAGCTCTAAATATTTAAAAAGGCAATAAAATCAATGTTTATTGCCTTTTTTATATCTTCTAAATCTATTTTATTTCTTTTATAATTTTATTATTTTTTCCCATCCAGTCTTTGCCATCTACTATTCTAGCTGCTAACATGGATGCGCTTGAATCACCTATTACATTTAATAATGTAGCTGGTGGATCTATTATTGTAGCAATTATCGTTAATATTGGTAATGCTGCTACTGGGAATCCCATCATTGTTAATATCATCATTTCTGAAATTGTACCACCACCAATCGGAACAGCTGTTACAAGCAAGTTCGCAATTAATGCCACTATAATTACTTGCCCTATTCCAGGATTTGTTCCAAATAAGCAAACTAAAAACATTATTTTAAATACAGAACCTATAATTGATCCATCTTTATGGAAGCTAGTTCCTAGTGGTATCATTGTTTCTGCAATATCGTCAGAAACGCCTATATTTTTAGATGCTTGTGTATT
Organism: uncultured Clostridia bacterium; assembly: GCA_934122115.1. GTDB lineage: Bacteria > Bacillota > Clostridia > TANB77 > CAG-508 > UMGS1901. The sequence goes on along the minus strand of CAKOVU010000011.1, from coordinate 14,175 downwards.
TACTGGTATTGAAGCTGCTGATGAGCAAGTTGCAAGTGACGTGATTGTTGCTGGAATTATATTTTTCCAGAATGCAATTACTCCTTTTTTGCCTCCTGCTATTAAAGCATATAATGAATACACTATTACATAATATAATATTGCCACTACAGTATATATAACAAATGTTTTTAAATATCCTACAGCGATTGTGCTTCCAAATGTTCCTATTAATGATGCAAAATAGCATCCTAATCCTATTGGCGCATAATACATTGTAATATTTACAAATTTCATTACTATTTCATAAGCAGAATCAAGAAATTTTTCTACAGGCTCTGCTTTTTCTCCTGCCATTTTCATAGCAATTCCAAATAATAGTGAAAATACTATTAATGCAATTATATTATTTTTTGATAATAATTTTGAAAAATCATTTACTGTAAGAACATCTACTGTTCTTGCTAATATTGTTTGGTCATCTTCTTCTACAGTTTCACTTGATTCTTCTTGAAGAGATGCTTTTATTAATTCTCCATCATCAGTATTTACTAATTTTATTGGATATGTAACCGCAATTCCTACAATTACTGCTATTAATGATGTTACAATAAACATTGCAATTATTGTGAACATTATTTTTCCTAGCCTTTTGGGCTGCTTCATTTTTGAGATTGAGGTTGTAATACTCAAGAATATTAATGGTACAATTATAATGAACATTAAATTTAGAAAGATATCCCCAAGTGGGCTTAGAACTGCTGCTTTTTCTTTAAATACTATCCCTACGATAGCGCCAATTATTATTGCAGCTAGAAGTATAATAACTGACTTGTAAGTTTTTAAAAAGTTTTTCATAATACTTTCTCCTTTTTATAAAGAAGCGTTATTAAGGAAATATAATTATATCTCCTAATTCGTATATGATTATATACTTATTTCTATTCTATTGCAATAATAATTTTTAAGAACTTAATTATTTGTTTTCTATTTGCTATAATTATTATTTTAGAGGTAAATAAAATAACCCCGGGCCTCATAGGTTTCCGGAGTCTTGATCTACTGTATAAAGTATAACATAATTCATAAATCCTTGTCAATTTCAATCTTTTAATCTTGATAATCTTCTTCTCCATCAGTTTCATCATATTCAAATTCGTATGCATCAATTGGTTTACTTACTCTATTTCTTTTGGGTTTTACTGTTGGAGTACTAATATTTTCGTCTGTTTGTGCATTTGCAATTTTTTCTCTTCTCTCTTGCCTTTCTTGCATTTCTCTTTCTTTTCTATCTATTCTTTTTATTTCCTGTTCTTTTTCTTCCTTTTTATTTTGCATTTGCTTATTTATCATGCAATTTGCCTTTTCTATTAAATCTGGAATGTAATCAAATAATCTATCAAGGCACGAATTATGGTCTACTGGCAATAATTTTACCGAATTTTGTGATACTACTAGAAATGCAACTGGTGAAATATTTACTCCAGCTCCACTACCTCCTCCAAATGGTAATTTATACTGTACCTGTTCTTCCTTTTCTTTTTTAGTATATTCGTCTATCGTTTCTCCTTTAAATTCACTACCCCCTGCTGCAAATCCAAATCCTACTTTTGAAATTGGTATTATAACTACATTATTTGATGTTTCTATTGGTTCACCTATTATTGTATTTACATCAATCATATCTTTTATGCTATTCATAGCTGTATTCATAAGGTTTTCTATTGGATGTTCGCTCATTTTTATCACTTCTCCTCTTTTTCTCTTTTTTAATTAAAAATATTATATAAATAATATGTACCATTTTTGCTGTAATTATACAGTTCAGGTTAATTTTATATAAATTTTTATTTTTGTATATTGGCACAATCTCATATTTATACCTTTCACTAATTTCCGCTTCCTTAAGCTTTTTAGCTAATACATGTGGTAATATATTTGATATGACTATCGCTATAATTCCAACAAGATATGAAGTAATAACACAATCTTCTAATCCTACATTTATATTTAACTCCAATTTTTCCAATGCAATGCTGATTTTTTTAAATTCATCTCTTATCTTCTTATTATCTAAAAATATTTTTGCAACCTTCTCCGCTTCTTTGCCCATTTTAATATTCTTTTCTTCTACTTTTAACTTTTCCTTTACATATTCCTTTGCCATTAAATTTTTATTTATCCTAATTTTTAACCATTCAAGGTTTAAAATAACAAAAGATACAACTATAAAAAAATTTTTATTATTCTTTTCATTATTAATATTTTGAACATTAAAATTCTTTATATCAATTTTTAGTTTAGATATTAATATTAGTATAGAAACTATAATAGTTGCAGCTATTATAAACATAATAAAATATTTTAAAAATACTAGCATTATATTTTCCTTCCTTTTTCTGGAATAATATAATACTAGTATTTACTTTTTTTGGTATTTTAAACATTATTTTACTGCACTTTATTATGTTTTTGTACAGATATATCTCCAAATATTTCATCCTGTGATGTTACAACTTTGTTTCTTCTAGACAATTCCAATAATCCCGAAAAAGCTGTTATAACTTCTTCTTTCTCGCATTTATTTAAAGAAAATAACGCATTAAACACAAATTTAGGCTTTTTTATTAATTCTTTTAGCATCTCTTTCACTTTGCTAGCAACCGTGTATGTATCTGTTATTGCTATTTTTTCTATATTTTTAGCATTCTCATTAATTTTTTGTGTATTTTTTTCCAATAGTTGCTTATACACACTTATTATATTCTCTTCATTATATTGATTTTCTTTTAATTCCTGTTTTGGTAATTTTATATTTTCAGGAGCTTTGTAATATCTAACACCACTTTCTTCGTACATCTGTCTTAACTTCTTTGTTATTTCTTTGTACTTTTTATATTCTATAATTCTATGCAATAATTCCTCTTCAGAAATTTCTTCTTCCTCTTCTACATTTTTAGGAAGAATGCTCTTTGATTTTATGTAGATTAGTGTTGAAGCCATAAGCAAGAATTCACTTGTTATTTCCAGATTCATTTCTTCCATTTTCTTGATGTATTCAATATATTGATCCGTAATTTCTGATAATTTTACATCACAAATATTCATTTTATTTTTATCAATTAAATGTAATAATAAATCAATTGGCCCTTCAAAATTTTCTATTTTTATTGCATACTTATTTGTTTCTAGTGTTAAAATATTTTGCATTTTTAGCTCCTTTAACTCTTAATTGCTAGCTTCTTTTATTGCTTCTGTTATACTTTCTTTCATATAACCTTTTTTAGCTAAATATTGTTTTACTCCATCTTCATCCATCAAATTCATTTTCTTAATAGCTATTTTTCTGGCTGATTCAAACTCATATTCAACTAGTTCTTCTTTATTTTTTATTATATAATCATCTATTAGATTTCCTGGAATTCCTTTTGATGATAACTTATATTTTATTTCTTTTATAGATAAATTATTTAAAGCTTTAAATTCATTTACAGCTCTTTCTATATAATTATTATCATCTATATATCCGTTCTCTTCTAACTCGTCAATTATATCTTCTAGCATTTGACTATCTATTGTATTATAAAATTTATTTTTTACTTCTTGTTTGCTTCTTTTTTTATATAAAACATATTTTAATACTTTAGACTTTTCTTTATCAAATTCTTCTATTGAATACACGTATATTACTCCTCATCTTCTAGTGGTTCTTCGGCCTCTTCTACTGCTTCATCATCCAAGCTTTGTTCAAATGCTTTATTGAAATTTGCTCTAACTTTTTGCTCTATTTCATTCATTATTTCTGGATTTTCTTCTAAATATCTCTTAGCATTTTCTCTTCCTTGACCAATTCTAGTTCCGCTATAGCTAAACCAAGCTCCACTTTTTTCTACTATATCCAAGTTTACTGCTAAATCTAGTATATTACCTGATTTTGATATTCCTTTTCCATATACTATATCGAATTCAGCCTCTCTAAATGGTGGAGCAACTTTATTTTTTACTACCTTTACTTTTACTCTGCTTCCAATTGCTTCTCCATCTTGTTTTAGGTTTTCTGTTCTTCTAATATCCAATCTTACAGATGAATAGAATTTTAATGCTCTTCCTCCCGGTGTTGTTTCTGGATTTCCAAACATTATTCCTACCTTTTCTCTCAATTGGTTGATAAATATAATAACTGTATTTGATTTATTAAGTACACCTGCTAATTTTCTTAATGCTTGAGACATTAATCTTGCTTGTAAACCAACATGGGCATCACCCATATCTCCATCTATTTCTGCTTTTGGTGTTAATGCAGCAACAGAATCGACTACTATTATATCTATAGCACCGCTTCTAACTAAAGCTTCTGCTATTTCTAATGCTTGCTCACCTGTATCTGGTTGAGACACTATTAAATCATCTATATTTACGCCTAAATGCTTTGCATATACTGGATCAAGTGCGTGCTCTGCATCTATGAATGCAGCCTCTCCACCTAATTTTTGTGCTTCTGCTATCATGTGTAATGCTAGTGTAGTTTTTCCAGAAGATTCTGGACCAAATACTTCTATTATTCTTCCCTTAGGAATACCACCTATTCCCAAAGCCACGTCTAAGCTTAAAGCTCCTGTAGGAATTGCTTCCACATTCATTGTTTTATATTCTCCAAGTTTCATAACAGAACCTTTACCAAATTGTTTCTCTATTTGACCTAATGCAGCTTCTAGTGCTTTTTGTTTTTCATTGTTATCTTTACTCATAAAATCCTCCTAATTAATAAACATTTGTTTGTACTATGTACATTATATACTATTTTATTTTTTTGTCAAGCATTTTTATTCTATTTTCTGTACCAATTAGAAATATTATAAAAAGTGCTATAATTATTAACTATAATTTCTCCTATTAATTTTTGACTAGTTATGGTTATATTTTTGCTTCTGTACAATCCTATAAATGGAACTTCTGCCTTGTAGGTGCTATATATTTCTGAATATTTTTCTTTCAAAACCTTACTGCTTTTCGTAGATATACCACTACTTAAAATTGATAATATATTTTCATTTCTATAGTTCGATACATTATTTTCTCCGAAAAAATAAGTTAAATCTGGGCTATATGAGTTGTATACTCCTGTAATTAGCATTTGATAATCTTTTTGCTCTAGGGTACTCTGGTATTGAGAATTGCTTAAATTTACTATTGTTACAGGAATGCCAATGTTTTCCAATTGCTCTTTTATTATTTCCGCTACTTGTACTCTCTGGCTATTTTCCTTATTTACCGAAAGCCTTATTCTTAATGTTGTATTTACTCCATCTATCCTTTTGCTCCATCTATTGTTTGTATACTCCCAGCCATCATCCTCTAATGTTTTTTTAGCTTGCTCTGCATTGTATCCCGAACTATTATTATTGTTTTCATAAACATAGTTTCCATAGTCTAATGGATATGTAGACATTATTTTTTGGTTTGCATATACGGAGCTTATTATATTATCTTTATCTATCGCAAAGCCAATGGCTTGTCTTACTCCTTGGCTTTGAAAAATTTTATCTTCGCAGTTTAAACTTATGAAATCAAATTCTCTGCCAGGTGATTCAATTACATTGAATCCTATTGTTCCTATATAGTCTTGATAATTTTGTATAGTAGTATTTATTAAATCAACATTTCCTAATTTAAAACTATTAAATACTTCGCCCATTGTTGAATATATATTCACTTTTATTGATTCTATTTTACTATCATATTTACTAATATTTTTCCAATCTTTATTTTTTTCTAATGTAATACTTGTGGAACTTACATCTGTAATTTTAAATCTTCCTGTTCCAATAAGCATTTTGCTCGGATTATAAAAATCTTCTGTGCTGTAAAAAGAATTGCTTAGTATTGGAAATGTTAAATTATATTCAAAAAATGGAACTTCTTCATCCAATATGATTTTTACTGTTGCATCATCAATAACTTCCACACTTATCACATGTGAAACATTTGATTTATACACTGAATTTCCTTCTTTTAGCCTATCTATTGTAAATTGTACATCTTTAGCACTTATATGTGTTCCATCTTGCCATTTTATGCTTGTTTCTAGTTTTATTACATATGTTTTATCTCCCGTTCTTGACCATTCTGTAGCTAAACATGGCTCCAACTGGTAATCGCTGCTTATGGAAAACAATGGCTCAAAAATTAATGTATCTATATTCAATATCTCTTTGTTATTCGTAATAAGCGGATTTACAGTATCATAATTGCATATAGCTAGTCGTATATCTTTTATTATTTCTTCTTTCGACTCAACCACTTCAACTTCGTTTTTTTCAGTATTATTATTTTTGTATATTCTATATCCCGCATAGATTATTATTCCTATTGCAAAGACTATAAATATGTATTTAACTAAATTATTTATTCTCATATTAATCCCTACTTTATTTTTATATGCCTTATCATACATTAAAACATGATTTTTTTCAATAGCTTACAAAAAAGACATGTTGTTTTAACATGCCCCTATTTTTATATTAATTTGCCAACTTATTTTCGAGATTCCACTATGAGCTTTATACCTGTTCTCTCTTCTCCTTCTACCTCTACTTCTGCAAATGCTGGTATGCAAATCAAATCTACACCTGCTGGTGCCACGAACCCTCTTGCTATTGCTACAGCTTTCACTGCTTGATTTAATGCTCCTGCACCTATTGCTTGCATTTCTGCCTTGTTTGATTCTTTTACCAATCCAGCTATTGCTCCCGCTACTGAATTTGGATTTGATTTAGATGAAATTTTTAAAGTTTCCATTTTTTCCTCCTAATATTTTATTTATTTTAGCTACAATATATTTATATAATATCAGGATTTATTTGTCTATGGATTTTGGTAATTTTTTCCATGTTTTCATCGTGTCAATTTCTTATTTTTCGGCATTTATCTTCTACTTATCCTATATATTTTTTCTGCTCGACAAGTTTCTTCATTTATTTCTATAATACAACCATTTAATGAGCAATTGCTCTCAGCTAATTTGTATTTTTCTGGTAATGTTGTTGTAAACCTTTTTAATGATGCTGCTATATCCATTCCTATTACTGATTTTTTTGGTCCCGTCATTCCTATATCTGTTATATACGCTGTGCCACCCTCTAGTACTTTTTCATCTGCCGTTTGCACATGTGTATGTGTTCCAAACATTGCTGTTATTTTTCCGTCTAAAAAGTATCCCATAGCAATTTTTTCTGCTGTTGCTTCTGCATGAAAATCAAGAATTATTATATCTGCTTTTCCTTTTATTTCTTCTAATATATCTTTCATTTTTAAAAATGGATTCTCTGATAACACATTCATATCTGTTCTTCCTATTAGGTTTACTACACATATTTTTTTATTTTTGCATGTGTATATGTTATATCCCTTTCCCGGAACATTTTCTGGATAATTTGCTGGTCTTATTAAAATTTTATCGTCTATGAATGAAAATATATCTTTTTTGCCCCAGGTATGATTTCCCATCGTTATTACATTTACCTTTAAATCATTTTTCAATTCATTAAATATTTTTGTTGTAATTCCCATTCCTCCTGCTGAATTTTCAGCATTCACTATTACAAAATCTATATTTTCCTGTTCCTTTATTTTAGGTAGTTGATCTTTTAATTTTTTTACTCCACCTTCTCCTACTATATCACCTATTGCTAAAATTCTCAAAATTATTTTCCTTTCTATTTACATTATTTTTATATTATTCACTGTATAAGCATTTTAACATTAAAATTTATTAATGTTCATAACTGTATACCTGAATATTATATAAAAAATAACCAAGAGTTACAATAGTTTTCTTTTAATTTATTGTTACTTCATTTTCTTCTGCTCTTTTTCTATATGTGCATACTTCAATTTCTTTGTAAACATTTGCATCACTTACATAATTTATTTCTGCATATATACCTAGCATAACACGTATCATTTCTTCTTTTTGCTCTTTGTATATTCCATAAACATCTCCTGGAATATCTTCATTTACTGTAATTTTTCTGTCCGCTTCTGCTGAAAATTTATCCCTGGTGTTATCAGTTGTTAGAATATATGTTGTTTCGTGCACATCTTCATTCCCAAGTTTGTAGGTTTCATCTTTTATTTTATATTCTAAATCTTTTATAACTAGATCTCCCTCAACAGTAGTTTGCACAATTCTTATTTTGTCTTCTTTTCTATCTTTAGAATTTATTACTGTGTTTTCTACAAAGCTGTCTAATTTATCTTTGTTCCAAACTTTGTTGTATGTAATTACTACACATCCGTCTTTGATTGCCTGTTCTAAAGTATAATCTTGAGGAAGTTCTGATAAATTTCTGTAACCATATTTATCTGTTTTGCTTCCTTTACCTGCATTGTTCTCTCCATCTGCAAAACTATTTGAAGCTGAATTTATCGAATTTAGTGCACTGTCCTCCTCATTTAATTTTGATGTTTTTACTTGTTGTTGTTTTACTGTAAATAGTATTCCTCCTACTATAATAACTAAAATTGTAATTGCTAGTACTAATTTCTTTTTCATCACAAAATCTCCTTTTTAATAATATTTTTAGCATATTTGCTGTTTCTATTATTTAGACGCTTTGTTTTTTCTATTTTGTTGGTGTTTTATGCAAATTATTGCAAATATTATTGTTAGTACTAAAAATATACTTGATAAGGACAATAATATATTATTTGTCACATTATATGTCTTTTCGTTATTTGCTGGGATTTCTACAATATTTATTGTATTGTTTTCTAATGTATTGCCAGCTTGCATGTTGTTGACTTCATTTTCAATTTGGTTATTTACATTATCTTCTTGCATTGTGTTTTCTATATTATTTAATTTGGATTTTTGTGATGTTTGTGAGTTAGTATTTTCTTCCGTATTTACTTTAGAATCTTCCAATGTATGAGAATTATTACCTTCATGTGCTTGTGAATTTTCTTTTGAATCATTATTTATAGCTGGCACTTCTATTCCATGTTTATTTTTTCTCATGCATCCAATATATAATGCTAATGTTGCAAATAACATGCTAATATTTCCAAGTAGCAGTTGTAAACTGTTTAATGCTTTGTAATATCTCCACTGGACTGTTCCTATTGGTTCATTCAAAATTTTTGCTATCTCTTTAAATGAAAGTTCTCCAAGTATTTTTAGTGATATAACTTCTTTTTCTTTAACTGATAAGCCACTTATCAATTTTTCATATTTTTCTTTCTCTATTATATTTTGAAGTTCTTTACATTCCGCTTCTTTTACTTCATAAATTTCTTCTAAAGTTACATTTGTTTTTTCTTTTCTATAATACGAAATTGCTTCATTTTTTGTAATTGTATATAACCATGTTGCTTCTTTTGATGTTGGCAGCTTGTCTTTTTTCAAACTATATATTTTGGCAAATATATTTTGTGTTACATCTTCGCTCGATTCTTTATTTTTCAATATTGAAAAGGAAATTTTATACACCAGTTGATTATAATTTTTATACAATAATTCAAATTGTGAATTGTCTCCTTCTCGTAATTTTTGAAAGATATTGTGTAATTCAGTTTTATTAATCATAATTTTTTCCTATTAATTTTATTTGTATATTAATTATATTATTAAATCACACTTTTTCAAGCATTTTTATGATTTTTCTCACATTTTGGCATAAAAAAGAAGACTTATAAGTCTTGCTTTTATGCAATTCTTTTTAGTCTTCTTTTATTATTTACTATTTATTATAGCTTATTGAAATTGTTGTGCCTTTTGCTAGGTTACTTAAATCTACATAGTATCCATCTGTTTCATTTCCTTTTACATAGCCATTTGATGTTGCTTGTGCAAAATTGTATGAATGGCTTCCTATTGTTAAGTTAAATGCTTTTGATGTGTCTATTCCTTCTAAGTTAACTCTTCTAGCATCAGATTCTTCTACTGTAATGTCTCTTGTTTCTGTTGATGTACTGTTGTCATTTATTATTGTGTTAAATATACTTTGTAAATCATTTGTTGTCATAGAGCCTACATAAGATTTATCTGCATAGCTGTATTTTCCAGCACTACCATCTGCAATAATTTTATCATAAAGCTTACCTTTTACATTTCTCCATGTAAAATATCCGCCTTCAGTTCCCTCATCATTGCATTTGTTTACATTTGCACTAGTTGGGTTTAGTATTGTTTCTGATAATGTTCCACTCATGTTTAATCCTATTGTGTAGAATTTAGACTTTGTTCCTGTTGTTCCATAATAGTGTGATGTAATTTGTTGTTTGTAATAGTTTGCAGTTCTTATTGTATAATAAGCTTCATTTTCTGTTGTGTCAGAACCATTACCATTTCTTTTTCCAGAAAGTGTTTCATAATATTCATTATAATATGTTGGGTCTCCATCTGATAACAATATCATAACTGGTGTACGTGTTATTTCTTTTTCTTTTCCATTTACTGTTGTTGTAAATTTAGTATTTGCTGATGTTAATATATCTGCTCCTTCTTTTATTCCAGCTTGTGTATATGTTCCACCATAAACATTTAATGTTTGATTTTTCTTTTCATTTACATTTGTTGTTATTGTATCATATGTTTTGTTATTGCCTCTAAGCACATTTTCTTGTAATGTTAAATATTTTCCTGTAGTTTTTGGAGTATATTTTCCAAGTGGTAATAATGTTGTTGCATTATTAGCATTTGCTAAACTGCTATTATAAGTACTACTATATGCTACTACTCCTATCCTACTTTCTGGATTTTCATTCATTATAGTAGAAATTGCGGTGTTTACAGAGTCAACCATTGTTTTATCTTTGTTATTTTCATTCATACTTCCAGAAACATCTAGTACAAATACTACATCTAATGGTGTTTTTACTGATGTTTGTGATGTTGTAGTTGTTGTTATTTCTACTGTTCCTTTAATTTCTTGATTAAATGTGTTTGTAATATTATAACCATCATAAGTTGTATCATAATTCTTTACTGCAACTTCTTCAATAGTATATTCATTTAATTGAACATATCCATTCTTTAATGCATACTTTCCATTTTCATCAACCTTATATCTAGGAAGTCCAGTAAATTCATATTTTGTATTTCCATTTGTAAGTGTTGTTTCATCTATTTTTGTTCCATTTTTTAATAATTTTATTGTTATGTCTGGATGAACTAGAGTTGTTCCTTCTGGGTCAACCCATGTTTTTGTTCCTGATATTGAAACTTCATTATTTTGTTTTATTGTATTTATAATATCATTTGGATTATCTTTGCTATATGTTGTGTTGTAACCTTCAACATTGTCTTCCTCTACAGTATACACATTTAATTTTACATTGCCATTTTCATCTAATATATAATTTCCATTTTCATCTACTTGATATCTTGGTAAATTTGTAAAAGAGTATGATGTTTTTCCATTTTCAAGAACTTCTTTATTATCAGTTTTGGTTCCATTTTTTATTAATCTAATTGTTATTGTAGGATACTTTGTTCCTTCTGGCACAATCCATGTTTTTGTTCCACTTACATTTACGTCATTTTTTTCAATTATTGTATTTGTAAAATTGTTGCCATTTAGCTTTGAAGTATAACCTAATTTTGTAACATCTAATTCTTGAACTGTATATTTATATTCATGACCATCTGTTAAATCATATTTATCCAAATTTTCAAATGAATATGTTGTTGTTCCATTTGTTAGTATAGTTGTGTCTCCTGTTGGTGTTCCATCTCTTAATAATATTATTGTAATATCTGAATGTAGTGTTCCTTCAGGATCTACCCATGTTTTTGTTCCTGATATTGATGTTTTAGCTTGTTTTATTGTATTTGTAAAATTAACTCCATTTTCTGTTTTTGTAGGTTCAGATGTATATCCAGAAACCTCTCTTTCTTTTACCTCATAATTATATTCATTTCCATTTGAATCATAAGTATCTAGGTCTGTAAATTCATATCTATCATTTTCAAGTTTTTTTGTTTGATATAATTCTGTATTTCTGTATAAGTCAATTAGAACTTCAGGATGTGATGATCCCTCTGGATCAATCCATGTTTTTGTTCCACTTATATTTTTCTTTACCTGTTTTATTGTATTTATTATTTGTAACTTATTATCTTGGCTATATGTTGTGTCATAGCCTTCAACAGCATCTTCTCTAACAGTGTAATTATATTCGTGTCCATCTGATAAATCGTATTTTTCAAGATTTTTAAATGAATATTCTGTTTCTCCATTTTTTAATACAAAAGTTTTTTCTGTTTCTTCTCCATCTCTTAATAATTTGATTGTAATAGGATCATGAACTGTTCCTTCTGGGTCCTTCCATATTTTTGTTCCTGATATTGAAACTTCATTATTTTGTTCAATTGTATTTATAATATCATTTGGATTATTTTTGCTATATGTTGTGTTGTAACCTTCAACAGCATCTTCTCTAACAGTATATTTGTTTAATTGTACATTACCATTTGCATCTAATTCATATTTTCCATCTGGATCTGTTTTATATTTTGGTAAATTTTCAAACTTATAATTTGTTACACCATTTTCTAGAATTATTGTTCTATAGGCTTCTATATTATCGTTTTGATATAACCTAATTGTTATAGGATCATGTTTTGTTCCTTCTGGATCTACCCATGTTTTTGTTCCGCTTACCTCAACTTTGTTATTTTGCTCTATTGTATTTGTAATTGTCAATTTATCTTCACTATATGATGTTGTATATCCTTTAACTCCAACTTCTTGTGCTGTATATGTGTACTCATTTCCATCTTTATCATATTTTGGTAATGCAGTAAATATATAGCTTGTTGTATTTTTATCTAATGTTGCAGTTCTAAATATTTCGTTATTTCCACTTTGATATAGGTTTATTGTAATGTCTTCATGTTCTGTATTTGCTGGATCAACCCATATTTTTTTAACACTTACATCTTTTGTAAATGTAGTATAGTCAATTTTATTTGTTACAGTTAATACATTTCCATCATTTCCATAAACAGGTTCTGCATAATGAGGTAATCTTGTTACTTCTACTACTGTATATTCAATTTTAGTTCCATCAGCTTTATATTTTTGTAAATCTTGGAATGTAACTGTCCAATTAATATCTTCAGCATCTGATGCAATTTGAGTTATTCCTGTACGTTCTCCATCTTTATATAATTCAAATGTAACGCTTGCTCTTGCACCAACTTTTCCATCATTATCATCCCAAATTTTCTTAGCTGTAACACTTGTTTTAACATTTTCATATTTTAATGTATTAGTTATATCAAATGTTACTTTATCTCCTTCTTTTGCAGAAGTATATGTATCATTATAGTTTTTGTCTACATTTATTTCTCTTACATCATAATCTATAAGAGCTTTTGTTTCTAAATCATATTTATTAAGTCCTGTAAATGAACCTTTCCATCCGTTACTTTCATTTAATTTAATTGTTGTAATAAATTCTTTTGAATCTTTGCTTGAATATAGTCCAACTGTTACTTCGCCAGGTCTATATTTATCAATGTTATCTTTATCAACAAATTTCTTATTAACATCTATTGAAACATATTCTTTTGTTACTTCATCCTCTGTTGGAGGTACCTCTGTTCCATCTTGTTTTGCGTCTGCATTTCTTACTGTTATTTTTGCATCTTTGAATGGATTTATTGTTACAGTAAATGTTATTTTCTTCTCTTCTCCAGCTTCAAGAGTAACATCTATTCCTTCATTTAATTGGCTTTCTGTGTAAGTATCATTTCCAATTTTTATACTGTCTGCTACTAGTGTTGTTCCTTCTGGAATTGTATCAGATATTTTTACTGTTCCTTTGCCATTTCCATTGTTTGTAGCTGTTAAAGTATATGTTATTTTGTCTAATTCATGTAATGGATTTTCCTCTGTTACAGGTGTTCCATCTGCATGTTCTGCTACACTTGTTTTTACAGTTGTAATATTGGCAACTTTTGTTTCTACTTCTTCTGTTGGTGTGTTTCCATCTATTACCGCTTTGTTTGTTACTGATGTTTTTGTGTCGCTGTTAATTGTTGCTTTAAATGAAACTTCTGCTGCTTTTCCAGCTTCTACTTTTACATCTGTCCATGTAATTGTTTTATTTACTTCATTATAACTTCCATTGGCTGTTATTGAATCTGCAACTAATGTTGTTCCTGTTGGAACTTCGTCTGTTACTGTT
>CAKOVU010000010.1:0-52491 GCA_934122115.1 uncultured Clostridia bacterium | reverse complement strand
GCTTTATAATTTCTATTGTCCATTTTTATTTGCTTAATTTTTAAAATTTTATTACATATGTTTTAAAGCAAACTCACAAGCAGAAATAACAAATCCATTAAAACTATATTCTTTCTTTGTTTTGCCTTCATTAGCTTTATTTACAATACTATTAATTTTATCATTTATTTCTGTTGGAAATCTTATAGATTTATAAATATTAGCATCTGCTGACTTTTTCATTACAAACTTTTCCATTCATTATCACCTCGTTAAAATTCATTCTAGAAATTTCATTCAAATTTTTTATTTCTATATAGACATTTTAACTGAAATATGGTTATATTTTATCGCTTAAATTTATTCATATAAAAATGTAAAAAATATAGTATAATCATAAAAGAAATTGACAAAATAATATTAGATATATTTTAAAATTATGAATGAAATGAGGTAATAAAAAATGGCACAAAATATAAATAGTAGTTTAGAAGAAAAATTAAATGAATTTATTGGAAAAAATGTAATTATAACTCAAGATGGATTTTTGAAAAACAAATATTCAATACATAAACTAAAATACTTTATTGAATATGAAATTTTGAATATTACAGATGAAGAAAGTAAAAATTATCTAAAAATAAACTTGAATCAAATATATAAAGTAAAAATTAGTGAAAAGGATATTAAATTATACTTAGATAATGATACAATAATTTGTCTTGGCATTTAAAAAGATAGACTACTAAGTCTACCTAAATAGAAAATTATTTTTGCAATTTCTCTAATTCTTCTTTATCTTTTTCATCTAAATTATTTAAGCTAAATTCTAATAAAGAAATTACAACTTTATTAAAAGACAAGTTTTTGAGATTAGCAAGATTTTGTATATCTTCTACTATATTTTCTGGCAATCTAAGAGTTTTGCTAACTCCACTATGATTTTCTGGTATTCTTAGCTTATTCATATTTGTAACCTCCTTTGCAAGATATTTTATATTAAAAAGCAATATAGATATGCACCTAATTTTGGTTGCAAATATTTTGCAAGTATGATAATATAATTTCAGAAAATCAAAAGAAAAATGAAAGGAATGGATTTAATTATGAATAAACTAAAAGAAGAATTAAAATATGGTAAAAGAGGTATTACTCTTATTTCTCTTGTCGTTACAATAATTGCTTTAATTATTTTAGCAAGTGTATCAATTAATTTACTTTTTGGTGAAAACAGGTTAATAACAATGGCACAAAAATCAAAAAATGAATATGAAGAAGCTGCTAAGAACGAAGGGCAACAATTAGCAGGAATATTTGGAAAAAAATTTGCTGATTACAATGGTCAATTATATATAGATGGAACAAAACTAAAAAATCAGTATGACGAAGAAATACAATTAAAAGGGCTTGTTAGCACAGCTCACTATCAGGATAATTCAGGATTTTCATATTATTTAAATGATGGATCTATAAAAGTCTTTAAAGATTGGGGCGTAAATGTAATTAGAGTTGGTCTGGAAGTTAAAGATATTGAAAATACAGATTTAATGCAAGATTATTTAAATACAGTAGATTTACTAATAGAAAATGATATGTATGTTATTATAATTTTATGGAATAATCAAATTAATGATAATATAGAAATAGCCAAACAATATTTTTCAAAGCTAGCAGAAAAATACAAAGATGTACCTAATATAATATATGAAATTGCTAATGAACCAATTGGAAATATTTCTTGGAGTGAAGTAAAGGAATATAGTAATACAATAATTCCTACAATACGAAATTATAGTAAAAATAGTATAATCATAATTCCTAATCCAGGTGCCCATATTCAACCTGAACAGATAATATTAGATGAATTAGTTGACAAAAAAAATATAATGACATCATATCATCTTTATGTGGGGACTAGTTTAACAAAAGAAAGAATTGATTATATTAAAAACACCCTTCAATTAAATATACCCATATTTGTAACAGAATGGGGAACTACATTATATAATGGTAATGACGGTTTCTATGAGGATTATTCAAATGCCTTTGTTAAAATAATGGAGAACTATAATTTAAGCTGGTGTAATTTTCATATAGGAGATTTAAACTATAAAGTAAATACTGAATATTCTGGCATAGTAAAACATAAGCAATGGGATAATTCTTTAAGTGATACTATACTAACAGCAAGTGGAAAATATATAAAATCAATACTTCAAAGAAATTGTAATTCATATAATAATGGCGAATATGCTATTATGATGCCAAGAGACGATTCTGTAGCTTTTTGGCAAGATTCTTATAAAGATAAAATTGTTTCAATTGAATTTAAGCAAGAAGCATCATCACCTAATGATGTATTAGAATCTTGGGATATTTCTTTACTGGGTAATGAGTCTGTAAAGGCTTATATTAAACAACTAGATGATAATTATGAATTATATATAATTAGTAATAATATGATTAATCTTCCAATAAATTGTCATAGGCTATTTGCAGATTTTACAAATGTTAAGAACATTGATTTTAGCAATATATCTACAGAGTGTGTTGAAGACACAAGTTCTATGTTTGTAAATTGCTCTAATCTTGAAATCATAGATGGAATAAATAATTTTTCTACTAATAATTTAAAATATACTTACGGAATGTTTAACAGATGTTATCAATTACAAAAATTAAACCTTAGTAACTGGAATACAAGTAAGTTAAAAAATATGCTCAATATGTTTGCAGGGTGCTTTAATTTAGCAGAAATAGTTGGAATTGAAAATTGGGACACAAGTAATGTTAAAAATTTAGATGCTGCATTTGCACAAACAAGGGCTTTAACAAATCTTGATGTAAGTAATTGGAATGTTGATAATGTGACTAGTATGAATGAAACTTTTAACGGCTCTTATGTTCAAGATCTTAATATTAGCAATTGGAATATGAGTAATTGTACTAAAATCACAGGAGTATTTAAAAATACTATTGCTTTAGAAAATCTTTATTTAAATAACGTTGAATTAAATGTTGATATAATAACAAATTATGAGCAGCTTTTTTCTGGTACTAAGCAAAATATAAATATATATGTAAAGAATTCAGAAATAGCTCAATTTATTTATGAAAGGCTAAATGAGAATTCGATTACAGGAAATGTATATTATGGAACAGATGGAAATTGGTTACAATATACTGGATAAAAAATTAGAACGATAGCAGGAATTTCTTTTCCTCTATCGTTCTAAATCCCACTCTTTTTCTCTTTCTTCATGTTTAA
The DNA here is from genome assembly GCA_934122115.1 of uncultured Clostridia bacterium. Classification (GTDB taxonomy): domain Bacteria; phylum Bacillota; class Clostridia; order TANB77; family CAG-508; genus UMGS1901. The sequence goes on along the minus strand of CAKOVU010000010.1, from coordinate 49,244 downwards.
TTTGTTTTTCTGGATTTATTCTATTATTTTTCTCTTCGTTAAGTTATATACTTAAGAAAATAATAAAACGTTATGTTATTTTTTATTTTTTAATCATTACAACAATACGTTTTATCTATTGTAAGTCTTATTTCCTATTTAATCTCATCTAATGACAAATCGTTGAAAACGCACCATTTATTCATTAACCCATGCTTCTTCATCTCTCTTTCTTTTTTCTTCTTATTTCAAATAAATAAATCATATTCTGCATTTTGTATGGATTTTTCAGGCTTTTATTATGCTTTGTAAAAAAATTGTAATATTATCTTAATAATTTTGTTATACTCTTTTATGTTAAATTATAGTATAATATTTTTAAATATCAAAAGAGGAACATATGCACATGAGTATTGAAACAGACTTAATGAAAGACGGAATAAAAGTTATTGAACCACTTGATCATTCAAGTGTTATTTCTATTGCTCAAAATGTTAGCAAAGAATTATTTTCTGCCTTCCCTAACTATGGGTTTACTTATGAAGACTTGTTTGAAAAATTTTCAAATGTGCCTATGTATGTTGCTGAAATTCCTAACGGAATGGCTGAAGCAAGCTATTTTTACAAAAATTCTTCAATATATTTTAGAGATGGAATGGGTCTTAATGATTTAGAAAATTTTTCAGTTCATGAGCTTATACATCACTTGCAAGTTCAAAAAGATAAGAATGGAAATTTATATCGTTTAGGATTGTGTGAATTTAATGGTTCTAAAATTAGTGGAATGGCTTTAAACGAAGCTGCCGTGCAAATAATAGCTTCAAACACTTTAAATTCTACATTTGAAAACGTTGAATACTATGGAATTACATTTTCAACAATAAGCCCTCAAGTATATCCTTTAATTTGTAATTTAGTTACCCAGATGGCTTATGTTACAGGGGAAGATATATTATTTGAAAGCACTTTCAAAAGCTCCGATAAATTTAAAAATAAATTTTCAGCTTTATGTGGTAGCAAAAATTATAATACGATTGTTAACAATTTAGATAAAATACTAAATACAGAAGAAGCTATAATAAAAATTTCAAACAAACTTGAAAGCTCTGATTTAAAGGATAATAAAATAGAAAAGCTAACTAAAAAAGTAGCTGATTTAAAAAATGAAATAAAAACATTATTTCTATCAACTCAAGAGCTAATTATTACATCATATTTTAATACATTGTACTCATCAATATTAACAACTGATGATATTGATAGTTTTAGAAAAAAGCTTTATAGTTTTCAGGAATTAATAGGCTCGGCTCATAGCTATTATTTCTTTAATATTTTCTATATAAACATGATGGAAAAGCTGGATACAAAGTATGAAGCTATCGTAAATAATACCTATTTAATAACTAAGAAAGAAAATAAATTAACAAAAGTAATTAATTTTATTCGAAAATTAATATTAAAAAAAGAATTTGAAAACAATAATTAAAGAATCCATACTATTTGGATTCTTTAATTTTATATTATATTTGAAATTATACTTTTAGCTGCTTCTCTTCCACTTCTAGCAGCCCAAGCTACCGTGCTTTTTTCTCCTACTAAATCTCCACCAGCATATATTTTTTCATTTGATGTTCTATGCTTTTCATCTACATCTATGTAACCATATTTATTAATTGCTAAATTTAATTTGTTTATTACTGCTGAATCTGCTTTTGAACCAACAGCCATAAAAACTAAATCTGCATCTAGCAAATAATTACTGCCATCTATATTAACTGGTGAAAGTCTACTATCGCCTTCTTTTTTTATCAATTCTGTTTTTATACACTCTATTTTTTGAGGCATGATTTTTATTACATTATTCTGAAACAAGAATTCAATTCCTTCTTCTTCCGCTTCTTCTATCTCTTTTACCTCTGCAGGCATTTCTTTTCTAGACCTTCTATAAATTACTTTTACGTCATTGGCACCATTCTTTTTTGCAGTTCTAGCCATATCCATAGCAACATTTCCACCACCGATAACTACAACTTCCTTTCCTGTGTAATCTACTGTTTTCTTTCCTTCTAGCACTTCATTGGCTCCATAAACGCTATCTAACTCTTCACCTTCTATATTCATTTTTGCAGATATATTAGCCCCAAAAGAAAGAAATACAGCATCATACTTTTCTGCTAATTCTTCTAGTTTTAAATTTCTTCCTAATTCTGAATTATATTTTACTTCTACTCCTAAATTCAAAATATTATTAATCGTTTTGTTTAATACATCTTTGCTTAATCTAAAGTCAGGAATTCCATGAGATAAAATTCCTCCTAGTTCTGAATATTTTTCGTAAATGGTAACACTTATTCCTTCTTTCGCTAGAAATGCTGCACATGTAAGGCCTGCTGGTCCACCTCCAACTACCGCTACTTTTTTATCCTTTTTCGCACTTTGCTCGACATGTATTCCATTATCCATAGCCCAGTCTGATAAAAAAGCTTCTATCTTGCCTATTTCTACAGGAGTAGATTTTATTCCCCTTGTGCAACCGCCTTGGCACTGCTTAGTATATGGGCAAATTCTACCACATACGGAAGAAAGTACGGTAGTTTTAGTTAATACACTATATGCTTCCTCATATTTATTTTGTTTCATAAGCGCTATCACTTCTGGAATATCATTGTTTAGTGGGCACTTATTTTGGCATGGTTTCGTTTTACAATTTAAACAATAATCTAAGTTTTCTTTTATATTCATACTATATCCTCTGCTTATTTTATAATATCTATATTCATCTCTTCTGCTTTCTTCTTCACTTCTAATAAATCTTTCCAAAAATCTATCTTTTTGGTGTCATCTCTTAGTAATGCTGCAGGATGCCATGTTGGCATATACATGATGTCTTTTTTCTCTACCCATTTTCCTCGAGCAGCTGTTATTCCATATTCTTTTCCTAATATATTTTTAAGTGCAGTGCTTCCCATTAATACTATTATTTTAGGATTTACTAAAATAACTTGATTTCGCAAATAATCCAAGCATGCCGCTGCTTCATCTTCTGTTGGCACCCTATTTGCTGGTGGTCTGCATTTTACAATATTTGCTATATACACCTTTTCTCTGCCTATCTCTAATCCATCAAAAGCCTTGTTCATTAGCTGCCCAGCTTTTCCTACAAATGGCACCCCTTGTTTATCCTCATCTGCTCCAGGTCCTTCACCTATAAGCATCACATCAGCCTTCTCATTTCCAGTTCCAAATACAATATTCATTCTATTTGAACATAATTTGCACTTTTTGCAATTAACAATTGATTTTTTTAAATCCTCCCAATTATTATACATCTGTCTGCTCCTTTATCATTTCTAAAATTGCTTCTTTATTTAAGGTTCCTATATAATTATAATCATTTCCTTTATTGTTTGCATCAAATTTGCATATTGATTTATATTTGCAATATTCACACGGTGTTTTACCTTTTTGCACTTTCAAATTGTATGATGGCTTTATATTTATTTCACCTGATAAAATCTCTTCTGATATTTGCTTTATAATCTTATCCATATATTTTTGTAAATACTTAAATTGTTCAGCAGTTATTCCTTTTGTGTATTTGCTACTTATCTCTCCATCCTTCTTCACTCCTGCCGGAATTATATCACTTACACCTGTTTTTTCTATTTTTGTATCCATCATTTTTATAACATTTACGTCAGCTAATATCAATCCCTGCATTTTAAATTTCTGCTTAATAAGTTCTTCTATCTCTTCATCAGTCATATTACTATCTGCCGAAATTCTTTGCTCTGAAAGATTGAAATATAATACTCCAGCTGGCAAAAAGTCTTCTACTCTACATGTTTCATTTAAATAGGTTAATAATTGTAATTGCAAACCTGCAACTACTTGATTTAAATCCACATTCTTTATTGAAGATTTATAATCAATTATTCTTACATATGTGCCATCTGCATTTTTAGCCACATCTACCCTATCTATTTTTCCCACGATTTCCACAGTTTTGCCACTGTCTGTGTGTATTTTTATTGGTTCATATTTGCTTTTTTGCCCGAATTCAATTTCATGACCCAACACAGTAAATTCGCTTTGCTTTATTGTTTGTACTATGTATTTTACAGATGTTATTACTACTTTTTTTAATCTGCTTACCAATCGCAAGTATTTAGCAGTAGTAGTAAATACAAAGTTTCTATCCAGTTTAAGTTTTTCCGATACTATCTGTTCTAATATTTCCTCTATTTGCTTATCTTCTATTTCTTTTATTGCAATTTTATTTTCTTCTAATACGTTGAAGAAAGAATCTATTACATCATGCATAAATGAACCAGTATCTACCGCTTCTACCTTTGAAATTTCTTTATCATTTAACTTTAATCCGTATTTTAAATAATAAGAAAATGGACATCTCCTGTATTGCTCCAATTTAGAAATACTAGTTTGTAATGTATTCCCATACATTTTATCTAAATTTTCACTAGTTATTTTTTCTGGTGCATTAGTATAATTTAATGCTCTTATTGCATTACTTAATCTACTGTTCCATTCATCGTCTGCCATAAATACATTATACAATTTAAACCAAATCTCATCAATTTGTTCACCATCTCTATAGCATCTAAGTTGATTCAATAATTCCTCAAATGTTGCTTCTTTTGAAGTTATACTCGTATTTTTTTCTATGATATCGCTTTCTTGTTTTAACAAAGGAAATATCTTCTTTATTTTAGACATAAGTACTGAACTTCTAAGTGATTTTCCACTAGAATCAGATGATGCATATGATAAAAATAATTTTTCTTCTGCTGTAGAAAATGCTTTATATATATTAAAATTATCTTCATATATTCTTTCTAGTGTTCCTTTAGCAAGTTCTACTCCATACGTTTTTATGTTCTCTCTATCTTCATCATTCAAAAATCCTTCTGATTTATTTACAGTTGGGAAATTTCCATCATTTAAACCTATTATAAACACAGCTCTAACTTTATGTGTTTTAGATCTATCCACATCACCTATTACTACCTGGTCCTGTGCCATTGGTATAGTTCCTAACGAACTGTTTACAAACCCAATTTTTAATATTTTCATGTAATTATCAAACGATATTTTCTCTTCTCCAAATATCATTACCATTTCATCTAATACTTGCATTGCTGTATTCCAGCTAATTTCATATTCTTGGGCTTTGTTCAATTCACCTATTTCATTCAAATAATCTATTTTGCCCTGTAGTTTTTTATCCACTTCATTTTTTATTAAAAAATAATACAACTGTTCCGAAATCTGTTTTGCAGTTTTTGTAGCACTTAAATTGTTTTTCAAGTCCACTAATGGGCTGACCACTGCTTCTCTTAATCTATTTATTCTTTCTACTTTTTCTTTACCTAGCTCTTTCTCATCATGGAATTTCCAGTCTTCTTTATACCACTTATTTCCACACACATTCCACTTAATTGCATATTTTTCTAATTCGTAAGCCTCTTCTTCATTTAGCTGTGTAAATCCAGTTTTTATATAGTTAAATACACTTTCCAAACTCCAATTTTTTGCAAATATTTCTAATATAGATAATATGTATTTTATCAAAACATTCTGACTTAATTCTTTTCTTTCATCCATATAGATTGGAATATTATACTTATTAAAAATCGCCTTGCATAAATTTGAATATGTATCTATATTTTGTGTAATTATAGAAATTTCTTTATATCTATAGCCATTGTCCCTAACTAATTTTATAATATTTTGAGCCACATTTTCTATCTCTGAATATTGATTGTTCGCTAAAAACAAATTTATAGAATTGACTTCTTTTTTGTAAATATTATATGGTAAATTAAAAATATTTTCTTCCAAATGTAATAGTTCTGGTGATTTAAATCTTTTTATTTCACTTAATCCAATGCTTTTTTCAATTTTCACTTCATTATCTTTTGCTATTTTCAATATATTATTGGCAGTCTGTTTATTGCTATAAAAAATATCCGCATCTGGGCTCTTACTTATTTGCAAGTCATCTGCCGTAATCGTTACAATCACTTTGCTAGCACTTTTCATAAGTTTTGCTATTATTTGATATTCTTGCTTTGTAAAGCCTACAAATTCATCTATGTATATTTCACAATCTTTAAACATATTTGTACTATCTAGTTGTTCTGCAAGCACTGTTAAAGAATCGTTTTCATCTATGTATTTGTTTTGTATTTGCTCTTCGTATTGATTATAAACCAAATAAATATCTTCTAATTTTGAGTGTAAATATTTATTTTCTTTTGTATCATCTAACAATTGCTCTACATTTTCCAATCTTACACCATGCTTTTTTAGCTCTGTTAATTGTGTTAAGATTAAATCAATATTGCTGTCCGACTTTCCTAAAAATTTAAGCTTATTTTTATTATTTGATAGTATATTATACAAAATCATTGATTTTCCGCTGTCTGAAAGTGCTACGTTTTTACTACCTCCCACTTCTGCTGCAACTCTATGAGCCATACGATTAAAAGTTAGCACTTCTGCATCTATTACAGAATTCATGTTATTACTGTTTCTTAATTTTTTTAATAATTCCTTCTCTGCAGTAAATGAAAATTGCTCCGGTGTTAATATGTATTTCTTTTTGCCATTGTTTATATCTCTACTTATTTGCTCAAATATATATCTAGTTTTTCCGCTACCACTTTTCCCATAAATTATCTGTAGACTCATTATTTCCTCCTATTTTAGTTCTCCCTTTTCCAATAAAATAGATATTGTTGTGCTACTCCCCTTAATTCTCCAAATTTGTTTTCTGCTATTTTCTCTATTTGCTTTTTGCTTACCTTTGCCTCATCTGGATTGTGAATATACAATTCATTCATTACCCTTCTAACCCATACATCTATTGGAAATACATCCATTCTCTTTAAATCAGAAAATAGCAAAATGCAATCAGCTACTTTTGGACCTACTCCTGAAAGTTTTAAAAGTTCATTTCGCATTTCTATAGTTGTTTCTTTTTCTTTAAGCTCTTCAATATTAATTTGCTTTTTTATTATTAGTTTTGTAGTATTGTATATATATTTATCTCTGAACCCTAAGCCTAAATCTCTTAAATCCTTTATAGATGCCTTATTTAAGCTTTCTATTGTTGGGAAAGTATAATAGCTATTTCCTCTAAATTTTATCTCTTTTCCATATTTTTTAGATATTCGTTCTATGATTCCTTTTATTCTTGGAATATTGTTGTTAGCAGATATTATGAACGAAATTATTGTCTCCCACAAGTCTTGGTTTAATATTCTAATTCCTTTGCCACATTTAATGCTCTCTGCAAGGTTCTCATCTTTTTGCGCTAAAGTTTCCTTTATTTTCTCGTAATTTCTATTTAAATCAAAATACTCTTCACAAATTGTTTGTATATTGCCCTCACATACTCCTTCAAAAAGTACATCTCCATTTTCTTTTTTGCTAACATTTATTACATTATTTCCAAAAACTCCAGTATAACTTCCATCTTCATTTGGGTTCCACCTAAAACATTGTCCGCACTCAAAAATATCTTTTAATTCAAATGATTTGCAGTTTTCTAATATATATTGTTGCTCCATTTTATCAATCCTTATTTTTTATTTCTTATACATCATATTAAACCATTTATGCGTCACAAATTCAATAGTTCTGGTATTTTATTTAAAACCTTTTCCTAATACCTCTCTTGCATTTATTATAATTATAAAAGAATTTTTATCTATCTTCTTTGCTATATTCTCTATCACATATGATTCTGTTCTAGAGCCCACACATAGCAAAGTCATTTTCTCTTCGCTTGTATACATTCCTCTTGAAACTATGCCAGTGCTTCCTCTTCTTACTTCATCTCCAATTTGTTTGGCTATTTCTCTATACTTTGGAGATATTATTAAAATTACTTTGGCAAAGTTTGCACCTTCAAATATAATATCTATCATTTTTCCCATCAAATATATTGCTATTGTAGAATATAATCCAACTTCGATGGTTTTAAAAACAAATACATTTACTGTAATTATTATAAAATCTATTATTAAAATAAGACTGCTGCTTCTATACTGTGGTCTGAATTCTTTTATTACATATGATAGCAAATCCGAACCACCTGTTGAGCCATTTAGCTTTAATATTGCTGCCGTTCCTATTCCTACCAAAATTCCTCCATATATACACGCTAAAAATCTATCCTGTGTAAGAGGTTTTAATCTATCTAGCCAATCCACAAATGTAGCGAGCAATACTGTTCCATATATTGATCTAAAAAATAGTTCTTTGCCTATTTTGAAGAATGCTATTATTAAAAGTGGAATATTCAAAATAAGCATAGTAGTTCCTAATGGAAATTTGAATAAATAATATGTTATTAAAGAAATTCCTGAGAATCCTCCCGTAGAAAGCTCGTTTGGTACTAAGAAAAGCGAGATTCCTACCGCCATTAATAGGGCTCCAATAGTAATACCTATATATGCCAACACTACTTTTTTCATAATAAAAATCACCTATATTACCATTATTGGCAAATATAGGCTTTTTTATGCATTTATGCAACTTCTAGCACTTTTATTTTAAAATCATTTGGTCTAATTTTATCGTTTTCTTTAACAGTAGCAATAAGAGCATATGTATCTTTTAATCTTTTTATATTCTCTTTTTTGTGACCAATTATATTATTTATATTCTCTTTATTGGCTTGTATTTCTACTCTTATAACTTTAGAATTTATCTTTTTTATTTCATCAGTTATTTTATCATACCAAATTGCATCTTCCACTAATTGGCCAAAAGCTGGATGATATGGACCTGCAATTACTTCACTTCCCTCTTTTTCAGGAGATGAAATTGAATCCGTATTTTGCAACCCAGTTCTTATTACTTCTATGTTTTTCTTTCTGAAAAGTTTTACTATTTCTTTAGATCTTTCAACTGCCTGAGATACATTTAATGGTATAAAGTCTTTCTTATTATATTCCTCTTCTAATTCTGTTCCTTTGATTACTAAAACTGGATATATTCTTACCATCTTAGGTCTCAATTTTATAATATCCTTAGCAGTTTGTATGTCATCTTTTTCACTACTATCTGGTAAACCAACCATCATCTGATGCCCAAGATTAAATCCATACCATTTTATTAACTTAGATGCTTTTTTTACATCTTCAAAACTGTGCCCTCTTTTGCACCTTGCTAATATATAATTATTAGTAGATTGAACCCCTAGCTCTATAGTTTTTACGTGGTTCTTTTTTAAAAATTTTAATATATCTTTATCAATTGCATCAGGCCTTGTAGATAATCGTATACTATTTACTTTTTTATTTTTTATATATGGTTGTACTGCAGTTAATAATTCTTCTTGTATATTTTTATCTATTGCAGTAAAGCTTCCTCCAAAGAAGGCTACTTCTACATAATTATCAGAACTTTTAAAATTCTTCAAATAATATTCAATCGTATTTTTTACATCTTCTGCAGTAACTTGCTTTTGCTCTCCACTTATCTTTCTTTGATTACAGAAAGTACAACATTTTTTGCATCCTAAATGTGGAACAAATATTGGTATTATATATTCTTTTTTCAAATTAGTGCCTCCTTAAAGTTGTATATTTTTTATTGCTTTATCTGCTGCATTCATTTCAGCTTGTTTCTTTGTTTTTCCAATTCCTGTTGCTAAAACTTGTCCATTTGCTTTTACTTCTGCTGTAAATGTTTTATCATGGTCTGGACCTTTTTCGTCTATAATCACATACTCTATTTTTATGCTTCCATTTGCTTGCAAAATTTCTTGCAAAACAGTTTTATGGTCTTTTATTCCAACATTTTTAGTAGCTACTTCTATGGCTTGTTTCAAATTATCTATTATAAATTTTTCTGCAGCTTCTATTCCTGAATCAAAATAAATAGCAGCTATTACCGCTTCTACACTATCTGCTAGCATTGCTTTTTTCCTATTCCCGTGGCACACTCTTTCTGATTTTCCCACATACAAGAAATCACTAAAATTATGCCTATTTGCAATTTCGTATAGGCTATCTTCACATACTACTGTAGCTCTAACTTTAGTCATTTCTCCTTCTTTTAACTTTGGATATGTATTGTAAATATATTTGCTAGAAATAAATTCCAATATGCTATCCCCCAAAAATTCTAGCTTTTCATTACTACTAATATTTTTTTCATATGCATATGATGTATGCACTAACGCATTTTTTAAAAGATTAATATTTTTAAATTTATATCCGATGCTACTTTCTAATTTTTCTAAATTCTTTTCTTCCATTTTCTCACCTCCAATTACTACATTATCTATTATACATTATTTTATAAAAAAAAGAAAGGTATTTTTACCTTTCAAATTTATACTTTATCATTTGATGTTAAGCTACATGTTCCTTTATGTAATCTACCACATCACCTACTGTTACAATCTTTTCAGCATCGCTATCAGGGATTTCTGTGTCAAATTCCTCTTCTAATGCCATTATTAATTCTACTATATCTAGTGAATCAGCACCCAAATCATCTATAAAAGAAGCTTCCATAGTAACTGCTGTATCAGCAACTCCTAATTGTTCCACTATTATTCCTTTTACTTTTTCTAATATTTCTTCTGAACTCATTGTATAAGTTCACCCCCTCCCAAGTATCTCTTACCTTATTACATAAGATAATACAAATTATAATAATTGTCAAGTAAAAATTTCTTTTTATTTTTATATTGTTTTTTTTATTTGGTAATGTTATATTAATATTAATTATATTAACTAAGGAGAAGATTAATGTACAAAGAAACAATTGATTTTTATGATTCATCATCAGTAAAATTATACAATTTAGATAAAAATATGCGTTATCAATTATCTGTTTTAGATCATTTAGATAATATTACCAAAAGGCATTGTATAAATGTTGGTAATTTAAGTTGTAGAATTTGCCAATATCTTAGATTAAATAAAAAATTCACTCTCCATACTACAATTTGCGGCTATTTGCACGATATTGGAAAGATGTTTATTCCAAAGGAAATTTTGGAAAAACCTGATCGACTAACCGATGAAGAATATGAGGTAATGAAAACACATACTACTCTTGGCTTTGACTACTGTAATAAAGATTTCCAACTAAAGCTTTATTCTGAAGGCCCTTTATATCATCACGAAGCTTTAAATGGTACTGGCTACCCACAGAGATTAACCAAAAAGGATATTCCCTTTAGTGCGCAAGTTATTCGTGTTGCTGATGAATATGATGCTATTGTTACTAAAAGACATTATACCACCCACGTTAATATTTCTGAAACTTTGAAAGAACTTATAAAAGATGCTACTCCTGATTTTTACGCACAAGCTGCAGCTTTGGATCAATTATCTACAAATTCAAAATTGGGAAAAGTTAACCCTACTGTTTTAAAAGCTCTATTTAAAGCTGTAATTGAGGATACCCTTTATGAAATTAGCTGTGTTGTTGATTATATTGATTATTTAAAAGATAATGTTAAAAGATTAGAATTAATTGGTAAGTACAAAGCAAAAATGGAATCAACCGACAAGCAAAAGAAAAAGGATTATTATGCAGAAGGTATAAATTTATTACTACAGAGCGGAGAGAATATAGATAATTACACTACTATTTTAGAAGAATATAAAGCAGCTTTAGTTGTTAGAGAAAAAAGAGTAGATGATTTATACAACGAAATAAAAATAATTAAGAAGCTAAAAGTTTAGCTTCTTAATTTAATATTATAAACCAAAACTTACTCCTAAAGCATTATTTATTTTGTTCATTACTGTAGCATCATCAATATGCCCTATTTTTTCTTTTAATCTACTTTTATCAATGGTTCGAATTTGCTCTGTTAAAACAATTGATTCTGCTTTCAAATCGCTATTTTGCGGGCCTATTTCTATGTGTGTTGGCAACTTATTTTTTCCCATTTGTGAAGTAATAGCCGCAGCAATCACAGTTGGGCTATGTTTATTTCCCATATCATTTTGTATTATTACAACAGGCCTTATCCCACCTTGTTCAGATCCAACAACAGGACTTAAATCTGCATAAAACATATCTCCTCTTTTTACTACCATATTATTCACTCCCAATATTTGTGTAACTAAGATTTTGTTTTTTGATATATTTACAATATTAGTTTGAAATTAATTGTTTAATTTAATCTCACTATATGATATGTAGATAGTTGTATTTTTGTTATTGTCTTGTACTATTAATTTCTCCGGAAGACCTGTTTTTACATTTATATATAATTGTTCTTTAGCTCTATATTTGTTGTTCGTTTTTACTGTTAAAATTACATTTTCCTCATTTTTTTCTATATTGCTATTTTCATTGTTTTGCTTATATTGTTTTATAAAATCATTCAGGAATAAAACATTTTCGCTAACATACGGATAACTTTCATATATCTTCTTTAACGTTAGTTTGGTATTTTCTACAGTAAGTTGATTATCCTTATATATTATCTTAATTCCTTTAATATTTTCAGGCTCTAAAACCTCTTGGGTAGCTGTATCTCCTTTGCATACTTGCTTTATTAGATATTTATTTTCATTTTTATTGCTTTTTACCGTTATTTGTACAATTGCTTCATATGAGTTAATATCGTAAATATATTTTTCGCACTCTTCTAATGTGCTGTTGCTAATATTATTTCCAATTTTATTTTTTTTATAATTATTTTTAACAAAAAATATAATCAAAATTCCAACTAACACAATTAAACATATAATAATTATTTTCTTTTTCATCGACTCTCCTTTAACACAAATAAACATGTATAATGTTTTATACATGTTTATTATATTAAAGCTTATTTAATTCTATTATTTTAGATTATTAAAATATTTTTGAACACATAATCTTACTTCTTCTGCTGTTTGCAATTTATTTATTTCGCATCTAAACTGACTTGCTTCAGGTAATCCTTTTGTATAGCCACTGATATATTTTCTCATTTCTTTTACTGCTACTACTTCTCCTTTTAATGCAATTTCCAATCCTAAATGTTTAAGTAGTGTTTCTACCCTTTCATCTATGGTTGGCTCTGCTATTTTATTACCTGTTTTTAAATATTCTAGCGTTTCTCTAAAAATCCATGGATTTCCCATAGTAGCCCTTCCAATCATTACTGCATCCACATTTGTATAATCTAACATTTCTTTTGCAAGCTCTGCCGATTTTATATCTCCATTTCCTATTACCGGAATTTTCACGCTTTCTTTTACTTTTTTAATTATATCCCAATCAGCTTCTCCAGCATAAAATTGATTTCTTGTTCTTCCATGTACTGCAATTGCACTTGCACCAGCATTCTCTATTATTTTTGCTGCTTCCACAGCTACCACATGTTCATTATCCCAGCCTTTTCTTATCTTCACTGTAACTGGAACTTTTGCATTATTTACAGCCACTTCCACAATTTGCTTAACCAATTCTAAGTCTAATAGAATTTTGCTTCCATCACCATTTTTTACAATTTTAGGTGCTGGGCATCCCATATTTATATCTATAATATCAGCGTAATCATTCAAATATTTTACAGAATACTTTATTGCCTCTAAATCACTTCCAAAAATTTGAACTGCTAAAGGCTTTTCTTTTGGATTAGATTTTAATAATTGTTTTGTTTTTTCATCTCCATAGAATAAAGCCTTGCTGCTTACCATTTCTGTATATACAAGCCCAGCTCCTTGCTCTTTGCATATTAATCTAAATGGCAGGTCTGTTATACCTGCCATTGGAGCTAAAAATATATTATTTTCTAATTCTACATTTCCTATCTTCATAATTAATCCTATTCCATAAATATTGCTTTCTGTCTTCTTCCACTTATATTTAATAGAAGTGCTATCATTATTAGGTTTGTAAGAAGTGAGCTTCCTCCATAACTTACAAATGGAAGTGGTACACCAGTTATTGGCAATAAGCCCATTGTCATTCCTATATTTTCAACCATGTGGAATAAAAATATTCCTGCAAAACCTGCTGCCATGTATGAACCCAGCATGTTTTTAGCCGTTTTTGATATATATATAATTCTAGTTATTAATATAACATACGTTATTATAACAGTTGCTGCAATTATAAAGCCCATCTCTTCCCCAATAACAGCAAATATAAAGTCCGTAGTTTTCGGATACAAAAAACCTAATTGAGTTTGATTTCCTTTTAGCAATCCCATTCCCAAGAATTCTCCAGAACCTATTGCTAATCTTGATTGAATAACATTGTATCCAGCTCCTCTAGGATCTAAATTTGGATTTAAAAACACATCTATTCTAGTTTTAGCATGTTCTGGTAATACAAAAAAGTATAATACTGGTAATAAAATTACAACTAACAGTATTCCCCCTATTATGTATCGTTTTCTTATTCCTGCTACAAATAAAATTAACATCAATGCCATAACAAAAGCTAGTGCTGTTCCATAATCAGGTTGTTTTATAATTAACAACACTGGTATTGCAAAAATCGCTAATACTTGAAGTAATTTTATTGGTCTGCTTATTTCATCTTTGCCTTTTTCTTGTATTTTTGCTGCAAAATATGAAATAAACATCACAACAATTACTTTTGCAAATTCTGCTGGTTGGATTGAAATAGATCCTATATTAAACCAGCTTGTTGCTCCATTTATTGGTTCTGTAAACAAAACCGCTACTAGCAAAATTAGTATAATTACATATAAGATTGGAGAGATTTTTGCAATGCTATCATAATCTATAAATATCATTAAAATCATTATTGGAATGCTTATGCATATCCACATAATTTGTTTTTTAAACTCTGAATAATCCGTGTTTTGTGTAGCTGAGAATAGTGCTACAAGACCTATTACAAGTAAAATAACAGTACAAACAAGAATTCCATAATCCATATTTTTAAATAATCTCTGTTTCATTTGCAAAACCTCTTAATTTAAACTTTATTTACTTTTTTGGCTTTTTGGTTTGTTTGTATTTGTTGTTTTCTTACCATTTTTATTAGTTTTATTTTTAGTTGTTTTTGGTGTATTTTTCTTTGCTGTACTTGGTTTCTTTGCAACATTGCTTGCTTTCTTTTCTTCCTCAACCTTTTCTGGTTCTTTATTCTCTTTTGTTTCTTTTTCTTCTACTATCTCCTTGACTTCTTCTGGTTTAGTTTCAGATTCTACTACTACTTCTTTTTCTTCTTGCCCGTTTTCTTCTTCTTTATCATCAAGTTCAATGTTTTCATTTGCTTCTTCTATAATCACTTCAGGCACATTATCTATTTTTATCTCTTCTTCTTTTTTCTCATTTGCTGCCACATCTTGTTTTATTCCTGCTATTGGAATATTAGCATATAAGGCAGGTGCACCTGTTGTACCATCTTCATTTGTTTTATTAGTTAATCTTACATCTATATCTTTTTCATCTACATCTATATATTTCTTTATTACTTCTATAATCTCTTGTTTCATCATCTCTAGAAAATCTGCTGATACATTCGCTCTATCTTGCATTAAAACTAAGTGTAATCTTTCTTTTGCAGTTTCCTTAGAGCTTATTTCTTCTCGTTCTTTTCTTCCTATTTTTTTAAATAATTTTATAATGCCTTCAAACATGCTTACCTCCAATAATTATTTCTTTTTAAAAATATTTTTTACTTTTGTAAAAAAGCCTTCATCCTTTCCAGGAATTGTTACATCTACGTTTTCTCCCAATATCCTTCTTGCTATTTCTAAGTATGCTTTTCCTGAAGGAGCTTTTTTATTAATTACTGCAGGTTCTCCTTTATTCGTTTGAGTAATTATATATTCATCATCTGGAACTACCCCAATAAGGTTTATAGAAAGTAAATCTACAATGTCATTTACATCCATCATTTCACCTTTTCTTACCATATTAGGTCTTATTCTATTTATAATCAATTCTGGATTTCTTATTTCTGAAGCTTCTAATAATCCTATTATTCTATCAGCATCTCTTATAGATGATATTTCTGCATTTGTTACAACTACAGCTCTATCAGCTCCAGCTATTGCATTTTTGAATCCTTGCTCTATTCCAGCTGGGCAATCAATTAAGATATAATCAAATTCTTCTTTTAGTTTATTTGTTAGTTCTTTCATTTGTTCTTCATTTATGGCGCTTTTATCTCTTGTTTGTGCAGCAGGCAATAAAAATAATTGTTCAAAACGCTTGTCTTTTATTAATGCTTGTCTTAATTTGCATTTCTGCTCTACTACGTCAACAATGTCGTAAACAATTCTATTTTCTAATCCCATAACAACATCTAAGTTTCTTAGCCCTATATCTGTATCCACTAGCACTACTTTTTTGCCTTTTAATGCTAATGCAGAACCAAGATTAGCTGTTGTAGTTGTTTTTCCTACTCCACCTTTTCCGGATGTTACAACTATAACTTCTCCCATAAGCCCCTCCATTTCTACTAACATTTTCTAAGTTTTTATTTGCTTTTTTCACAATTTAACTTCATATATAATATATGGAAAGTGGCAAAAAGTCAAGTAAAATGAAGTATTTTGCAAATTTTTAAATATTTAAATAAATTAGTAAATAGTTACTCTGAAACCAACACCATGATAGCAGTTAGCAGTTGCATCCCCCTCTTTTCCATATAAATTTCGTGCACTTGCTGGGGTATCTGTTCCATCCAAATCACGAAAATCACCACCTCTTGATCTGCAAGGAGTACTTGCATAGCCAGAATTTTCCAAAGTCCACTCCCATATGTTTCCTGCCAAATCATATATATTTAACATTTTAAATTGTTCTATAGCTCCAGTAGTATGTAAACATGCCTTTCCTGTTTTCTTTGTATATATTGATGTAGACCAATTTGCTCCTTGATCTAAAGAATACTTCCCATTTGTAATTGTAAAAACCGTATTGGGATAATTACCAATTTCTGTACTGTCTTCATTAAGGAGCTTTTGATTTATTCCCTTTGTTTCTAAGTATTTTAATGTTAAATCCCATTGAACCCCAAATAATAAGCTACTTGTATAATTTCCAGAATACATATTACTTGCTAAAGTCTGTGCTTGCGCACATCTTACCCATACATATGGATATGCATTGCATTTTATTACTGGTGTATCAGTTATCGGATGCTCCGTATAATATTCTTCTCCATATGTTCTATATCGGTTAGTTAAACCTGTCTCGTATCTGCCTATCCAGAATCCTCCATTTTGATACACACTTTTTAACATTTTTTGTTTCAACATATCATAACTTGTTGAGCTTAGCCCACAACCTGAATAATAGGTATCAGTAGACATCGTATTTTTTCTATAAACACTTGTATAAGTGTGTAAATCATTTTCTATTTTTGTATATTCTGTGCTTGAGAAAGATACAATATTAATCCCTGCTGTTGGATATACTTCATTTGTTTTTGGAACTTCTACCCAAACATATTGATTGCCTTTTCTATCTTCTATTACTAATCCGCTATCTAAATCTGAATCTTCTGTTTTATCAAACTTATAACTTGGATAATATGGAAATGTTTCTGATGTACTTGGTAATGGCTCCGCATCATCATTATCTGGATTTTTATCTAGCCATTCTTTTGTTTCATTCAATTTTTCCTGTGTGTTTTCATCACTATTTTCAGATTTGTTAACTGCATATTGTGCTTTTTTTATTAGTCCATTATCACTAAAAGCTAAATTTAAACTTACTCCAGCCAAAATTATCAATATTACTACTGTTACTATTAAAGCAACTAGTGTAATTCCTTTTTCTTTTCTCATCTACTCAATCTCCTTTTAACTTTAGTATATAGCCATTCTCGCTCCATATGAATAACTATTGTGATTATTATTACTATTATTTCTATTATGTGTCCTATTACTTGCAGCCGCTGTACTTTGCCCTCTAAAATATCCTCCTCTAGCAGTACATAAAGAATCACCAGAGGCAGCCTTTTCTAAAGTCCACTCATATTCATTACCAGCAAAATCATATATATTTAGCATTGAATTTTTTGTGCTTGATCCAGTTGTTATTAATGCCTCCACATCCACTTTTTTCTCATATCCGCTAGCGGTAACTTGAACCCACGTCACTCCCCATATCTAGAGAATATTTTTCATCTGTATTACCCTGAATGAAGTATTTTGCAATTTTTTAAATATTTTAATAAATTGTTGCTCGCGCTCCAGAAAGAGCATCGCTATAGTTAACAGCGCCACAATCACGTGTAGCTGCAGAACGAAAAGAAGCATTGAAGTAGAAATCTCCTCCTCGTAATGTTGGGAAATAACTTTCGTGCCAAGATTTTTCTAATGTCCACTCACTAACTCCTCCAGCTAAATCATATATGTTCATTAATTTATTTCTTTCACTTGCTCCTGTGGTTAAAGCTACTGCGGAATCACTTGGTTTCGTATAGCCCCTATAATTAACTTTTACCCAATTTTGCAAATCTGTAGAATACATCGCCTTAGTATTTGTTACTTTAAACGTTGAATCTTTTGTATTTGCCCAATCAATACTGTTCGTCTGTACTGCCTCTTTTATTGAAGACGCACTACTTCCTGGATTTTTGCCTTTTACCTCTAGATGCTTACAAACCAAATCCCACTGAATTCCAAATAATAAACTGCTTGTATAACTAGCTGGCGCAAAAGTGCTTGCTAGTGTTTGCGCTTGATAGCAACGTATAAAATCATACGGTACTTTATTTGCTTGTATTACAGGAGTTTGTCCTATGGTTGGGCTCTCTTTAAAAGTATCATTAGCGGTAGTTCTTGCTACATTTTCTTTTATTCCAATTTCATATCTTCCAATCCAGAATCCACCATGTTCATATACGCTTTTTAACATTTTATTATACAATTCTGTATATTTTGCAGAAGTTTCTATTCCGCACCCATCATACCACTTATCATTATAATCAGTTTTTCTATAATCCTTAGCATAATTTATTAAATCGTTTTTTATTGTTGTATAGTTAGCTGAAGTAAATGCTGTTATATTAATTCCTGATGTAGCATAAACTGCTGTAGTTTTTGGAACTTCCACCCACACAAATTGATTTCCTTCACTATCTTCTATTACTAATCCATTATTTAAATCTGTGCCTATTATTTTACTAAAACCATCATTTGGGAAATATGGTTTAGTAGAACTTGTGTATGGTAAAGTTTTTTTATCCAATGCAATTTTTTTGTTGTTCACATCTTCATAAATTTTGCTTGCATTGTCTGTAGCTGCTTCATACACTTCCTTTAATTTAATTTCACTTTGTAGTTGTGCTCTTCTTTGTGCATTTCCAACCATATATGCAGTAACCAGCACTGCTATCATAGTCAATATCGTAACAAGCACCAAAACCGACACTGAACCATTAGATTTTCTTAAGTTTTTCATTAGATTACCTCACTATATTTATTTATAATAATAATATCCATTTTTGCTCAATAAGTCAATAATTTAATTAGTATTTTTATTGACATGTTGCCCTTTTAATTATATACTTTCTTTGTATGATTTCAAATAAAATCTAATAATATTATGATTATTTTTATATAAATAATTCAAGAAAGGAGCATTTTAATGAAAGAATTAATAGAAATCAGATGGCACGGTAGAGGCGGTCAAGGAACTAAAACAGCATCTCTTTTACTTGCTGATGCAGCTTTTAACACGGGTAAATATATACAAGGTTTTCCTGAGTATGGCCCTGAGCGAATGGGTGCTCCAATAACTGCTTATAACCGTATCGGAGATACGCCTATTGTAATACATAGCAATATTTACGAACCTGATTATGTGGTAGTTGTTGATGACACTCTACTAGAAACAGTTGATGTTACTGCTGGATTAAAAGAATCTGGTGCTATAGTAATAAATACAACTAAAGACGTCGATTATTTAAAAAAACATCTAAATGGTTATTTAGGCAATATTTACTGCATAGATGCAAGAAAAATATCTGAAGAAGCTTTGGGAAGATATTTTCCTAATACACCAATGCTTGCAGCGATTGTAAAAGTTGCAAATATAATGAACGATAATGATTTCTTGGCAAGTATGCAAGAATCTTTTAAACATAAATTTGCTAAAAAGCCAGAAGTTATAGATGGTAACATGAAAGCATTGGAAATGGCTTTAAAAGAAGTTAAAAAAATTGATTGATTCAGTTAATAGAAAGGAGATTTTTAAAATGCATATAGATAAAAACACACCAGTAGAAGGATTAACTCCTGGTGGAACAATTTATGAGGCAGGTAATGCTCGTGAATTTAAAACAGGCGATTGGAGAAGTATGTGCCCAGTTTGGATAAAAGAAAAATGTACTCAATGTGGTTTATGTTTTCCTGTCTGCCCTGATGACGCAATTCCAATTGATAAAGAAACCAAAAACAGATTAGATTTCGATTACGATTATTGCAAAGGATGCGGTGTTTGCTCTAAGGTATGCCCTTTTGGAGCTATTATTATGAAAGAAGGAGGTTCAAAATAAATGAGTATTAGAGAACGTTTAAGTGGCAATGAAGCCTCTGCTATAGCAATGAAACAAATAAACCCAGATGTTGTAGCCGCTTTTCCTATAACACCTTCCACAGAAATTCCACAATATTTTTCAACTTTTGTTAGCAATGGGCAAGTTGATACCGAATTTGTGGCTGTAGAAAGTGAGCACAGTGCTATGAGTGCTTGTATAGGTGCTGAAGCTGCCGGTGCAAGAGCAATGACAGCAACTTCTTCAAACGGATTATCTTTTATGTGGGAAATGCTTTATATTGCTTCTGGCTCTAGATTGCCAATAGTATTATCTTTAGTAAACCGTGCAGTTTCTGCACCTCTAAACATACACAACGATCATTCTGATGCTATGGGAGTAAGAGATGCTGGCTGGATAATGTTATTTTCTGAAAATAATCAAGAAGCTTATGATAATTTAATAATGGCTCATCAAATAGCTGAGAATAAAGATGTTATGCTTCCTTTAATGGTTTGCCAAGATGGTTTTATAACCTCACACTCTATCGAAAATATAGAATTAATAGAAAATGAAAAAGTAAAAGATTTTGTTGGTAAATATCAACCAGAACACTATTTGCTAAATCGTGAAGAACCAATAGCTGTTGGTCCTATGGATTTGCAAGCATTTTTATTTGAACATAAATACCAACAAGCAGAAGCAATGAGAAATGCAAAAAAAGTTATTTTAGATGTTGCTGAGCGATTTGAGAAACTTACTGGAAGAAAATATGGATTTTTTGAAGGTTACAGATTGGAAGACAGTGAAATAGCAATTGTTTGCATGAACTCAACTGCTGGTACTACTAAAGCTGTAGTTGATGATTTAAGAGAAAAAGGAATAAAAGCAGGTCTTCTTAAGCTACGTGTATTTAGACCATTCCCTGTTGAGGAAATCGCAAGTGCTTTATCAAATCAAAAAGCCATAGCCATTTTAGACAAAGCAGACAGTTTAAATGCTGCTGGTGGTCCTTTATTTGAGGATGTTACTTCTAGCATGTATACTGAAAATGTTCATGTTCCAGCTGTTAACTATATATATGGTATTGGCGGAAGAGATACTACTGTAAATGATATTTCTAAAGTATTTGCAGATTTACAAGAAATTGCAAATTCTGGAAAAGTTGAGAATCCTTTTAGATATTTAGGATTAAGAAAGGAAGGTAACTAATTATGGCATATAATTTAAAAGAAATTATGGCTACTAAGCCTTCAAGATTCACTGCTGGCCATAGAATGTGTGCAGGTTGTGGTGCTCCAGCAGTTGCTAGAATGATAATGAGAGCATTACATGAAAATGACCACGCTGTTGTTTCAAATGCTACTGGATGCATGGAAGTTTCTACATTCATTTATCCATACACTGCATGGACAGATTCTTACATTCATACAGCTTTCGAGTGTGCATCAGCTACTTGTTCTGGTGTAGAAGCTGCTTACAAATCATTAGTAAAACAAGGTAAAATAGTAGAAAAAGATGGAGAGCAAACTAAATTCATTACATTTGGTGGAGACGGCGGAACCTATGATATAGGAATTCAAAGTTTATCTGGTGCTATGGAAAGAGGCCATGATATGACTTATGTTTGCTATGATAATGGTGCATACATGAACACAGGAATTCAGCGTTCTTCTGCTACACCAAAATTTGCAGATACAACTACATCACCTGTAGGTAGTGTAATTCCTGGAAAAATGCAATCAAGAAAAGATTTAACAGAAGTAATGGTTGCGCATAATTTACCATATGTAGCTCAGACACTTGCAATGAATAATTTTAAGGATTTATATGAAAAAGCTGAAAAAGCAATATATACAAAAGGTCCTACATTCTTAAATGTCCTAGCACCTTGCCCACGTGGATGGAACTATGCTACAGAAGATTTAATGAAAATAAATAAACTAGCTGCAGATACTTGCTACTGGCCTTTATATGAAGTGGTAGATGGTGTATACCATATAACATATAAACCTGCAAAAAAACTTCCAATAGAAGATTTTCTACGTCCTCAAAAACGATTCAAGCATATGTTCAAACCAGGCAATGAATGGATGATAGAAGAATTTCAAAAAGAGGTTGACAAAAGATGGCAAAGGTTGTTAAACTTAGAAGAGTTAACAAATAACTAATTAAGAACAATTTATTTTTTAAGCCTCAATACGTCGCTCTTGGTCGGAGCTCCTTCGGACTCCTCAAAAGGCGAGCTTCCGATTTCGTTTAAAAAATTGAAATTGTTCTTGAATGAATATAAAAAATAGTAGAAGGTGGTGAATATCATGGCATATAAAATAAATGATAATTGTATTTCTTGTGGTGCTTGCGCAGCTAATTGCCCTGTTGAGTGTATTTCTCAAGGTGATACAAAATATGTTATAGATCCAGAAAGATGTATCTCATGTGGTACTTGTGCAGCAGTTTGCCCTGTGGAAGCTCCTAATGAAGATTAATTATACTAAAAATAGATAACCACTTAATTAAAAGTGATTATCTATTTTTTTAATACTCATCTTCTTTACTTACATTTTTTCTTTCTTCTTTTTCTAGCTTTTCTAATTTTTCTAATTCTTTTAAGTTCTCTAAGTCTTCCTTATTAGCATTTGCATCACTCTTTTTAGCTTTTGGGTTTTTTAGGATTTTTATATCTGCTGCATCGTATGTTTTATAAGATTTACCCTCCTCATTTTCAAATTGAACTTTTATTTTTTCTTTTAATGTTTCTACTCCACAAACTACACCTTTTCCATCAGCTGTTTCTACTATAGCTCCTTCACGTGGTAATCTGCTATTTTTTTCTTCATATACATTTTGCTCATATTTTAAGCAGCACATTAATCTTCCACAATTTCCAGAAATTTTTGAAGGATTTAATGAAGCACTTTGTTCTTTAGCCATTTTTATAGAAACTATATCAAAATCATTTAAGAAACTGCAGCAGCAAAGTTCTCTTCCACATACACCGTTTCCGCCGATTTTTCTTACTTCGTCTCTTACTCCTATTTGTCTTAATTCAATTCTAGTTTTATATATAGCAGCTAAGTCTTTTACGAGCTCCCTAAAATCAATTCTTCCATCAGCTGTAAAATAAAATATCGCTTTACTATTATCAAATCTAAATTCTACTTCAACTAAATTCATATTTAAATTATATTCTTTTATTTTTTGTTGGCATACTTTAAAAGCTTTTTTCTCTTTTCCCACATTTTCTGCTAATCTTTTTAAATCTTTAGGATTAGCTAATCTTATTACTTTTTTTAGAGGCTTTGTTAATTTATCCTCTTCTATGTTTCTTTTATTAATTACTACTTCTCCTATGTCTTCCCCCATTGATGTTTCTACAACAACTTTATCTTTTAAATTTAATTGTATGTATCCAGGATCAAAGAAATATACTTTTCCAGTTTTTTTAAATCTAACTCCTACTATGTTTTTCATTTATTTCCTCCCATATCTTTATAAGTAATTCATCAATGCACATATCATAATTACAATTAGTATATAATTTATTTTTTGTATTTTCAATTATATTAATCACTTCTGTGTAACTAATATTTTTTTGTATATATGTATATGCAATAACTTCCATATATTCCAGCATACTGGTTATCTTTTCTTTTGATTTATATAGTATTTCAGAATCATTTATTGCATCCATCACTGAGTCATATCGGGCATTCAAAATATTTATAATTATATTTTCAACATTTCTATATAATTCTATGTTTTGACTAATTTCTTCTAGCTTTCCAATACTACCATTACATAAGTTTATCATATTATCTGTAAATTCTTGGCTTAAATTATTAGACTCTAAATATTTTAAAATTTCTGTTTTCTCTATATTTTGAAAATTTAATTTCAAGCATCTTGACTTTATAGTATTTAATAGTAGATTTTCATTTGATACAATCAGTATTATTACAATATAGCTTGGTGGCTCTTCTAGTGTCTTAAGCAAACTGTTTTGAGCTTCTTGCGTCATTTTTTCTGCATTATTGATTATAAATACTTTTTTGGAAGAAACAATTGGCTTTTGGTATATATTCTCTTGCATTTCTCTCATTTGTGCTATTTTTATTGAATTTCCATCTGGTTCTACTTTTATAAAATCCGGATGATTCTGTGATAAAAATTTTACACATGATTCGCAATCATTGCATTCTGGTTTATTTTCAGACATACACAATATTAATTTTGCAAAATCTAATGCAAACAAGCACTTACCTAATCCTTCTTCTCCTACAAACATGTAACTATGTGATACATTCCCCGAACGTACCACATCTAATAATTCTTGCTTTATTTTATCATTTCCTAACAAATTTTTAAAGTTCATATTATTTACTCAACTTTCCCAAATCTACTAAATGGAAAAAATCTAAGTACTACTTTTCCTTCTATTTTTTCTAGTGGTATACAACCAAAACTTCTGCAATCAGTTGATTCAGCTCTGTTATCACCCATTGCAAACACATAATTTTCTGGAACAACAAAATCTGTAAACACTCCACTAGCTGTAGTTTTTACACCTTCTTGTAAATAATCTTCTTTATATTCTTCTCCGTTGATATATACTTTTCCGTCCTCTATTTTAATGTGCTCTCCTGGCAATCCAATTACCCTCTTTATAAAGCTCTGTTTGCCCCATTCTAGCACATAATATGTAAATTTAGAAAATATATTTTTAGGTTGGTTTTCATACACTGCTACAGGATTATTGAACTCCACTTCTTCTGCTGATAAAACCATTTTAGATGGTGCTTCAAATGTTATAATGTCACCTCTTTCAGGCATTTTCTTTGTAGTTCTTCCCCATCTACTTAAAATTAGTCTTTCATCTTGTTTTAGAGTTGGATACATTGATCTTTTCTTTACTATAGTTGGAGTTCCTATAAAGTATCTTATTAGAACAGCCAAAACTATTGCTATAACAATACATTCTATCCACTCTATCATATTTTTAGTCTTATCGCTCATAATTACTCTCCTTCTTTTTTATTTGTCTTTTCTACAGGTATTCTTATTACAACTTCAGTTCCTTTCCCAAAGATACTTTTTATATCAATACTTCCATTATTCTGCTCTATTATTTCCTTTGCTATTGCTAGTCCTAAGCCAGTTCCTCCCATTTCTCTAGATCTAGCTTTATCTACTCTATAAAATCTTTCAAACACTCTTCCCAAATCTTGCTCTGGAATACCTATTCCATTATCTATTATTTTTATATATGCATCATTGTAAACAAAACCCACATATATTTTAATTTCTCCATTTTCTTTTGTATACTTTATTGCATTTGATAATACATTCAAAATTACTCTTTCAATTCCATTTTTATCAGCCTTTACAGGTGGTACATCTGCAGTAACATAGCATTCCATTTTTTGATTTTTCTTTCCTGCTTCTATGTCTAATTTTAATTGGCACTGCTTAGCAAGCTCACCCAAATCAAATTCTGTAATCTCTCTTACTACTCTATTCGTGTCATATCTTGATAATGTTAATAAATCACTAACTAGATTAGCCATCCTATTTCCTTCTGATGAAATTACATTTAAGAATCTATCTTGAGTTTCTTTATCAT
This sequence comes from uncultured Clostridia bacterium, assembly GCA_934122115.1. Taxonomy (GTDB): domain Bacteria; phylum Bacillota; class Clostridia; order TANB77; family CAG-508; genus UMGS1901. The sequence continues at coordinate 23,173 of CAKOVU010000010.1, read as the reverse complement.
ATTCTCCATCAGCCAAAGTATCTGCATATCCAATAATTGATGTGATAGGGGTTTTTAGTTCATGTGAAACATTAGCAACAAATTCTTTTCTCATATTATCCAATTTTACATGTTCTGTAATATCTTGTATTACTGCTATTATTCCTGATGACAATTTATTTTCATCTTTATATGGTGCAAAGAATATGTTTACTGTTTTTTCGCCAATGCAAACACGTTGCTCTGAGGCTGTCCAATTCTCCAAATACATTATTTTTTCCATGCTTATATCTAGATTTATTTTATTAAATATTTTCTCAAAAGAGTCATCATTTTCACTTAAGTTTAATAGCTCTCTTGCAGCAGGATTTATGTGTGTAACCATACCCTTTACATTAAATGCAATTATTCCATCTGTCATATGCAATAATATTGTTTCAATTTCTCTTTTCTGCCTATTAACTTCAACCAAATTCTGTTTAAGTTCACCCGTCATTATTTCTATTACATTAGTTAAAGAATCGATTTCTGTTCCCTTTTTTCTTCTTTTCTGTTTTTTACTTTTCTTTTTACCATTTTTAACAGTTATTAATTCCGTGCTACTTCCTTCAGCCACTTTTTGAGCATTCTTTATTAAATTATTTACCGGTTTTACTAAAACTTTTATAACGAAAGCACTCATAATTAGCATAATACAAGAAAATACTAATATAGATATTAATATTAGTATTTTTATTTGTGAAATTTCAGAATTTAATACTTCTGACATATTTTCTATATTGCCAAGGTTTTGCTCTGCTATCCTTATTGAAAAAAATCCTATTCCTAATATAATAATGATGCCTATAATAAAGAACATTAATATAACTTTTGCTTGTACACTTTTCATCATGTTTTTATCATCCCTTTATTTTGAAGCTAGATAATATCCAATACCTCTTTTGTTTATTATTATTTTAGAATTCTTTGTACTGTCTCCTAATTTTTCTCTTATTCTGCAAATAGTAACATCAACTGTTCTTATATCTCCATAGTATTCATAATTCCATACTTTTTCCAATAATGTTTCTCTTGTTACTGGAACTCCTGGTTGCATCGCTAAGTATTTTATTAGCTCAAATTCTTTTGGTGTTAAAGACTTTATTTCTCCTTTTACTCTTACTTCTACTTTCTCCAAATCTAATTCTAAATCTCCAACTACTATCTTTTTAGTTTTGCTATCATTTTTTAATTTTGCATTTTTCTCTTCTTCTACTTTTCTCAAGTTTGCTTTTACCCTTGCCATTAACTCTCTAACACTAAATGGTTTTGTAATATAGTCGTCTGCGCCTAACTCCAATCCTATTATCTTATCTATTTCCTCATCTTTTGCAGACAACATTAATATTGGAATATTTAAAGATTGTTTTACTCTTTTGCACACAGTTAATCCATCCATTTTAGGAAGCATCACATCTAATAAGATTAAATTAGGCTTTTTTTCCAAAGCCATATTTAATCCCATTTCTCCATCTGTTGCCTCTAATGTATTGTATCCTTCTTTTTGTAAATTATAAACTAGTATATCAATAATTGGCTTTTCATCATCTACCACCAATATTGTTTTCTTATTTGGATCTAGTTCTTCTTTCATAAGGTCCTCCATTTATCTTCTATTATCTTTCTTCTCGCTCTTCTACTGGCGCTGCTTTGTCTTTTTCATAGCTAACAACAATATTATTATCTTTATCCAAGCTCAATTTCGCATCTGCAAATTTACTCATACTTCCATATGCCCCAATAACTTCTTCAACGTTCTCTAGATTTTTTAAATCTAAAGTTTTATCAATATTCTCAGTAATTATGGCAACCTCTACAGCATGTCTTAAATTGTTATCCATTATCTTTTCATTAAAGCCATGGAATTTCGTATCTATTCCTACTTTTTCACTTTCATTATTAAACCATATTCTATATCCTCCAGCTTCATCATCAGGAGTGTCTACTATATTTATAGAACTACTGTCTGATAGTTCATATACATTTGCAATTTTTTCTTTAATCATCTGCATATATTTTTGTGAAATAAAGTCTTTATTATCTAAAATTTCCTCACATACTATCTTATATTCATCTAGATTTTCATTTTTATAGTCTTCATTATTCTCAAAAATATTATATTTTCTTATAGCCTTTTTTAAGTTTTCTATGTTCATCATTTGTTGTTCATCAAATTCTAAAGAATTAAATAATTTACTCTCTGTTTCATTTGCCATTGCAATAGCATATTTTACATCTTTGTTTTGAGGTTCATTTGCTAAAGCTTTTAAATTTGAAATACTTCCATTTAGAAAATTTCCTGCACCTGCTACTGTAGCTGCAGCTATGCCTAATCCTAGCGCAACTGTTGCTGTTGTTCTTTTTATGAACGTATTCTTTAGTTTTCTTCTTTCTTCTTTTATCTTACGATTTTTTCTTCTTATATCTACATTTGTAGGTTCTCTTCTTTCTCTTTTATTTCTGTTATTGTAGCTTCGAATTAATTCTTCCCTTTCATGTAATTCTTTATATGGATCAGTATATTTCTTTGGAAATGATATTATATTATTATCTCTTGTTTCTCCTGCCATACTTTTACCTCCGACATTTTGTTTTAATTTTCTTCATTATATATCTAGTTTCCATGCTTGTCAAAGATTTTTATCAAAATTATTACAAAAATATTTCATTTTATATAATTATTTCTACATTGTATATTTTTCCACTACTATCCAGTGCAATTTCCTCGTGTTCACTTACTTCTCCATTAATTATAACCACCTTTTTCTCTAAATGTTTTTTTGTTACTTTTATATTATATAAGCTTTCACCATATTTATATCTTATACTATAACCTTCCCAGTTTGCTGGTATGTGCGGAGTAATTTTCATCATTCCATTTTCTATATCTAAACCTAATATATACTTTATTCCCGCTATATACATCCAGCTGCTTGAACCAGTATACCAAGTCCAGCCGCCTCTTCCTGCCAAATTGTATTTACCATAAACATCTGCAGCTACAACATATGGTTCCACTTTATACTTGCTAGCCGCTTCCCTTGTTCTGCTATGCTCAATAGGATTAATCATTTTATAATATTCAAAAGCTTTGTCGTCCAAATTCAATAACGCCATTGCAATAATAACCCATATTGCCCCGTGTGTGTACTGACCTCCATTTTCTCTGGTTCCTGATACATACGATTTTATATAACCTGGATTTAATTTGCTTTTTTCGAACGGCGGATCTAAAAGTTTTATAATTCCATCTGCCTTATCTACCAAATGATTTTCTAAGCTTTCCATTGATATATACTTCTTATCATTATCTCCAGCTCCTGATATAACTGCCCAGCTTTGTGATATACTATCTATTCTGCATTCTTCATTTTGCAAGCTACCTAGAATTTCGCCATCATCCATAAATGCTCTTTTATACCATCTGCCATCCCAACCATTTGTATTTAAAGCTTTTCTCAATTTTTCTTGTATTTGTGCATATCTTTCAGCTCTTTGTGTATCTTGCTTGTAATCACAAATTGGAATAAACTTGCTTAATACATCATACATAAAGAAACCTAGCCATACACTTTCTCCTTTGCCTTTTACACCAACATTACTAAATCCATCATTCCAGTCTCCTGAACCTATTAGAGGAAGACCATTTTCTCCAAATTGTAATGATTTTTCTATTGCTCTTACACAATGCTCATATATACTTTCACAAACATCGGACTGCCCATAAAAATCATATCTTTCATTTTCATCCTTTTCTAAAATCTTGCCTTGTATATATGGAGTATTTTCATCTAAAATTTCATAATCGCCTGTGAAGTTTATATAATCACAAGTAACATATGGTAACCATAATAAATCATCACTAAACCTCGTTCTTATCCCTCTTTTCGTCTCTTCGTGCCACCAATGTTCAACATCACCTTCTAAAAATTGATGCTTGCTATGCTTTATTATTTGGTTTCTCGTTAATTCAGGCATGAAATATTTCACAGCCATGCTATCTTGCAATTGATCTCTAAAGCCATAAGCTCCTCCAGATTGGTAATATCCAGTTCTTGCAAGCAGCCTTGCTTCAATAGTTTGGTATATTAGCCATCCATTTAACAGTATATTAGTTGATTCTACTGGTGTTTCCACTTGAATTTTGCTAATCATATCACTCCAATATTTCTTTATTTTAAACAATTCTTCTCTGCAATTATTTATATCTGAATACTTGTAAGCTATATCTTGGCACTTGCTCTTATTTGCTTCTTCTCCAATTATAATTGCTACATCTTTTCCAGACATTGCTTCCAATTTTATATTCAAGCTTATTGCTAGAATTCCGTCTTCACCATAAGAATTCTCACAATTAAATTCTAATTGTTCTAATCCATCCGGATTATTTAAGCTAGTATTTTTAAAGAACGATGTTTTACTGCCAGTATAAGAATTTATTTTTTCGCTACTAGATACAAACATTTTTCCGTCAAAAGTTTCATTTCCTGTATTATTTAACAATACAACATTTGAATAATTATTAAATTCCACATTTATATTACCATTTGATTTTATCTCATCTTCGTCCATTACAGGCTTGATATAGTATACTATTTTCAATCTTCTACTTTCAGGTCTTCTATTTTCGAAATGCAATAAATTTATTTTCACGTTGTCATTTTGCGGAATAAAAACAGTATTCTCCTGTTCTATACCACTTGAAGAATGTGCATATTTAGCATATCCAAAGCCATAAGTTACATAGTAATCATTATCATCTGGCATAGGATTCAAGCCCAAAGACCACTTTTGGCCAGTATCCAAGTCTTTAAGATATATAATTTCAGATGGTATATCTGTTACTTGATTATTTGCCCATGCAGTTAGCCTATTTAATCTGCTATTATCCTTCCAGATGTATCCTCCCATGCTTTCAGTTACCAATGTTCCAAAATGCTCATTTGCCATTATGTGGCTCCATACAGTCGGTAGCTTAGCATTTTTATTTACTTTAATTAAATATTCCTTTCCGTCTTGCGAAAATCCACCATATTCGTTAAAATACTTCAGATTTTTTTCATCTAAATTTATATTGCTTTTCTCTTCTCGGTCCTCTATCACATATTCTTTTTTAGATTCATATACAGTTTGCTTTACAGCCTCTTTCAACTCTGCTTCGTATTCATTAATATGCTCTTCTAAGCTTCCATTACTTGCATTAATCTCCATAGTAGCCTTCATTCTTAACAATTGCTTTTCATCATTTTTATTAATATTATTTAAGCAGTAAATTCCACCCTTTATATTAAATAGATAACTTAAATTTTTGTTAAGCACAACAGACTCTACTGCATCTTTCACATAATTTTCATAGCTTCCTTTTTCTTCATTTAAAATTACTAAATCTACATTTATGCCCTTGCTTCGCCAGTATTCGTACGCATTAATTGCCTCTTTTACAACATCTATATCGTTCACATTTTTTATTCTTATTAGCAAAATTGGTAAATCTCCAGATATACCGTATTTCCATAATTCAGAAGTAGGATATAATGCACTTTTTATATTATTTTTTGATATATTTACTTTTGGTTTAAATAGCAAATATGACATAAGTTTTTGATAAACTTCTATATCTTTAGCTTTTAAGCCTAGATATCTAGTTTCCGCTTCTACTCTTGCCTTTGATAGTTCAAATGTTCTTTGTACAGTTTCATTGTTCGAATATTTAGTTATATTTGCTATTGCCTCTTCCTTACTTTCCGCCACTGATATTATTAAATCTAAAATCTTGCTTTCCTCTGGTTGTATATTAATAACTTTCTTTAATGCAACTATTGGGTCTGTTACGTGTTCAATTCTTTTACTAAATGGACTAGAATTAATTACTTCTCTTGGAAGATTCAAGTTGCATCTTCCATAAAATTTTTCTTTATCTATTTCATACTCTAACTCTCCATTAATATCGTCTTCTTGATACAATTTAATACCCATATAAAGTTCTCTATCGTCTTTATCTCTTGCATTTCTCTTCACAATTATTGTATTTAAGCCTTCTATATACTCATATGAAATAAACAGATTATTAAATGCTTTATGCGCATAATCCTGCATTTTAGTAGAAAGTATTGGTTCAATATAGCTTGTTACTTCTAAAATTTGCTCTGTAATTCCCATATTTTTTAATTCTAATCTTCGTATTTCTACCGCTTCGTCCGTTGCTACAATAACCTTAGTTGTAGTCCTTGCAGAACCATCAAGCCTTACAATTTTGTTCATATCTGGATAAAAACTAACACTGTATTTATCCGGTTTTGCTAAATATCTAGAATACGTGTTAGTCCATATTCTTTTATTTCTAATATCCTTTATAAAAAATATAATTCCTTGAGCCTCATCATCAGTAGGCTTAAACCTATTAATTTGAATCCCATTATAATTGCTATATCCATTGCCATATTGGTCCATAATAATTGAATATTTATCATTTGCAATCACATTTGAAATATTTAAGTTTTCGTCTATCTTATTATATTTTCTACAGCTATAATCTTCATAATCTACGTATTTTATTTTTTCAACCTTTTCTTTCTCTTCTTTTGTAATCACCATGTTTTCTGGCATTTTCTCTTCTAACAATATTTTTATTGCCTGCATTTGTGGATTTCCCATAAATCTTTTTTGCAAAACATTGTCATTAAAAAAGTTATCTATTGACAGTAAAATCAAGCCCTGATGATGTGCCATATATGTTTTTACTATTTCATAATCTTTTCTAACTCTATTTGGAGTATAATCAATAGATTCATAAAATCCATACTGCCCATACATTCCTTGCTCTTTTAAAAGCTTTATATTTGCCATTACTCCTAAAGCATCTTGAGGCAGTGCTAATATTGTTCCATAGCTAGACACAACAATCTCATCTGCTAATCCTCTTTTTAATCCTAGCCATGGTATCCCAAATGCTTTATACTGATAATTATTATACAAATCTTTTAAATTAAAAGCCGCTTCAGAAAAGCCCCATGGAACTCCAAGTTTGTTAGCATACATTTTTTGGCTCATAATCATGAATTTGCAAGATTCGTCCAAAATACTTCCTGGATATTGAGGTATATTTATATTTGGCATCAAATACTCAAACGCAGTTCCAGACCACGATACAAGCCCCTTATAATTATTTAATGTAGTTAGTGTTCTGCTTAGGTTGTGCCAGTGCTTTGACGAAATATCTTTTTTAGCAATTGCCACTAAGCTTGTTTGCCTTGCTTCAGACGCTAATAAATCGTAATAAGAATCTGTAAGTTTATTTTCTTCCACATTATATCCAACTGAAAACAATCTGTTTTTACTATCATATAGCTTTGAAAAGTCTGTAGTTTCTATGATATTTTCTAAAATTTCCAACATTGAATTTATTTTTAATATTGCTTGTTCGTCTTCTTTTAATTTATCTTTTGCCTCCTCTAGAAATTGCAATACCACATATAAATATCCCACAAAATTTCCACTATCAACCGAAGATATATAGCGTGGAACTAATGGTTCCAATGTTTGTATATTATACCAATTATATAAATGCCCATTCCATTTTTGCAAACCAGATATAGTATCTACCATCTTATATAGCAAATCTATTGTATCTTCTAAAGTTTCAAATTTTAAGTCACAGCTTGCTATTACAGATAGTAAAGCCAACCCAATATTAGTTGAAGAAGTTCTATCTATAAAATTTGGTTTTCTATCACCTTGATAATTGTCTGGCGGCAAGAAATTATTTTTCTCGTTCAAATTTTCTTTAAAATATAGCCACGTTTTATATGCTGTATCCAATAGAAAATTCTTGTCCTCCTGGCTTAGCTTTTTCTCTTCTGATTCTGCTTTTTTGCTTATTTTATACATTATTACTGGTGCTATAATCCATAATACTGCTATTACAGCAAGTGCGGTTTTTACACCCACATCCATTTGCCCAAAACTTATTAATAATATCACTACTCCAACTATTATATTAGCACACATATTTTTACAATATGAGTACAAATCCTTTTTAGAATTTTTTTCTGCTTCTTCAGATGTTTCCCACTCCAATAAGTGCTTTTTGCTTTTGCATAATCTATATAAAGTTTTCGTCTCAGCTTTTACTGCCATCCAAGCTTTATCGGGAATTAGCATTACGTTTATTACTGCTCTATAAAAAGAAGCAGATAATCCAGTTATTGACTTTGTGAAACTTTTAGTTTTTATATCATTTTCTTTTTTGCATACAGCAAAATTAATTAAATCCAATACAAAAGGAATAATCATTGTAATTAAAGCTATAGCAAAAAATTCCCATATATTACACTTTAACGCTAAGCTTAAGATACAGCTATATAAAATTGTTATTAATGTAGCTGTTTCCAATTTGCTTCTAAAAATATTACTTAATATCTTATACTTACTTAAAAAATTAAGTGGATTTCTCTTTATTTCTCCATTTTTATTTTCAATTTTATCCTTAAGCCATAATATAATTTGGTAATCTCCTCTTGTCCATCTATATAGCCTTTTTTTATAGCTCATATAATTAGTTGGGCAGCCATCCATCAGCATTATATCTGATGCATAACCGCTTCTTAAATAACTACCTTCTAGTAAATCATGGCTTAATACAGTATTTTCTTTTATTTCATTATTTAAAACAGTTTCAAAAATTTCTAAATCGTATATTCCTTTTCCTGAATATATTCCCTCATCAAAATTATCTTGATATAAATCAGAAATTGCATTTGTGTATGAATCTGTTCCTCCTTGCCCTGCATACAACATAGAGAATACACTTCTCTGTATTTCTTCTAAATTAACGCCTACTCTAGGAGCAATTAATCCATGGCCAGACACAACCAAATCCTTTTCCTCGTTTAGCTCAGGTTTATTTAAAATATGAGCCATAGCCCCTATCATCTCTAATCCAGAGTTAAGAGTTAAATCTGTGTCAGAATCAATTGTTATCACATATTTTATTTTTGGTATTTGGGTTAATGTATTTATTCTAAATGGATTTTTTATTTTTCCCAATACATACTCATTAAATTGATTTAATATTCCCCTTTTTCTTTCCCATCCTAAATAGCAATTTTCTTTATCATTCCAAATACGTTTTCTATACACAAAACCGAAAGTATCATAGCTGCCATTAGCATATTTTTCGTTTAATCTTTTTGCTTCGCTTACTCCAGCTTCAATTACCTCTGCATCAAATTCTTCTTCTTCTTTATCACTACTGCTACAATCTCCTAACAATGCAAAATATAAATTAGAACTTTTATTGGCTATATAAAAAACTTCTAATTTTTCCATAAATTTTTTTACTTGTTCTTTGCTTTTCAATATTGTTGGTATTACTACATAAGTTGCATATTCTTCTGGAATTCCATTTTGAAAATCTAGCTTTGGAATCAATTTTGGCTTCACTGTTTTACTTAAAACAAATTGTATAATTTTAGTTACTATATTTTCAATTGGTAACAAAATACAAACAAACATGATTATCGATAATAGAAAATTTGATGTTTGCTTATACAATACTTCTACAAATATTAAATCTAGTACTACAGTAAATAGCCATATTGCAAATACATATAGCTCGGCTTTTTGTTTTTTAGTTAAATATTTCTTATTTTTATTTTGTAAATAATTTAATAGCACATATTTCCCATCTGAAATTAAATAATAACCAACATGAGATTGCTTCCCTTCTCCCTTGTTGCTTAGTTCTAAGCATTTCTGGGCTATATATATTTCAGATAATTTTGTTTTTTGTGACATTTCCTTTATGGTATTTCTGTACAATACTTTTGTATTAACATCCATTTTTTCGTATTGCTTAGCAGGGTCCTGCTTTAAAATATCTTCAACCCCATTAATTCTTTCAAATATCTCCAAAAAGTTTATACGTGATATATTCTTAAGGCTTGTAATGCAATTGCCCATAGATAATTTCTTTACTGCAATATCAAAATGCTCTTTTTTTATTATCTCATCCGTTGTAGTTCCAGCCTTATTTACTTCCTCTTCCAATATTTTTAAATATGGATATGCTTGCCTTCCGAATTTTTTCAATCTATAAGACATATATTCCACAAAGGTATTAAGCTCTGATTTTATATACACCCTATTTACATTATTTTCTCTATATTTAGACTGGTTTTCTCTATCAATGGTCTTTGATAATATATTTTCCACCTTGTATTTTTGAATTTGAGATAGATACACTCTTTCACTAATTTGTCTTATATTTTCTATAAGTGCTATTTGCAAAAATATTCCTATATTCCATATCTCATCCATACTTAGTGCTTTTTTATTTTGGTAACTGCTAAGCATCTCTTCTAAATTTTTATTATCTATTTTTCCATCTGTATATGCTACCATCTCTGCTGCTAATACATATATTCTAGCAAATCCAGCATATCTTCCATTTGATAAAGACACAAAATTTTTATATTTTTTTAATGTTAAGTCCTTTGTTATATTTTTTACTATTTCTTCTATTACATACAAATTATCCAAAATCCACTCTCCTGCTGGATGTATTGGAATTCCCATTTTTATATGTTCATTCAATAATTTATACACTTGCTTTATCACAATATAATTTTCATTTAGTCTATTAATTGGATATGTTTCTAAAGAAGCCCTATCTTTTAGCACATGGTCAGATGCAATTTTTTCTAGATATGACTCTAATTGATACTTGTCTAAAACAGCTCCTTGTATATTCAACACTTTTTTATTTTTCACAAAAAATCCACTCCTTGGTATATGTTTTACACATATTTTCTCCAAGAAGTGGAAAAATTATACGAAATATTGCATTATTCCATTGTATATTCCCCAGGCTAATTTGGCTTGATATTCATCTTGCTGAAGTAACTTTTCTTCTTCTGGGTTAGATAAAAAGCCACATTCCACTATAGTTGTAGGAATTTCTACTTTTTTTATTATATATATATTGTTAATTTTTAATGGTTCTCTTTTATTTTCTTTTTGCATCGCCTCATTTAAATTGTTCTGTATTGAAGTAGCTAGTTTTTTGCTATCTTCATTACCATCTTTGAAAAAAGTTTGCCATCCACTATATTGGCTTTGAGGTATTTTATTAAGATGAATACTTACAAAAATATCAGCTGAAGAATTATTGCCTATTTTTACTCTATTTTTTATATCTGAATTCTTTTTGTCTCTTAGTGTCTTCTTATCTAAGTCATAAATTGCATTTTCATCAGATCTAGTTAATATTACTTCCGTTCCACTTTGTTCTAGCAACTGCTGCAACTTTAAAACTATTTTTAAGTTAATATCCGCTTCACTCACGCCATTATTACTAACCGCTCCGACCATCTGGTTTCCCATGCCCAGCATCTATTACAACTGTTTTATCTGATGCTGGCAAGCTTACTGTTTGTATATATTGATCTTCTTTTTCTCCTGTTTCTAGCAAAAATACTAATATTGATAAAAATACTAAAGACAAGATTAATGTTATTCTTTTTTTGTTTAGTATAATCATAATAACCTCACACATATAGTTTTTAGTAAATTATATGTGTAAGATCCGTTTTTATTACAAACCTTTTTGATTATTTACTTATTTCATATTTTCCAGTTTGCTCATTTAAACTTAAGGTTACATCAAATGTAAATATAACCACTAAAATTATGCTCAGTATTACCATAAAAAACTCTCATTTAGACATTTAATATATCCTATGAGAGTTTTTTTATTATTATTCTATTGTCTCATCGTCATCTGTATCATCTACAGATTCTTCTGAATTTTCTTCTGCTTCATTTACTTTTTCTGTATTTATTTGTACATCTTTGTACCTCTTCATACCAGTTCCAGCAGGAATTAATTTACCGATGATAACATTTTCTTTTAATCCTATTAATTCATCAGTTTTACCTTTTATTGCTGCTTCTGTTAATACTCTTGTTGTTTCTTGGAATGAAGCTGCAGATAAGAAGCTATCTGTTGCAAGAGATGCTTTAGTAATACCTAATAATACTCTCTTTCCAGTTGCAGGTCTTAAGCCTTGAGCTATTACTTCTTTGTTCTTATCTTCAAAATCATACATATCTACAAGTGATCCAGAAAGTAAATCTGTATCTCCATTATCTTCAACTCTTACTTTCTTAAGCATTTGTCTTCCAATAACTTCAATGTGTTTATCGTTAATATCAACACCTTGGTTTCTATAAACTTTTTGAACTTCTTGTATTAAGTATTGGTATACACCATCTGGTCCATTTATAGCTAATACTTCTGCTGGGTTCTTAGAACCTTCTGTAATTTGATCTCCAGCACCTATTGTATCTCCATCTCTAACTTTTAGTTTTGATCCAAATGGAATTACATATGTTCTGCTATCGTCGTTAGATGTTACAATTACTTCACGTTTCTTCTTATCGTCAGATATCTTTACCGTTCCAGCTATTTCAGATATTATAGCTAATCCCTTTGGTTTACGAGCTTCAAAAAGCTCCTCAACTCTAGGAAGACCTTGTGTGATATCTGCAACACCAGCAACACCACCAGAGTGGATAGTTCTCATTGTAAGCTGTGTACCAGGCTCACCAATTGATTGCGCTGCAATTATTCCTATTGTATCTCCTATATCAACTTCTTTATGGCTAGCTAATCCCATACCATAGCATTTAGCACAAACACCATGTTTTGTTCTACAATGGAATACTGTACGAACTTTAAGTTTTGTAATACCAGCTTCCACTATTTTATCTGCTAAATCTTCTGTAATTAAAGTATTCTTATCTACAATTATTTTTCCTGTTGTAGGATCTTTAACATCGTCTAATGGATATCTTCCTAATAATCTTTCTTGCATTTTTTCTATTACTTGATTTTCATCTTTAATATCAGAAACTTCAATTCCTTCTCTAGAACCACAGTCTTCTTCTCTTACTATTATATCTTGAGAAACATCAACTAATCTTCTTGTTAAGTAACCAGAGTCTGCTGTTCTTAAAGCTGTATCAGAAAGACCTTTACGAGCTCCATGGGCAGATATAAAGTACTCTAATGCATCTAGACCTTCCCTGAATGATGACTTGATTGGTATCTCTACTGTTTTACCTGTTGTACTTGCCATAAGTCCACGCATACCAGCAATTTGTTTTAACTGGTCTAAGTTACCTCTGGCTCCTGAATCAGACATCATGAATACTGGGTTTTCTTTATCGAAGTTATTTTTCATTGCCTCTTTTACATCGTTTGTAGCTTTTTCCCATATTTTTATTACTTGATTATAACGCTCGTCGTTTGTAATTAAACCACGCTTATATTGTTTTAATACTTGGTCTACTTGTGCTTGGGCATCAGCAATTATTGTTTTCTTTTCTGGTGGCACTTGCACATCATCAACAGAAACTGTAATTCCACCTAATGTAGAATATTTATAACCTGTAGACTTAATATAATCTAGCAATTCTGCAGTTCTGCTTAATCCATGAACATTAATACATTTTCCTATTATTGTTCCTAAGTTTTTCTTAGATACAACAAAATCAATTTCATATTTTAATGCATTCTTTGGACTTCTTCTATCTACAAAACCTAAGTCTTGTGGTATACCTGTATTGAATAAAATTCTACCAACTGTTGTTTGTATCTTTCTTTCAATATCCATACCATTTAATACACCAGTTCTTCTAACAAATATCTTTGCATGCATTCCTAAATCGCCATTTGCATTTGCCATTATAGCTTCTTCTGGAGATGAAAAGTACTTGCCTTCTCCTTTTTCTCCGTCTAAATCCATTGTTAAATAATAGCTTCCTAAAATCATATCCTGTGTAGGAATTGTAACTGGTCTACCATCTTGTGGTTTTAACAAGTTGTTTTCTGAAAGCATTAAGTACCTTGCTTCTGCTTGAGCTTCTGGTGATAAAGGTAAGTGAATAGCCATCTGGTCACCATCGAAGTCTGCGTTGAATGCTGTACAAACTAATGGGTGCAATTTTATTGCTCTACCTTCTACTAAAACTGGCTCAAATGCTTGAATACCTAATCTATGTAGTGTTGGCGCACGGTTTAAAAGTACTGGGTGATCTTTTATAACATCTTCCAATATATCCCATACTTCTGGGCGTAATCTTTCTACCATTCTTTTTGCATTTTTAATGTTGTGTGCTATTCCACGTCCAACTAATTCTTTCATAACAAATGGTTTAAATAATTCTACTGCCATTTCCTTTGGCACACCGCATTGATAAATTTTAAGCTCTGGTCCGACAACTATAACTGAACGTCCTGAATAGTCAACACGTTTTCCTAGTAAGTTTTGTCTGAATCTTCCTTGTTTTCCCTTTAATAAATCTGATAAAGATTTTAATGGTCTGTTCCCAGCTCCTGTAACAGGTCTTCCACGTCTTCCATTATCTATTAAAGCGTCAACAGATTCTTGTAGCATTCTTTTTTCGTTTCTTACTATTATTTCTGGAGCACCAAGCTCTAGTAATCTTTTTAATCTGTTATTTCTGTTTATAACTCTCCTGTATAAATCATTTAAATCTGATGTAGCAAATCTACCACCATCCAATTGAACCATTGGTCTTAAATCTGGTGGAATAACTGGAACAACGCTCATAATCATCCATTCAGGCCTATTTCCTGATAATTTAAATGCTTCTACAGTATCTAATCTTTTTACTAGTTTTGCTTTTTTTTGCTCACTTGCTTTTTCTATTTCTTTCTTTAATTTATCTGATAATTTCTCTAGATCTATTTCAGATAACAATTTTCTAACTGGTTCAGCGCCCATTTCTGCTGTAAATGAGTCTTTACCAAATTTTTCTCTTGCTTCTACATATTCTTTTTCAGATAATACTTGGCATTTTGAAAGTGTACTTGTACCTTTATCTGTTACTATGTAAGATGCGAAATATATAACTTTTTCTAAAGCTTTAGGAGAAACATCTAGCATTAAAGCTATTCTACTTGGAATTCCTTTAAAATACCAGATGTGAGCTACTGGGGCAGCAAGCTCTATGTGCCCCATTCTCTCTCTTCTTACTTTAGATTTAGTAACTTCAACACCACATCTATCACAAACAATACCTTTATACCTTACTCTTTTATATTTTCCACAATGGCATTCCCAATCCTTTGTAGGTCCAAATATTTTCTCACAGAATAAACCATCTTTTTCTGGTTTTAATGTTCTGTAGTTAATAGTTTCTGGCTTTTTTACTTCACCATGTGACCATTCTCTTATCTTCTCATCAGATGCAATGCCGATTTTCATTTTATCAAAATTTTCTAATTCATCCACAATTTTTGCCCCCTTGGATTATATTTTTATTATTCTTCGTCATCATCTAAGATATCGTCATCTAAAATATTTTCATCACTAAAATCTTCACTATCTAGAACAATATCATCACTGTCTAAATCTTCAAAAAAACCACTTTCGTCGTCTTCTTTTTCTTCTGAATCTTCAGTATAACCATCTGATAATTCCCCTTCATCTACTACATTCTCTTCCGCAAAAGATTTATTCTCTATGCTACTGAATGAAGAAGCCTCATCAATGTCTTCCTTTAACTCTATTTCTTTGTTATCATGAGTATACAATCTGATATCTAATCCTAATGATTGAAGCTCTTTTACAAGTACTTTAAATCCTTCTGGCACTCCTGGTTCTGGGATATTTTCTCCTTTTACAATTGCCTCATATGTTTTTACACGTCCTACAACATCATCAGATTTTACTGTTAACATTTCTTGTAATGTGTAAGCTGCACCATATGCTTCCAAAGCCCAAACTTCCATCTCTCCAAAACGTTGGCCACCAAATTGTGCTTTACCTCCTAAAGGTTGTTGTGTAACTAATGAGTATGGTCCAGTTGAACGAGCATGAATTTTATCATCTACTAAGTGGTGTAGTTTCATCATGTACATAACACCAACTGTAATTGGTTTTACAAATTTTTCTCCAGTTCTACCATCATATAAATCTGTTTTACCATCTCTACGCAATCCTGCTTCTTCTAGTAAGTCTTCAATTTCATAATCTTTAGCACCATCAAATACTGGTGTTGCAACTTTCCAGCCTAGCGCTCTTGCTGCCATTCCCAAATGAACCTCTAAAACCTGTCCTAAGTTCATACGAGAAGGTATACCCATAGGGTTAAGAACTATATCTACTGGTGTTCCATCTGGTAAGAATGGCATATCTTCTTCTGGTAATATTCTTGAAATAACACCTTTGTTACCATGACGTCCAGCCATTTTATCACCAACTGATATTTTTCTCTTTGTAGCTATATAGCATCTAATTACTTGGTTTACACCAGGACCTAATTCTTCTGAATTCTCTCTAGTAAATATTTTTATATCTACTATTGTTCCGGCTTCTCCGTGTGGTACACGAAGTGATGTATCTCTAACTTCTCTAGATTTCTCTCCAAATATTGCACGAAGTAATCTTTCTTCTGCTGTTAGCTCTGTTTCTCCCTTTGGAGTAACTTTACCAACTAATATATCTCCAGGTCTTACTTCTGCACCTATTCTTATAATACCATTTTCATCAAGGTCTTTTAATACATCATCACCAACGTTAGGTATATCCCTCGTAATTTCCTCTGGTCCTAATTTTGTATCACGACATTCGCAATCATATTCTTCGATGTGAATTGATGTGTACACGTCTTCTTTAACTAGTCTTTCGCTAATTAATACAGCGTCCTCGTAGTTGTAACCTTCCCATGTAGAGAATGCTATAAGTACATTTCTTCCTAAAGCCATTTCTCCGTTCTTTGTTGAAGGTCCATCAGCTAAGATTTCTCCAGCCTTGACTACTTCTCCTTTTTGAACAACTGGTCTTTGGTTTATACATGTACCACCATTTGTTCTCTTGAATTTACGTAATTTATATTTATCTAATCCATTCTTTTTATTTCTTACTACTACTTCATCAGCACTTACATTTTCTACGATACCGTCATTCTTTGCTACTACTGTAATTTCAGAATCTCTTGCTGCTTTGTATTCCATACCAGTTCCTACGATTGGGGCTTCTGGCATTAATAGTGGAACAGCTTGACGTTGCATGTTTGATCCCATTAATGAACGTTTTACGTCATCATGCTCTAAGAATGGTATCATGGCAGCTGCTACAGATACTAATTGTTTAGGTGAAACATCTACGTAATCAACTTGAGATTTATCAACCTCTGTTATTTCTTCTTTATGTCTTACCTTGATTCTATCATTTATGAATCTTCCATCTTTATCTACTGGCTCTGATGCTTGTGCTATTATGTATTTATCTTCTTCATCTGCTGGCATGTATTCTACTATATCAGTAAGCTTTCCTGTTTCTTTATCTACTTTTCTGTATGGAGTTTCTACAAACCCATATTCATCAATCATTGCAAATGATGAAAGTGCAGAAATAAGTCCAATATTTGGTCCTTCTGGAGATTCTACTGGGCATAGTCTACCATAGTGAGTATAGTGAATATCACGAACCTCGAATCCAGCTCTTTCTCTTGAAAGTCCTCCAGGTCCTAATGCTGAAATTCTTCTTTTATGTGTTAATTCTGATAATGGGTTTGTTTGATCCATAAATTGAGATAATTGTGAACTTCCAAAGAATTCTTTTATTGATGATGTAATAGGTTTTGTGTTTATTAATGCTTGTGGAGTAACTGAGTCTAGGTCTTGAATTGTCATTCTTTCACGTACAACTCTTTCAAGTCTTGTTAAACCAATTCTAAATTGATTTTGTAATAATTCTCCAACGCATCTAATACGTCTGTTTCCTAAATGGTCTATATCATCAATTTCACCAATTCCATAATCTAAGTTTAATAAGTAACTAATAGAAGCTATCATATCTTCTGTAGTTATTGTTAATGGAACTAATTCATGATATCTTTCTTTTAAAACATCATGTAATTTTTCTTCAGGTGTTGTTTCCATTATTGATTTTAATACATTGTAATTTACACCTTCTTTGAAATGTAAATCGCTTAAATCAACATTTGGTAATATTTTGTGGATATTTACTACTCCATTTCCTATTACTCTTACTTTTTGGTCGTCTACCTTTACGTCTACAATATTTATTCCTGAATCTTTTATTTCTTGAGCAACTTCTTCTGAAATTCTAGTATCTTTTTCTACTAAAACTTCTCCTGTTTCTGGGTTTACTATATCATCATATGCAACTTGTCCTGTTATTCTAGTTGCTAAGTCTAATTTTTTGTTGAATTTATATCTTCCAACTTTAGCTAAATCGTATCTTCTATTATCAAAAAATAATCCATCGAATAAGTTTCTTGCAGCATCCGCTGTAGGAAGCTCACCTGGTCTTAATTTTTTGTAGATTTCTATTATTGCTTCGTCTTGAGATTTTATTGGATCTTTTTCCAATGTTGCTCTGATTTTTGGATCATTTCCAAATAATTCTAGAATTTGGTCATCAGTAACTAAACCTATACTTCTTAATAATGAAGTAACAGGCAATTTTCTTGTTCTATCTACTCTTACATAGAATATATCGTTGCTATCTGTTTCATATTCTAACCATGCACCTCTTATTGGCATAACTGTAGATGTGTAAATCTTTTTACCAGTTTTGTCGAAATCTGATGCATAGTAGCAAGATGGAGAACGAACTAACTGGCTGACAATAACTCTCTCTGCACCATTTATAACAAATGTTGCGCTATCAGTCATAAGAGGGAAATCTCCTAAATATATTTCTTGTTCTTTTATTTCTCCTGTTTCTTTGTTAATTAATCTTACTTTAACGTGTAATCTTGTTGAGTATGTTGCGTCTCTCTCTTTTGCTTCTTCCACTGTGTATTTAGTTTTTTCTTCCATGTGATAATCTAAGAATTCCAAAACTAAATTTCCAGAATAATCAACGATAGGTGAAACGTCTTTTAAAACTTCCCCTAATCCTTCTTCAATAAACCAATTATAAGAGTCTTTTTGAACTTGGATTAAGTTAGGCATTTCAATGTAATCACCTATTTTTGAAAAGGTTTTTCTTGTGCATTTTTCGTGTTTAACTTCTTTAACCACTTTTAATCACCCCATAAAAAATTTAAAGCAGAAATTTATATATTTAGTAAAAAAGTCCCTCTTATTATTTGTTTGCTTTATTTCTGAGATTTACTGCTTTTTTAAACCTCATTTTATATTCTAAAACAAATATAATTCCTCTTTTTTACATTTATATCTTGATAATAAAAAAGACAACAAAAAGTCATTGGCAAAATCCACATTTTTTTGCCAACACTATATGTTCAATTTATCTAACATGTCCTATTAATAATTTTTTTATATTAACCACCCTTACTATCTCTTTGGAGATTAATAATTTAATTTTTGCTGATATTAAGCCATAATATCAATACCATTCTAGTATACAACTTTTTATTTGTTTATGTCAATAGAAAAGACTAATTTTTTATAATAAATTAGCCTTTAATTTTCTATAAAGTACAACTCATCTAATTCAACTTATGCTCGTCCTCGCTGGTCGCTTTGCTCCCATAGTTGGCAAAGCCAACGGCTCGTCGTTCGCATAGTTTCATTAGATGAGTTGCACTTCAATATTTTGGTATTGTATTATTGTATATATTTAAAATTAAATAAAATATGATTTTACACAGTTAAAGTTAAACGCTCCCAGTGCTACTTTATTATTAAAGTGGGACGAGAACCGTTTGCCGCTACCGTTGCTGTAGTCCGCTTCGCAGTAGGTACGGTGAGAAGCTGGAATGAATAAGCCATCGTCGCCATGAAAGCCTCCTCTGTAGGCACGGTATTTGGTATTGTCCGCATCTTGGGTCCATTCATTGCAATTTCCGGCTAGGTCGTATATGTTATTTGCCTTCCAATATTCACTAAATCCTGTTACTTGTTTACGTCCATATTTTTTTGTTTCTCCATCCATTACGGCTGCATTTTCGGTACTATTTTTATAATTTCCCCATGTTGTAGAATATTTTATACTTTTTTGCTCTCCTTTTTTAGAAATGAAATCACATGCTAGATCCCACTGGATTCCCCATATCATTTTACTTTCTACTTTTTCACTTGCGTTTAATGTAGTGCATTTTTTGTATAAATTGTACCAATTTGTGTTGGTTAAAGTTGCTTTTCCTTTTTGGACGCCCTCATTGGATAATTCATATCTTCCAATATAAAATCCTCCGTATTTTTTTATGCTATTTATCATATTTGCATAATCTCTTGTAAATGCTTCTGCCATCGCTTTTGGAGTGTCATATCCTAATATTGTTTTATAATATGATTCTGTTTTATCGTAACTAGTTACTAAATCTGGCTCTCTATAATCTGTTGTATTTGGTATACCTCTTGATATGGTTACCGTATCTCCTGTTTTTCCTATCGTTGTAGAATTCGTGTATAACTTTGTTGTTACTCCTACATCTCCAGATAAAGCTATTCCATCATTTGAAGTTACGTACATGCTTGAAAGTGTACTTGCTTCTACTGGAATCCATACCCATTCATTATTATTATCATCTTTTATTACTAATCCATTATCTATTGAACTTTGTGTTGGAGCAGAACTTCCATCTCCCCATGCTACACTTCCTGCATTTATTGGTGTATAGCCTTTTGGTATTACTGGATTATTTGTGTTTGGCTCTTTTCCATTTATTGTTCCATTTTTCTTAGCTTTTGTATTTACTGTTACTGTTTGCATTCCTGTACCACCAAATTGCTCGTCCATCCAATCTTCTACATCGTCAAGCCCTTGTTGCTCATTTTCAGCCTGCTTTCCGTATTTATCTACTGCTTCCTTACTTCTTGTTAATATTCCTTCATTTCCTATTACTAGATTCAAACTCACTCCTGCTAAAATTAATAGGACTACTACGGTTACCACTAATGCTATTAATGTAATACCTCCATCATACCTTTTATTTTTTTCTTTTTTCATACATTTTCTCCCTTCTTTCTCCTTTGTTTCTAGGATTTATTTTATTATTCCCCTTTTCTTTAAGTTATATACTTAACGAAGCTATATATCGAAAATTATATTACTAAAGTCCTTATATTTCAAGCCAAAAATCGAAAAAGTAATTTTTCTATTTTTAACTTATTGAAAACACTTTTGAAAAAGTACTAAATCTTTAAAAGTCAGTTGCTTCAAAAGTTAGGACGATATTTTTTTATAAAATTTACTTCGCTAAGTATATAACTTAAGGAAATAATAAAACGTTATGTTATTTTTTATCGCACTTTTATTATAACAATGTGTTTTGTTTATTGCAAGTATTATTTTCACTTTTTATTATTTTATTAATTTCGAAAAATATGCAAAAAACGTTCTGATTTTATTATTCAAAACGTTTCTTAATTTTATATTTAATTTTATTTTTACATCTTCGTTATTTCTTCTATATTTCCAATACTATATAACGGTACATTAATAAGCCAATCTTCTTTTCTATAATTTGACATTGATGTTCTTACATTTATTTCTGTATTATATTTCTGAACAAATGTCTTTAAACTTTTTGCCTGCAAGTTCTCACTTGCTTTTACTTCTATAGGAACATTGTTTCCTCTAATCTGAGTTATAAAATCTATTTCTGCAGTTCCTGTATCTGCAGTCCAATAAAACACATTCAAATCTGTACATTGTTTTAGTTGGCATAAAACATACTGCTCTGTTAAACTGCCTTTGAATTCTACAAATATCTCATTTCCATCCAAAAGAGTTTTTTCATCTATTTCTGCCATTGCTGCTAATAATCCAACATCTAATAAATACAATTTAAATGCATTGAAATCTTGATATGCGGATAGTGGCACTTTGCAATTATTCACTCTATTTATTTGATATACGATTCCACAATCTATCAACCACGACAAGGCAATTTCATATTCTCTAGCTCTAGCACCTTCTTTTATTAATCCATATATAAACTTTTTATTTTCTTTTGCAAGTTGCGTTGGTATATTATTCCATAACTGTCTAATTCTTGGCACAATGTTACTTGGAGCATGTTTTGAAAAGTCTTGTTCATATGCAGCAAGTAATTCTTTCTGAATCTTCCTAACCTCTTTTAAATCTTTATTTGTTG
Source organism: uncultured Clostridia bacterium (assembly GCA_934122115.1). Lineage (GTDB taxonomy): Bacteria > Bacillota > Clostridia > TANB77 > CAG-508 > UMGS1901. Next base: position 1,027 of record CAKOVU010000010.1, on the reverse strand, counting down.
CATATGCATTTACAACTTCAGGCATTCCTCCAACATAATAATACAACTTTAAATATTCTTTTATTTTTGTATTAAACACCTCTATCATAGGAAAATCATTATTCTTTAATAGCTTTAATAATTCATTTTCTCCTAAAGCTTCTAGAAATTCAAAAAAACTTAGTGGAGTTAAATCCATAAAATCTACTTTTCCAACAGGAAACGAAGTTCCTTCATGTATTGCAACACCCAATAAAGAGTCAGCTGATATAATATGGTACTCTCTTGCATTTTCGCAAAAATACTTTAACGCTTTCAATGCTTTTGGCGTTTCTTGAATTTCATCAAAAATTATTAATGTATTTTCAGGCTCTATATTTACTCCAGATTCTATTTTTAAACCTTGTATTATTCTATCCAGATCAAAATCTTCTTCAAATAATTTATTCATCCTGCTATTATCGTCAAAATTAATATATGCACATTTTTCATAAAATTCTTTTCCAAATTCTTTCATAAGCCATGTCTTACCAACCTGTCTAGCGCCCCTTATAATCATAGGCTTTCTAGTTGGAGATTCTTTCCACTTTTTTAATTCCTCTATTTTATATCTATACATTAATTCGCCTCCTTTTGTCGCTATATTTAACATTATATCATATTCTTTCACAAAATTCAAACGACTTTTAATATATGCTGCACATTTTTATAATGACTTTTCATGGGTTTTTACACATTTTCTTAACGACTTTTTATTTTATGCTAATAAAAATCCTCCGGCTAAGCCGGAGGTATTTTACTCATAACGCCCATAGGGCTATGTTACAAGCAGAGCCTCAAGGCTCATAGCTATTCCGACGCATGCGTCTCTTAAGACCCGTTAAACGGGTCTTTATATTCTTTTATCGATATTTGATCATACATCATATCTTCCTGTAATTGATTTCTTACATATTCTGCTATTCTTTTTGCATTTTTACCTACCGTGTCTACATAGTATCCACGGCACCAAAAACTTCGCTGTCCAAATTTGTATTTCAAATTTGAC
>CAKOVU010000009.1:0-60481 GCA_934122115.1 uncultured Clostridia bacterium | reverse complement strand
CGTCGAAACATATTGATATTATAACATGAAAGGAGTTGCTTTGCTACAAAGCTAAAGCCTATGTTACTACCGGCATATCCGGAAGATTATTTACATAAAAAACCTTTTTATGACTTTTGAAATTATCATAAAAAGGTCTTTGAGATATTGTATTATGTCTAAAATTAAATGTGAATTTACACAGTTAAAGTTAAACACTCGTGCTACTTTATTATTAAAGTGGGACGGGAACCGTATGCTGATGTAGTCGCTGACGTCCGCATTGTTGTTGTCACGGTCAGATGCTGGACCGCTTGAGCCAACGCCGCCAAAAATTGCCGCCTCTGTTAGCACGGTAGCTGGTATCGTTCGCCTCTTGAGTCCATTCCCAGCAATTGCCAGCTAAGTCGTATATATTATTGGCCTTCCAATATTCACTATATCCTGTTACTTGTTTACTTCCGTATTTTTTGGTTGTTCCGTCCATTACAGCTGCATTTCCGGTGCTATTGCTATGATTTCCCCATGTTGTAGAATTTGTTATACTTTTTTGCTCTCCTTTTTTAGAAATGAAATCACATACTAAATCCCACTGTATTCCCCATATCATTTTACTTTCTACTTTATCACTTGCATTTAATGTTGCGCATTTCTTATATAAATTGTACCAATTTGTATTTGTTAGTGTTGCTTTTCCCTTTTGTACACCATCATTTGAAAGCTCATACCTTCCTATATAAAATCCTCCATATTTTTGGATACTTGCTATCATATTGGCATAATCTGCTGTAAATGCTTCTGCCATTGCTTTTGGACTATCATATCCTAATATTGTTTTGTAGTAAGACTCCTTTTTATCGCAACTTGCACTATCACTTCCCACTACTAAATCTGGTTCTCTATAACCTGTTGTATTGGGTGTACTTCTTGACAATGTTTTTGTATCTCCAGTTTTTCCTATGGTTATTGAATTCGAATATATCTTTGCTGTTACTCCAACATCTCCCGATAATGCTATTCCATCATTTGAAGTTACGTACATGCTTGAAAGTGTACTTGCTTCTACTGGTATCCATACCCATTCATTTTCTTTGCTATCTTTTATTACTAATCCATTATCTACTGAGCTTTGTGTTGGAGCAGAACTTCCATCTCCCCATGTTGCACTTCCTGCGTTTATTGGTGTATAGCCTTCTGGTATTATTGGATTATTTATATTTGCTTCTTTACCGTCTATCGTTCCATTTTTTGTAGCTTTTGTATTTACAGGCACTTTTATTACTCCTTTATCTTCTCCAGAACCTGTGCTACCTCCAAATTGTTCTCCCAACCATGTTTCTACATCATTTAATCCTTGTTGTTCATTTTCTGCTTTTTTTCCATATTTGTCTGCTGCTTCTTTACTTCTTTTTAAAATTCCTTCATTTCCTATTACCAAATTTAAACTTACTCCTGCTAGAATTAATAATATGACTATTGTTACTACTAAAGCGACTAATGTTATAGCTCTTTCTTCTTTTCTCATTTTCTTATTCTTCATATTCCTTTTCTTTTTCCTCCTTGGTTTCTAAGGTTTCTTCTATTATTCCCCTTTTCGTTAAGATATATACTTAACGAAGTAAATTTTATAAAAAAATATCGTCCTAACTTTTGAAGCAATTGACTTTCAAAGATTTACTACTTTTTCAAAAGTGTTTCCATTAAGTTAAAAATGAAAAAATTACTTTTTCGATTTTTTGCTTGAAATACAAGGACTTTATTGATATAATTTTCGCAAAAATAGTTCGTTAAGTATATATCTTAAGGAAATAATAAAACGTTATGTTATTTTTTATCGCACTTTTATTATAACAATGTGTTTTGTTTATTGCAAGTATTATTTATATTTTTATAAAAGATTCTAATTTTGATTTTCATAAAAGTATCCCTGGCTCAATTTGAGCCAGGGATTTGTACACTATTGCTTTAATCGAAAAGCACAGTGTCAAAGGTTTTTAGAAGTCCTTTTTGTTCCTTTTCCTTTTTTGTATAACTACTACTGTGATTACACCAGTGGCAGCAACGATAAGTGCAGTTGCCCAGTATACTACAGTATTTGTAGAGCCTGTTTTTGGCATATTATCGTTCTGTCCAGGAGTAGGTGTTGGAGAAGTCGGTTTCTCGCTCGGAATTACTTCCGGAGTAGAAGTCGGCTTCGGGATCGGAGTGGGCTCCGTTGTAGGAGTCGCACTTGGAGTCGGAGTCGGCGTGGGTTCCTCACTCGGTTCAGGAGTGGGGGTTGGCGTCGGTTCCGTGCTCGGGCTCGGCACAGGAGTAGGCGTTGGCGTTGGCTCAACACTCGGCGTAGGTGTCGGTGTAGGAGTAGGTTCCGGTGTAGCTGTGCTATTTGGCACTTCGATAATTGTTGTTTCTTTAGACTTCACTGTAAAAGTAATGTCATCAGAAGTAACATATCCATCAGGTGCCTTCACTTCTGTCAGAACGTAATTTACATCTGGCAGTAAATATTTAACAGCAAAGGAACCATTTTCAGTGACCAAAAGTGCAGCTGCACTCTCGTCAGTGGTAAAGTAACCATTACCATTTTCATCAATGGCATAATAGTACGTTACCTGCTGTTCTCCCTCATCTCCAAGCTCCATTTTGTAATAATAGAGCTTAAAAGTGGCAGGATCGGTAATTAATTCACCGGTCTCACTATCAACTTTATTGATGGTAACATCACCATCAATCTGTTCCATGATGATACTGTTATACCATCCGAACTTGTAAAGCTGATAGCTGTTTGTGGTCCACGGACCATCTACACCGAATGCCATCGAGATAGCAATCTTACTTGCTTCCTCTTTGGTCAATCCAGCAGCAGTCGCTTCCGCAAAGTAATCATTTACTTTGCTCCATGTGCCAGAAGTATCCTCCATATAGTCGCGGACACCCTGATCAAGCAAATGCCACTTGTCTCTGCTGTTAAGGAATTCCTGTCGAGTTTCTTCGTCACCAAACGCAAAACTCAACAATTCCTTGTAGAACAAATTGTAGCTGGCTTCACCAAGCTCCTTTTCGTTCCACTTCACCTGCAGATACAATCTGCCGTTCCGTCCGGATTTAGTTACAGAATATTTTCCGATTAAATCCGGATACTTTGCCAGAAGATCAGCATATTGTTCTTCCGTTATGGAAAACTGATCATCTGCCATACCTCCCTGCATGTCGGCAACAGCCTCAGGATGTTCTTCAGCCAACTGGCTGAAGTTTGCATAGCTAGTACCAAGTTCATTGTTGTAATAATTCAACAAATAATCGGTAAGAGCTGTTTCACCGGTGTAACCGGCGTCTGCCAAATAGTCAGCCATATTCAGAATATGGTTGAGCTTGACTTGTGTGCCAGAGAACACGTCAAACAGCTTACACATTGGCGTAGACTTTGCAATCGCACCAAGAGACGCGATGGGAATTCTCTGCCCATCGAATCCTACGAAATCGCTCAGTGCTTCCTCATCAGACGTATTTTGGGTTTCCAACCTAAAGGAACCGTCTTGGTATCTATAGGTGTGACCATTGGAGGTGGTTATCTCTATATCCACCATCCCATAATCTGAAGGTTGCACTAAATAGTGTGCATTCGGATCTCCCGTCTGGTCCTGATACCATTCATCTATCATGGTCAGAACTGTCGAGAAGTCCAAAACAACATCTCCCTCAGCCTCTTCTCCGATATCGTAGAAGATCTTGAACTTATCATCTTCCAGTTTGATGCTATAATTAACATCAACGCCTTCCGACGTTTTGGGTTGATTAGCTGGATTAGCATTTTCTGCCTGTACAGCCACTATCTGAGATTCATCTGTAGCAGCACTTACTGCAATCAGATCTTCCTCAGACACGTACAATTGTGTGTCTCCTTCGGATTTTTCAGGTTCTTGGGTTGCCCCAGCTTCCTCAGCTTTGCCTTCCTTCAGAACTACTGTTTCTTCCGTACTTAAAGTTACACTTGTGGTGTCTTCAGGTACGGGACCTTCTGCATATGCTGTCGTAGCAGTTATTTGTACGACAAGCATAGCAATTGTTAATAAAGCAGCAATTCCCTTTTTCCGCCTTTTCATTCGAACTTTCCACCTTTCGGTATGTACTCATGCCTTTCGGCAAGTACCTACATTATACTCTTTATTCCGCTTTATGTCAACATGTTTACCATATTTTTCCTTCTTTACTTCGACCTCTTTCGACAAAAAACGTGGATATGCTAATCCACGTTTTCTTTCTTATCATTATAAAGTTCTATTTTGTTTTCTTTCAAACTTTTTTGCACATCTATTACCCTTTGGTTTTCGGATCCTTTCCACTCCAATACTGGATTATGTAATTCATCTACATATTGACCATCTACTAATACATCTAGGTATTTCACAACTTCTTTATCCTTTAAATCCTTATCAAACCTATATCCAGACCACGCCCATAAATTTTTATTTGGATATTTTTCTTTAAACTCTTTGGCTAGTTTAGTTGTTCCTTCTATATTTTTAGGATTCATTGGTTCCCCGCCTAGTATTGATAACCCTTCTATATTTTCGTTATCACATAATTTTAGCACTTTATCTATTGTTTCATCTGTAAATTCTTTGCCACCATTGAAATCATGAGTTTCTGGATTAAAGCAATTTTTGCAATTAAAAGCACATCCTTGCATAAATATGGAAACTCTAACTCCTGGTCCATCTGAAATATCCATCTTTCTTATTTTGTTGTATCTCATTTTACATCCTTCTCTCTAATCTGCATCTTTATTATCTATATGTAATACTCTCTCTTTTATTTCTTGTGTTCTTCCCTTATTCCAGAAATTACTTCCTATGTATCCACATGTTCTTCTTGCAACATTTAAAGTTCTATGATCTCTATTTCCACAGTTTGGGCAATACCATTCCAAATTATCATCTATTAATATTTCTCCATCAAATCCGCATTTTTGGCAGTAATCTGATTTTGTATTTACTTCTGCATACATGATATTATCATATATGAATTTGATTATCTGAAGAACTACTTCTATATTATTTTGTAAGTTTGGTGTTTCTACATATGAAATAGCTCCTCCAGGGCTTAATTGTTGGAATTTACTTTCTAATTTTAATTTAGAGAAAGCATCTATCTCTTCGAATACTGGCACATGATATGAGTTTGTTATGTAGTTTCTATCGGTAATTCCTGCAATTTTTCCGAATCTTCTTTGTAAGCATTTTGCAAATTTATATGTTGTAGATTCTATTGGGGTTCCATAAACACTATAATCTATGTTTTCTGCTTCCTTCCACTCATTGCATTTATCATTTAATTTTTGCATTACTTCTATTGCAAATTTTTCACCCTTATCGCCATCTGTATGGCTATCTCCTGTCATGTATTTAACACATTCATATAAGCCTGCATATCCTAATGATATAGTTGAATATCCACCATGTAATAAATCGTGAATGCTTGCTCCTTTTGGTAATCTTGCTAATGCACCATATTGCCATAGAATTGGGGCTACATCACTTGTTGCCTTGCTTAATCTTTCGTGTCTTGCTTGTAGTGCTTTATGGCATAATTCTAGTCTTTCATCATATATTTTCCAGAATTTTTTCAAATCTTTTCCTGATGATAGTGCAACATCTACTAGATTTATTGTTACTACACCTTGGTTAAATCTTCCATAATATTTTGGTTTATTTGTTTTTGGGTCTACATAAGGCGTTAGGAAAGAACGGCATCCCATGCATGGATAGCATTGTCCATTTCTGTTTTTATCTATTTTTAGCTCTTTCATTTTCTTTTCTGAGATATAATCTGGCACCATTCTCTTTGCAGTACATTTTGCAGCTAACTCTGTTAAATACCAATATTTACTATTTTTATGTATGTTATCTTCTTCAAGTACATATAACAATTTTGGAAAAGCTGGAGTTATGTATACTCCTTTTTCATTTTTCATACCTAAAATTCTTTGTTTTAGTATTTCTTCTATTATCATTGCTAATTCTGCTTTATATTCTTCAGTTTCTCCTAAATACATACATACACTTAAAAATGGAGATTGTCCATTTGTTGTTGTCATAGAGTTTATTTGGTATTGGAATGTTTGCACTCCATCTTGTATCTCTTTTGCTAAATCTTCTTTTGCAAATTTTACGCATTGCTCTTCTGGCAATTTTCTACTTCTATATTTTTTCAAATATATATTGTAGCTATCTCTTACAAATGGTGCTAAATGTGTCATGGTAACTGTTGCTCCGCCATATTGGCTAGATGTAACGGCTGTTATTATTTGTGTTGCTATAGTCATTGCTGTTAAAAATTTATGTGGCTTTTCTATTAAAACGCCATTTATATTTGTTCCGTTTTGTAGCATGTCTTCTAGGTTTATTAAATCACAATTGTGTAATGCATTTTGTGCAAAATAATCGGCATCATGAAAGTGTATAATTCCTTCGTCGTGTGCTTTTACAATATCTTCTGACAATAAAAATCTTCTAGTAATATCTGTGCTTGTAATTCCTGCTAGATAATCTCTTTGTGTAGTTACAACTCTAGCATTTTTATTTGAGTTTTCATTGTTCCAGTATTCGCTTTCGCCTTCTATTAATTCTTTTATTGATTGATCTGTAGTATTAGCTTTTCTTACTAAGGCTCTAGTATATCTATATGTAATATATTGTTTTGCAAGCTGATATCTACCTATTTCCATTAATTTTTCTTCTATTATGTCTTGTATATCTTCAACTAATATTCTAGATTTTTTTAGGTCTTCTATATAATTTATAATTCCCTCAATTTCTTCATCTGTAGCTTTTTCTTTTCTAGATACATCATTGTTTGCTTTTTTTATAGCTGTTCTTATTTTTTCGCGATCATATTCTACAACTGCTCCATCTCTCTTGATTACTTTCATGTTTTTGCCTCCCCTTATTTGTTTAATGTGGCTAAATAATATATTATATTTTTAGTAATGTCAAAGTATATTAATTATGTATAACGTGCAAAAAAGTGCCTATAAATAGGCACTTTTTGTATTTACATTTTTTGCCATTTTTCGGTAAAAAAATTATTTTTTCTTTTGTAACCCTACTAATGCAAGCGAAAGCTAATTTTTTCTTAATACGCAATATTACAATTTTGTTACATTTTATTTTTTATTTTCAAAAAATCATTTTTCTATTTTTTATAAATTTTGTTTTTATTTTTATCCGTTTTAGCACTTTTTCAATGTTTTCTTGTAATTATTACGTTATTTTTTCTTTTTTTGTAAAAATCATTTTTTTATTTTATTAAAAAACACATTTATATAAAAAATTAGGAGGCTTTTTCAAGCCCCCGTTATTTTAGTGTTTTACTTTTTATTTATTACTTTTTTCTTTATTAGTACAACACCTAAGCCTATTATTACAGCTAAACCTAAGCCTAATACGTAGTAAATGTATGTTTCGCCAAATGGTGGTAATACTGTTACTGTTGTGCTATCTGCATCTATTTCTGCTGTTTTTGCATTAGGGTTTTGATTTCCTACTGTTGAGAATGCCATTCTTCTTCCAACATCGTTAGATACTTTTATTATTTCTGCTAATGTATTATATGATAAGTCATCTGCTGCATTTTGAGCTGACATTACTTGTGATAATGTTAATGTAGCACTAACCTCATGTGTTCCTGTTGAAGCCTTTTGAGGGGTTAAAACTGTTTCTCCCATTTTGTTTTGTAATATTGTACTGTATTCAGATACAGCTCCTGTATAAGTTCCGTTGCTTTGTGTTAATAAATCTTCAGATACAAGTGGTTTTGCTTCACCTTTATATAGGTAATCAAAGTTTACTTGCTCCCATCCATTATTTTCACTATTTGAAGCATCGAATCTTAAATTATTCTTTGTAGCTTTAGCATCATCTGATAAAGCTGCACCAATGTAATTAACTACACCTTTTATTGTTGTTCTTACAAGACTTCCGTTTGCTACATTTCCTTTGTAGTAGAAGTTATATCCTGTATAATCTATTTCACCAACGTTTGTTACTTTTAATGCATATTTTACATTTATAGTTGCACCTTGCATTAATTCCTCATCCATAGTTAAAACTATTCTTTGTGGATTTTGGCTAACTAATGGTGTTTTTAGTTTGTTTCCATCATATGATACTTGGTGATATTTCTTAGCTTGCCATAAAACGTTTGTTGCTTTTCCACTTGCATCAAATAATGTATTTCCATTTGCTAATGTAACTTTTACATTTGCAACTTCTTGGCTCAATGTTAATTGTGCTTTTGGTCTTTCTACTACACCAAAGTCTATTCCATCCATTCTATATGTTCTTGGGTTTGAATTACGATCATTTGGATTTTTCTCTATGTTTATTCCTATTAAGCCTGTAACAGCTTGCATTGATTTATCTTGAGTTTCGTATTCTTTTAATTTTCCATTTGTTTCTTCTGTTAATAAGTTATTAACATATTGTCTATATTGTGTTGATAACGTTTCCAATGTTTTACCATTGTTTGTTAATTTGCCATTGTAAATATCTCTTGCATCAGAGTATTTTTGTGTTGTTTCTACATATCTTCCTAATTCATCTGGATTGTTTACATCAAATGTTGCTGATGGGTTATAAATTGTAGATTTATATGTTTGTCCATCTGCATATATGAATTTCAAATAGTAGTTACCTGGAACGAATCCTGAAAGTGTATAATCACCATTATTTCCTGATGTTACTTGTGCATCTTGCCATCCAGAATTTGTCCACATTTTAGCTTTTTGGTTTGTATCTGCATCCCATAGCTCTACTTTTACTCCACTTAAACCAGCTTCCCCATTATCGTAAGAACCGTTTCCTATATCTGCTCCGCTTACAGTATTATTTCTGTTTTCTATCCAGATATTACCTGCTGTTCTTCTTTCTTCGTTTGCTAATACAAACTTAATGTATGGAGCTCTATCTGTATCGTCTTCGAAGTTCTTTGTATCTGTTGAGCTTACGTTGCCTGGATTTGAATCAACATCTACTCTACCTGCAACGTTTCCAGCTTTGTATTCTGTATAAGTGATTCTCGAACCTGCATTTGGAGATGAAATATTATTTGCATAATATGTTTTATATCCCATTATCTCTGCAATGTTTCCTTTTCCAGTTCCGCTGTTATCCAACTTGATACCATTACTATCTGTGTTTACTTTAAATGTCACATATACATATAAGTCTCCACTTGGTTGTATTCTGCTGTTTTCTAAGCCTTTTAAATACAATTTATTGTATCCACTTATTCTAGTTGTATGTGTATACTTGCTTGTGCTTGATGAAGTTAGATTTGATATTACATTACCATTTCTATCTCCAATATATGCATTTTCGTAAGTATAATCATCATCAAAATAATCTACTAATTCTGTAACATTTGCTGCTATTCCTTCTGATTGGTTTCTTATAGTAATTTTATATACTACTCTTGCTTCCAAGTTATTTGTTCCTTTATAGTTGTAATCAGCTTTTCTTACTTCTCTTGTATAACTTGTAGCATAATAATTTGTATCTGACTTTCTTAAAGATATATCCCAATAAGAATTTCCTTTACTATCTGTTTCTAGACCATCTCTTTTATTGTATAAATATTCTTGGCTGTAGCCTTTAATATTTAATATAGCTTTGTACACATCTTTTCTTAATGCTAAATCTGCAACTTCTCTTTTTGTTATTCCTAGGTTGATATCTGAACTTGTCGTGTTATATGTTTTTATATTTTTTGTATTTCCATATCCACCAGTATAAGCTGATATTGCATATTTAGAAATATATGATGGTTTTTCAGTATTTATACTATATGACACTCCAGTATTAGGTCCTATTTCTGCTAAACCATTATTTAAATTATCTCTAGCAGATTCTGTTTCTGTTGCGTTTGAAGTCTTTTTAGTATTGCTTGATGTTGTTGTCCATTGTGTATATTTTGTATGTTGATAATTTTGTCCATTATATATGAATTCCACATAATATCCACCAGAGTTTCTTTGTTCTACTATAAATTCATAGTATCCATTGCTATTTGTTGTAGTAGATTTTGTTGCTTGTCCATATTTTACTGGACTTCCACTTTCTGTGTTCTTTACATATTCGATTGTTTTTCCATCAGAAGTATGAAGAACTACTTTAATTCCGCTTAAAAATGCTTCGTTAGTTCCATCTTTTGTACCATTTAAAGATGTTTCTTTTCCGCTTTTTACATCTTCCCATACATAACCGCTTAATTTGATGAACTTAGTAAGTTCTATTCCATCTGTGTAAGCAGGTGTTTTAATTAGCTCTCTTTCACCTTTACCAATAAGACCTGATTGATATCGATTTTGACCTGAATAATTTTTATCACCTATTACAAAAGTGAAATTTGTTTTGCATTTTACTTTTGCAAATGTTGCTTTTACTTTTATTGCAGATGCATCTGCAATGTCATCTTTATTTACTATAACATAAAATGTTTTACCATTCTTTGGATAATTACATTTAGTAAATGCCGTTGATTTATTTTCATATTCCACCATGTCTTCTTTAGAATTTGGGAAATATTGAACCGATTTTATGAAATCATTTCCAATTAATAAAGATATTTTATCTTCACTTACAATTGTTTTATTTGCATCATTTTTATCTACTAAAGATATTCCTGATACACCGTTAAATCTTAATTTATAATTGTTTACTGTATATTCTGGTTGTTCATATTGTAATTGGAATGGTCCTATTTTATATTGTGTATTTGAATAATCTTCTACCTTAATAGTTGATTCTACATTTTTAATTGTTCCAGTTCCATATTTGTTATAATTGCTACTCATTGCAAATTGATTATACACTTCTGCTTCTTTTTGCAATTGTTTAGCATCACGATATACAGTTGTTATGTCATTTGAATACCAACCCAATGATTCCCATAATGCTGCTTGCTTCGTTAATGACCATGTTTCGCTATCTTTCATATCTTTTATATGGCTTGAAAGTATATATGCTATTTCTCTAGGTTTTATATAGTTTTGTTTATTTTCACTATAATTATAGTTTGCAACTACATCTCCATAACCTGAAAGTGTCTCTATTCTCCAAGGACCTATTTTTTCATCGTCATTTTCGGTAAATATGTAGTTTACTTTTCTTTCTTGTTTTGTTCCTTTTAAATAAACAGAACTTGTATAATGTGTTCCACTATATTTTCCTTTGTAAGCGCAATACCATGATGCATCTCCTATATCATTTGATATTGGAATTCCTGAATCTCCTTTTCTTGGGCTCCAATTACCAGTATTACAATCTTTTACGTAACTGTCTTTCTTTTTTAATATTATATCATAATTGTCGCCCTCGCTATCTGATTTTATATTTAATTTGCCCTCTTCCCATGCTTCAGTCTTTGTACTCTCTGTTGAAATGAGATTTTGGTTATATATTACTGCAATTATTACTGTTACTGCTATCAATATAATAAAACTAACAAGTTTTTTTAATTTTTTCATGTTTTTCCCTCCTCTCTTACATTTCTTTCTTTAGTACTTTAGTATTTATCTCATATATGCCTATTCCAATTATTGCTATAACTGCAACTACTATTGCAATATTCATAATTATTTGACCTGTTTTTACAGATAATACTATGTTTGCAGTAGATAAGTCATTTTCTTCACGATTTTGATTTGCTGGTGTAGAGTTTACATCTTCTAAGCCAAAATCATTATATGCTTCATAGATTTCAGCATCATTGCTTATTACTTTACCCATTTCATCACTGTTTAATTTTTTAGTTAATGTTAAAGTAATTTCTTTACTTTCACCTGGTTTTATTTCTTGATTTGCTAAGCTATTGTTGTAAATATTTCCATTTGTAGATTGATACCAATCTTTATTTATTTCTGAGCTAAATTTTAAGTCTTCTGGTAAGTAGTCAACTACTTTTCTTGCATATCCTGAAACATCGCCATTATTTTTTACAACTATTTTGTATTCTATAACTATTGAAGTATTGTCCACATCTTTAGCTGGAACTTCTATTTTTGCTATTTTCTTATTTTCATAATCATATGATTGAGCTGTTTTAGATGATGTTGATACAGTTACTTTGCTTATATATTTCTCTAAGCTTAAGTCAAATGTTTGTGGATTGCATAAGCCGATATCAATATCTCTAATATTGCTGTCTGTTACTATTATTGTATCTGTTATAGCAGCTTTTCTATTTTCTCCATCATATACTATATCTGTGCTTACAACATCTGAATTTACAGAGTTTGCAACTCCTTCTTTTCTGTAATCAGTTAATACATATTTTTCTGAATCATATAGAAATACTACTATATATGTTCCTTGTTCTACGTTGTTAAAACTATATTTTCCTTGTTCATCTGTAACAGTTATTTTTTCTTGATTAGTATTTTTATCTACTACAACTGTTCCATCTAATTTGTTCATTAATATAACTTGAACATCTTTTAAAAGTGGTTCATCATCTGATCTTCTTCCATCTTTATTGTTATCTAACCATGCAACACCTGTAATTTTATATTTTCCATCCTCTGTTGGGTTGTCAGGATTGTCAGGGTTATTTGGATTGTCTGGATCTGTTGAACTTCCATTATGTTCAGAGTTCACATATTCAATGTAGTTTACTATTGGTGTAGATTTTATTTCTTTATCATTATAATTTACTGTAATATAATTAGAAATTTCTTTTTCATCATCTGCTTTAGATTTTAGATGAGGAATTGCAGTTATTTCTATTGTTATTGTAGTTCCAGGTCTTACTGAATCAATTGTCATATTTATAGTATTATCATTACTAGATATTGAAGATGTTGGTGTATTTTCTTCACTTGTTTGAATATTGATTTTTGTACCAATATACTCTAATTCTTCTGGCAATGTATCTGTTACATTTACTCTTCCTATGTTTCCAATTCCCTCTGATTTCAATACATATGTATACGTAAATTCTTTTCCTTCTTTTATATATTTAGAATCTTGGTCTATAGATGTAACTGTTAGGTTTGGTTCAGAAATTTTTAACTTTCTTTCATTTGAATAATGTGTATCTACTCCATCTGCTCTTGCAGATACTCTTGTTGAAATTTCTCCTGTAACATTTTCATTTAATGTATATATTAGGTCTCTATACTCAAATTCTCCTACTGCTATATTACCTAAATTTAATATTATTTTATTATTCTCTATTGTATAATTATCTGAGTAGACTGTTATTCCATCTTTTTGAGTATTTTCTGGTAATGGTACTTCTATTACAACATTTTTTAATTCTTGTTTTGATATATTTTTTGCTGATACACTATATTTTACTTTTGTACCTTTTTGAATTACATCTGGCATTTCTACCGTATTATTTAGCACACGAAGGTCACCTGTTTTTACTGTTAAATCAATCTTATTTGATTCTAATTGTGTTAATGTATCTGCTGTTATTGTTGCTATATTTGAAACAGTTTCTTCTGTTACGCTATCAGATGATAATTTTACTTGTACATAGTAAGTATTGTTTACTGTAGTGCCTGCTTTTAAATCTCCTATTGTAAATGTTATTGATTTACGTTCATTTGCGTAATCTTGATATGTAGGGTTGTAATCAACTATTTCTAATCCACCTGGTGCTGTTACTGTAGCTTGTACATTTTTTGCATCTACTGTTCCTGTATTTTTTACATTTAAATCAAATCTTATATATTGATATTCTCTTACTGTTGAACCATTTTCTACATCTGCAGTTAATGTTCCTTCAATAACTGGACCTGTTCCTGTTGTTAATGTTATTTGTGTTGATTGTTTTTCTTCTGCCATTGTTCCTACTGAAGATTCGTTATTATAGTTTACTTTGTAAGATAATTTATTTTGATTATTGTATGTTAAGTTTGCTGGTACCTTCGCAGAAATTGTAAATTCTGTTTGTGTTCCTGCTTCCATTTTGTCTAATACTATTAAGTATGATTTAACGCTGCTATAGTCTTGGATTGATTCTGCCCATCCGTTTGTTGTATCTGTTAAATCATTTGTTGCATTTACTTTTGTTGAATAATATACTTTGGCATTTTCATTTGATACTGTTATAGCTGAGTTTAATTTTATATCAAATGTTTCGTCTTTTGCTGTAGCTGGTATTCTACCTAATACTTTCATTCCAGAAATATTGTTGCTATAGTTATTTATTATTGTCCCTTTATATGTAATATTTTTTTCTGCTGAATAAATATCTATTTTTGCAGTTTGCTCTTTTTCTTCTATTGTAGTTATTGTTTCGCTTCCTGAATATCCTGTTAAGCTGCTTACTGTTACTACTCCTGCAGGAGCTACGAAACTAACTGGAATATCTTGTGATTTTGTATTTGTTCCTTCTATTAACTCTTGTAAAGTATTTTCGTTTTTGCTTTCAACTCTTATTACATCATCTCTTGATGTGATAAGTTTGCTTGTAGTCATATCTGCATTGAATATTATTGTTGCGCCTTTTGTTACAGAGTCATTATATTTTGTTTGTGTGCCATTTAATTTTATCTCTGCTACTTTAGAACCATTTTCTTCTATAATTCTTGAGCTTGCTATTTTTAATTCTTCTGATTGAATTAGGTTATATTGAGCATTTGATACTTCTTCTATGCAATCTGGTAATGTTATTTTTATTGTTGGGTTTGAATATAAAATATCATCTGCTGAATCTGTTTCTAATGTTGCTCTTATTTCTACATTTGAATTTGGTACTATTGTTGATAATGTTTTATTATCCATTGCTACATTTATTTTTGCAGTAGGTTCTACTAATTTTGCAGTTCCATCTACTTTATCTGCTTCTAAAGTTGTTTGACCGTTTATTGCCTTCATTGAAACATTTGTTGACAATTCATTGAAGTTTTTTATTTGGCTATTCGTATATGCTGTATCTTTCTTTATTGCTTTTTCTACCTCTATTTTCAAATATCCTTCAGTTGCTGGCTCGCTTGTTTTTAATGTCATCTTATTTATATCTAAGCTTGATAAATCGTAAGTAATTGTTTCTTTTCCATCTTGTTTTAATGTACCTACTTTTGTATCTCCAGAATATATTTCTATATATCCTGCATCGCCTAACATTTTTTCCATTTGGTTTGCATTTACTTTTATTGTTTTATTGTATGCATTGCTATCTGTTGCTACAATTGTTGAATTAGTAGCAAATTTATCAGCATCTTGTATTACATCTAATTCTTTTACTAATTCTGAATCTGTTATATATAAATTATATTCCTCTGTGTAAGTCGTTTCGTTTGTTTTATTATATATGTAACCTTTGTTTATAGAACCTTCAACTATACTTGCTTCTATTCCATATATATTACCTATTTGATTTCTTAATCCTAATGTTGCATTTTTTGTTAATGAGCAGCTTTGTTCTGCATTATTACTGTATACTGAATGTTTTACCATTGAAGAGATTGTTACATCTGAACCTTGGTCTTTTACCGAATCGTATACATCTGCAGAATATGTGCTTATTACTTTATATTCGTCCATAGCATCTTTTTTCCATTGGATCATTCCATTTTTTTCTTTATTATTTACTTCTATAGTTACTTTTCCAGTTTTAGAATCATATTGCCAATTATCTGAATAAAAGTTTTCTCCGTTTGTATCGCCATTTGTTGCTACTGTCTGTTTTGCTACAACAATAGTTTTCTCTGGCAATGTGTCTCCTAGTTTTGGTACACTATATTCTATATGTGTTGATTTTATAGGTAATGCTGAATCTTTTACATTAGTTTTTATTGTGGTTTCTACTAGTATTCCTTTTTTGCTCTCTATATTATATGGAACATATTTTGTAATTTCCATATCTAATTCACTTTTCACATCTTGTTCCCATGCTGTGTGTAATCTGCTTGTTTTTGTTACTTGCTTTTCTTCTGCATTTGCATCTACATATGTTCCTGATACAAATATTGCATTGTCCCTTTTAAATGTTGTTGAAACAACTTCATCATCTTTAACAGGTGCTATTGATAATTCTACTATGCAAGTTTTACCAGCAGCTATTTTTCCTAGTACAACTTGATTTGCTTCTTCATCAATTTCTTGTACTCCAGCTTGTGTAGCATCTCCTGATATTTTAAAATTAGCATCTCTAAAATCCACTGTCATATTCTCTAAATATCCAGTGTTTTTAACATTTACTTTTAACTTAATTTTTGTATCTGTAGAGCTTAGATTTATTGCTTTCTTGTGTGTTCCGTCCTCATATGAAATATCTACTTCTACATTTTTATTACTTGTTGCAGGGTCTTGATTTTCTAATTCCCCTTCAGTTGGCCAGCTTTGCATAGCCATACTTACTACAGTTCCAACTGTTGAATACAAAATCATAAATACAAGTAAAATTGCTATTATTTTGTTTGTTTTGTTTTGCATAGGTATACCTCTTTCCACATATATTTAATTAAATATTAACATTTTTTTACTTCTTTTTCAATGTAAAATTCTTACATGATATTGCTTTACCCGCTATATGTATTACGGATACAATCTTTTATGGTTTTTTATTAAATTTAAATTACAATTTCTTGCTTTTATTAGGCGAAATATGAGTGTTCCCTACGGAATCACTCATATTCTCAATTTTTTATCTTTTGATTTTATATATTGTTATTGCTCTTACTGTTGCTAAAATCGCTATTCCAATTACTATATAATTAGCTGTATCACCAGTTTGTGGTATTATTTCTGGTGCCATGGTGTTATCCCCTTTTAATATTATTTTTGGAGATACATCAGATGTTTTTGTTTCTATTTTGCCTTTTGTGTATGTTATGTCTACCTTTTTGTTGGTTGGCATTGCAACATTTAATATTTTTTCATCATAGTTTTCTTTTAATTTTAGTTTGTATTTAAATGATGCTTTTTCCTTTTCTGATAGTTTTTGTATTTTCCATGTTATGCTATTATTCTCTGTATTTACTTCGCTTGTTACTTCTCCAATATTTGCTTTTTCTACTATCTCAAAATCGTAATTTGCAATTATATCATCTGGGAAATAATCAACCATCGTGATATCTGTTATTTCATTATTAAATGCTTCTTTTATGTCTGCATATGTTGTATTTGCAATTGTGTTTGTTACATCTTTATCTGTTACATAATAGAATTTTCCATACGTTGGATTTGTTTGTGTACCAAATATTTCTTCTGCTAATTGTTGATAAGTTTTACCTGCCGCTTCTGGTGATGTTGCACCATTTGGATCTGGTTGTGCTTGAGAATTTACACCTGTCATTACTGTGATTATATTTATTCCTAAACTCTTGATAGAATTTAAAGTATTTTTAGTTTTTGTTGTAACTTCTCCAGAATAGGTCATTGTTGGTCCTCCAACTGCTGTGTTTGGAACTCCATCAGTTAATAGTATTACAAACTTAACAATATCTTCTCCAGATTTAAAGCTATTCTTTGCTACTTGTAAGCCTGCATCTATATTAGTTCTTGCTCCTGTTGTTTCTATTGAATCTATAGCTTGTGCTATTTCTGTAGCTGAGCTTGTTGGTTCCAATACTAATTTTGCATCTTCTATAGTTCCTTCTTTACTAGTATCAGCATTTGTTGAGAAACTTACTACACCTATTGTTGTGCTGTTTTGCTCTTTGAATATATTATTAACTAGTTGCTTAGCTGCTGAAAACACTGCCGTTTTTCTGGTTTGCCCATCTTCTAATTTGTTATCTGCCATGCTTTTTGAATTATCTATAACTAAAAATATTTCTGCTGGCATTGCATTTTTATCATTTAGGTTTTCTATATCTATTTGAAGTGTTGCTTCTTTTTTATCGTTGTCTACTGATATAAGCTTTTTTGTTAGCTTACCATCTTTGCCAAGTGCAATTTCACACACGTTATCTTCTGCTTTTTCTAGTGTTACATTTTCACTTGCAGCATATACTGTTGAAAATAAAAATACACTTATTATTGTTATAATACTAACTAGTACTATACTCTTTTTATTCATTCTTTTTTCTCCTTTTCTTCTTTAAAACTCTACTTTATATTTTAGCACACAATGCCTATTTTTTCAATATTTTTTTGACCTGTTTGCGAACATTTTTGCTATTTTTTATATTTCTGTGTTTTATTTTCAATTTTTTCTTTTTGTTCTTGTACTTGCTCTTTTATTTTTCTTTCTTTTTCCTTTATTTTTATTTTAACCGCTTCTAGTTTTGGATATGCATTTAATAATCTTCTATGAAGTGCAGATTTATTAGCTAATACTTCTTTTACTTTATTAGTTATTTCTTCAGTATTATCAAGCTGAATTCCTAAGCTTTTTTCTGTTTTCTTTACATATCTAATAACTACTCCTGATACAATATTATCAATTATAAAAATTACTAAAAGTGTTCCTGAAAGTGTATTTAGCCATATTTCTGGTAACTGTTCTATTTTGCTAAGTAGGAACGGATTAGATACATACATTATAAATATACCTAATATTCCAAATGGAATTATTGTATTCAAACATACTCTTCCATTTATGTTGAATTTTTTTTGGCTGTAATCCCACCATCTTGCCTTAAATATTTTTTCCATAAAGTAGCTTGTAAGATATTCTAGAACACCGCAAATTATTATTGCCATAAAGAATAGTATTATCGGGTCATCTGTGTATTTGTTTAATAAAAATGTTATTAAAAGAGCTCCATAGCCATAAATTGGACAATATGGGCCTATTAAGAACCCTCTGTTTATGAATCTTTTGTATTGAATCAGTTTACATATTACTTCCATCAGCCATCCCGACATGGCATAAATCATAAATAATAAAAAATATACTCTTACATCAAAACCACATATTGGCATTTGTTTTCTCCTTTTATTTTTGTCATATCATAACATAATTTATTCAATATTTCTACTTTATTTTTACCCCTAGTAGACTTATTAAATCGATTGCTTGCATTTCGCTAATAATTGCTCCTTTTATATCGTCAGTTGATATTGCAATTCCTTCTATTATATTATCTGACAAATCAATGTTTTTTAAAGAAGTATTAAAAAATTGAGCTTGAGTTAAATCTGATTCTTTAAACACTACATTCTTTAATTTATTTTCTTGAAAGATGCTATTTCTCATAATTGATTTTTTGAATAATATGCTCTTAATATTGCTCATGCTCCAATTTATGTATACCAAATTACACTCTTCAAATTGCGCATTGCATATTCCGCTTTCACTAAAATTGCATCCTGTGAATTTGCAATTCCTAAACTTGCATCTTATAAAGCTGCTGCTGTTAAAAGAAGTGTTGGAAAAATTACAGTTATCAAATTTTGTATCCATAAAGGTGTTATTTTCTAAATTACTATTTAGAATTTCTACATTATTCAATTTTGCCATTTTTATTGTAATATTTGTTAATTCAATTTCTTCTTTTTTATAACTTTCTATAACTATATTTTCAATAGTATCGGTTTCGTTAAATTCATTTAATAAATCATCTACTCTAATCATAATATTTCCTATATTTTTTTATGTATTATACACATCAAAGTTTTTCTTCATATCATCTATATGTTTTAAAGAATTCCATTGACTGTTTATTACTTCTTTAATTTTGGTTTTTATTTCTTCCATTTTCTTTTTATCTTTATATACTGGAATATATATTTCTTTCCATCTATCTCCAATATTAGGCAATGTTGTATCTATAAATATTTTATTTCTAGATTCTTGGTTCGTTATATTATGTGAAAGAGCATACATTAAATATTCTGGTGTTATTCCGTATTCATTATTTTCTTTTACTACTCTTAGAACTAATATTTCTCTGGTTAAAATTACTTTCAAATCATATGGCGAAACCATTGCAACACTACCTATTCTGTAGCTACCCCTTCTAACATATAAAATATCTCTTGGTCTTAACTGTTTTACTTCTTTATATAATCTATTAAATTCAGAATCTGGTATTAATGCTGTAGGGTCTTTGTAAATTTGCCAATTTACAATATCTTTAACTCTAATATATGGTATATCTCCCATTCCTTTAAAATCAGACTTTGGTGACCCATTACCATCAAAATATTTTATTATTCCCTCATCAATTAATTGTTTTATGGAAACTAATTTTATATTTTCCTTCTCAGCTTCCTCTTTTATTTCTTCCATTTTTGAGTTCCAATAGTATCTTGGAACTAATATTCCAGATTCTTTTATCTTTTGCGCATCTATTTTAAATGTGTATTTAAACTTGTATGGCTTCTTATTATTTACACATTCTATTTCTTTTACTATTTTATCTGTATCGTCTAAGATTTCATCAGTTATAATTCCTGTATATGGATCAACTCTGTATAATGGTTTTCCATTATGGTCGTGCCCTATATATTCAGCAACTGCCATGTTTATTTTCTCTTGTTGCTGCACATTTTTTTGTACAACCATCGCAATACATTTTGCGTTATTATGTGGTCTAAATGTATCATGTGGTAAGTCTATTATCCATTGAATATTGTTCTTAAAAATAAAATCTCTTACTGCACTTTGCTTTGGGGCATGGAAATAGGTTTCTGGCAATATTATGCCTAATCTACCACCGTCTTTTAACAATTGTAAGTTTCTTTCTAAAAACAATGTTGATACATTTCCTTCATCTAATATTCTTTCTTTGCCACTAGAATCAACTTTTTTGGCTAATTCATATTGTGATAGTTTTTCTCTTCCTGTTACTTTTATATCTTTTCCAAATGGTGGATTACTAAATGAAATTGAGAATGAGTCTAGTTTGATATTTTGCCTTGTAAATTCATTCCATTTACTTGGCTCTTCCAAACTATCTTCACAGAATATTCCGCCTTTTCCGTCACCTAATATGGCCATATATGATTTGCTTAATTTTGCTAAGAAACTATCCTTTTCTATTCCTCTAATATTTTTAATTCCAAGTGTTTTTTTCTCTTCTGAAATAGCTCCTTCCGACCAGCCATATATTTTTCCATCTTCGTCCACTTTTTGCCATAATTTTTTTAATGATTCTACTAGGAAACTACCGCTACCGCAGCTAGGATCTATAATTATGTCATCTACTCCAGGGTCAATGGCGGCCACTAACATTTTTACAACGTTTTTTGGCGTGAAAAATTGTCCTTGCTCTCCTTTTAGCGAATTTCCTATAAACACTTCAAATGCATCTGCAATCGTGTCTCTATCTGTTTCTATAACACTAAAGTTTTGTATTTTACCTATGATGTATCTTAGAGTATGTCCATCAAAATCTATTAAATCTCCATCTGTTACTACATCTTTATATTTTCTTTTTACTTTTATAAATAACGTGTCTATTCTATTTTTTACTTCTTTATCAGTATCTTCCTCAGCAACTCTGAATTCTACCATATCTTCCATTTTGGTAAAACGTTCATCATATATTTTACACAATATTAAGTGTATCATTTCTTTTGCTATTACTTCGTCTCTGTTAACTCCTACGCTATTTCCGGCTATATAGCCTCTTATTTCTCCAAATATTGCTTTTAAGTTGTGCGTGCCTCTTAGATCTCTTCTTTTAAATCTTCCTATTTCTGAAAGTTTTTGTTTATATCTTGGAAATGCTGGAATTTCTTCAAAATGTATATTTCCTGGCTCTTCTATCTTCTTTAGATACAAGCTTTCCATTCCATTATACCAGATGCCTATTTTAGCATCGCTAAATTTCAAATACAGTTCAAGCTGCTCTCTTCCGTCTTTTCTGCTTTGCTTCTTATTTTCTACAACTATTTTTAAATGTTTCTTACCATCTGCTCCAGTTTCGAAAACAGCAATATCTACTGGATATCCTCTTGTATCTGATGGTGCAGCTTTTACTCTAAATTGAGGTCTAGTTTGAATCATCTCTTTTGGGTATCCATAGTCTTCAACTAGTATTCTAGAAAATACTTGTGTTGATTCTACTTCTTCAGGAGTGGCATTTAATTCTATTCCTGATATGTAATCTATTATTTTATTTTTTTCTCCCATTCTTGCTCCTCCACATTTTAAACCATTACTATCATTTATATCATAAAAACATTATACTAACAATATTTTTTGGGGTTCTATCTAAATTTAATTTTTAATATGTGTAATTTACTATAAAATTTACACATATGCAATAAACATGTGTAAAAAATTCAAAATTTTACACATGTTCCAGTATAATTCTTCCCCACAAATTAATTATTCTATGTATTTATTCAAAATCACATACTTTTATTTTCACTATCACTCTATTAGAATTCCTATCCCTCAATTCTTTAATTGGTCTCCCAATAATTCCTTCCATAATATATTTTTGTTTTGTAATTTGACTAATTGGTTTTTCTTTAATAAAATTTACTCCATCTTCTAATGTACCTTTTAAAACAACTGGCACAGCATTTATTCCAAAATATTCTGCTATTACTCCAACGTTTTTCCTCTCTTGCCAATTGCCATTTATCTTTACATCGAACAATATAAATTCCTGCGTTTCAGAATATAAGCCACCATTTTGAATCCCTTTGCCATATCCTTCACCATATAATATTATAGGTGTGCTTCCAAATTTCTGTTCAAAAATTTGTTCATTCTTTTCTCCACCAAATAAATCGAATAACCTATTTCCTAATTCAACTGGTATTTGTGACTTTTCTGTTCGCCCAGCAAAATAAACCTTATAACCATCCCATATTATTCTTATATTTGTGCCATCTATTTTTTCTGTAAATTCCCACATATTATCTTTTAGGTATTCTATTGTTTCATCTGTAAACTTGCCTTCGATAATTCTTTTATTATTAATATCTCTTTCATATATATTTTTAATTTTATGGTATATTTCCGTGCATTTTACTTCTACATTACTAATTTTTGCTGACACTTCATTAACTAATACTTCTCCCATAATTGCACCCCTAGTTTATTATTTTTCTATATCATAACATCTTTCCTGTCTAGTCCAGTCACTCTTAAGGCGACTTTTTCTTAAAACTCTACCAATTTATAAATATTATGTTATAATAATCGTGGAGGTTATTATGGTCTATTTATATAACACAAAAATCATTCCAGAAGATTTATTATTATTATTTTGTTATTACCAAGATGATATTATTAGAAATTTTTCTAAAACTTTACTTCATGAATCATCAGAAGATTATATACTAGAGTCTATTACAAATAAACAAATCACAGAAAGAACTTTCAGTGAATTACTTTTTCATTATATTGATTCATCTAATCTCACAGATGTCCAAGTGTATAAAAAAGCTTTTATTGATAAAAGAACTTTTTCAAAAATACGTTCTAATAAGAACTACCATCCTTCTTTCGGAACTATTATTTTATTTTCCATTGCATTAAAGTTATCAACTTCACAGTTTGAAGATCTATTACACTCAGCAGCTTATTCATTGCCTCAAAACTCTTATATTAATATTACATTGAAATATTGTTTTGATAATAAAATTTATGATATTTATAGGGTAAACGAACTTATTTATGCTGTTTCAAATAAAGAAATTAGGAACTTGTAAAAAAACTTTTTAGTTTTCTATCCTATAATCCATTCTCCATTTTTCTTGCTATTTTTTCTTTTTATTAATCCTTTTTCTTGCATGTTTGTCATATATGTTTTTACTGTCCTCAATGATTTATTAATTTGTTTTGATATCTCTTCTTGAGTTGCTGCAGGATTTACTCTTAATATATTTATAATTGCTTGTTCTTCTAAAGTACAGTTATTGTACTTTGAATCATCTCTCTCTGCACTTTGAGTGTTATTTATATGTGTATACCTATTTTTTAAATCATTATTTGAATTTGCAAGTAAATTATAAAAAAACTTTTCTAAAAATGAAGTGTCTTCAAATATGTTTTTTTCAAAGTTTTTATAGTTGGCTCTTACTAATGAATTTCTAAAATACCAAGAATTTTCAGCAAATACTTCATCATTAATATTAAATCCAAAAGTTCTTAGATATTTTATAATAAATACTGCTGTTGTTCTTGTATTTCCTTCGCAAAATGGATGTACTTGCCAAATATTCGATGTGAACCTGCATAAATGTTTTATAGATGCATCCAAGCTTAATCCTTTATATGAAAAATTTTTTTCTTGTTCAAAATCATATTCTAGTGCTTCTTTTATAGTATCAAATGGTGCATATATCACTGTATCTCCATTTAATACCCATTCTTTTTTAGTAAAATTATAATCTCTATATACTCCTGCTTTATCAAATATATCTTTAAACAATCTTTTATGAATATTTAATAGCTCTGCGGGCGAAAAACTAAATGCTTTTTCACTTAATATTTCTGTAATTCTTACCGCAACTTTATCAGCTTCTTCATCTCTTTTTTCAAAGTTTTTCCTATTTCCCTGAACTTCATAATATTCATCTATTCTTGTTTTTGCTTCTTTAATGTCTATTGTTCCTTCGATATGTTCTTTAGCTGTTTTTATTAAATATTTTGAGGGTTTTAATCCATCAACATCTTGCAAACCAATTGCCATTTCCCATGTTTTAGTTCTCTCTACTTGATTTAATTCCCCTTGTTTAATATATTCTGATAATTCTAAACTCCAATCATTTTTCCTATTCATTAGAAATACCTCCTACATTGATATTATATCAATTATTTAATACAATATCAATATTTAAAGTGCAATTATTGCACTTTAAATTAGCAAAATTGCACTTTATTTTATTCTTTGTTTTGAAGCACTTTCTTTTCTAATCTATGTTCTAACTGATATAAAGTTAATCCATCATCTATATTTTCTTCTAAATCCTTCAAAGCTTGTAACACTATTTGCTTTTTAGACGGATTGCTATTATTAGGAATTTCTAAATTTGTATCTTTCTCAAATATACTTAAAGTTCCTTGTTTGCTTGTTTTTGTATAATAATTTTTATTTGTTAAACTAGAATAGAATTCAATATCTTTAAAATGATGCCTATTGATTAATATATCTCTAATTTCATTTGCTTCTTTTTCTTCTTTAATTTCATTTTTGGTTGCTTTTATTAAATGCAATCGGTCTTTAGTTCCTGAAATTTCAGCTATGCTTTCAAAAAGAGAATAAGCTTGTTCTTTTGTCATCTGAAAAAATTCCCTTTTTCTTTCTTTTCCATTTATATTATCTACACTTCTTAGCTCTGGATTTATAGAGTCAATTATGTTATGGATTTTCTTATCTTCTAACTTATGATACACATCATAAATAGCATATGCTCTAAATCCAAATGGCACAGCTGAAGATGAATTCAAGGATTTTAATCTTTTATTTATATCATCTGCATAACCTATTTTCACATATTCTGGAAATGACGGATTTGTTAATATATAAATTACACCTTTTTTATTTTCGTTCATACTATTTTCCCTTCTATCTATACTATTCCCATAAATTCTTCATCTAATATTTTTTTGCGTTCTTTCCAATCTGGCATAAATATTGTAATAAAATTATAGAAATCTTTACTATGATTTTGATATTTAAAATGAGATAATTCATGTAAAACAACATATTCAATACAGCATATTGGAGTTTTTATTAAACTTAAATTAAATATAACTTTATTATACATTGGTATACAGCTTCCCCATCTCCTTTTCATCTGCCTTACTTCTATTTTAGGAATTTTTACACCATATTTTTTTAATACCGCTTGATACTTTATTACTAATTTTTCTAGAATTTCCATTGAGTATTGCCTTAACCATTTCTCATAAACTTTTTTTATATGATTTTTGTTTTCTATGTATTTTTCTTTTACATGAATTTCAATGTATTTATTATTTATAACAACCACATTCTCATTATCTGAAATAATTTTCATTTTATATTGTTTTCCTAACAAATAAACTGTTTCTCCGTCTTCAAAAGTTATATTTTCTTTTTGTTCTGCAAAAGCGTCGTAAAAATCCTGTTGTTTTTTTATCCAATTTGCTTTCTGCCTAACAAAACTTTTTGCTGTTTCTAATGGCACTTTTATTGGTATTGACAAAGTTACCTTTTTATCTATATTTACTTTTAAATTGATATTTTTTACATTTTTTCTTTGGACATAATAATATATTTTATCTCCATCAAATTCAATAAAATCTTTCTCCATATCTCATCCTTCCTAGACAATTAGTATCTCATTAGTGCTATATTTATAATTTTTTCTATTAGTTTATCCAATTCTTCAAGGTCTAAATTAATATTTTTTCTAGTTGCATACATAAATATTGTATCATCTATCGCTTGAGCAATCTCGTTATGAATGTCTGTATTATAGTGCCAGTCTCTTTTTATTTTACTTTCAATTTCTTTTTGAATAGTTAAAGCAATTTCACCTATTTCTTCTATATTGGCATTTTCTTTCATTTTTGGAATTAATTTATCATATATTACTCCATAAAAAGCCCTTGAGTTTTCTGTTGTTATATTAGTTGGATAATTAATTCCTGAATTTCTTTCTCTAAAGTCTTCCTTAATAGCTTGCATTCTTTGCAAATATTCACTATCAGTAATTCTTCTGTTTCTATATTCTTCAATAGTTTCTTCAATTCTTGTAGAAAACTTTTTATAATAAGCTGGATCTTCTTTAGATTTCTCACTTATAGTTCTCATTAACCTTGTTCTAATAGTGTCTGCTTTTCCTCTATCTGTATCCATTTTATTTAATTCCACATCAAATTTTTCTGCATCTGTTATATCCACTGGTTCTGTTATTCTCATCATCTCTTTTGCCACTACATAATTATCCAATAATTTCTGCATTTTAGCTTCATATTCTCTATGGTCTATAGTTTCAGAGTATCTTAATTTCACTATTGCTCTTAATTTCTGATAGAATGCTAACGCTTTCCTTAGTTCATTTATTTTTTCTTTTCCTACTTTATAATAAGCTTGATCACTTGGTAAAATCACACCTAGTATACTTCCAAATCTGCATAATCTATTATAAAACTCTTTTCGTATCTCATCATTTTCTAGAAATACTTCATATTCTTCTAAATCGTTTTTATTTTTTATATCTTTGAATAATCCTTTAAGTTCTTCATATGCATTAAACATATTGTCTATTTCGGTATCGATATAATAAACGGATGATTTAATATCTTCTTCTCTAAATTCTTCTAGTCCTGCATTTTGGTACATTGTTAATGCTTTATCTAGTTCTCCTAAAAGTCCTCTGTAATCAACTATATAGCCATAATCTTTTCCATCACAAAGCCTGTTTACTCTTGCTATAGCTTGTAATAAATTATGTTCTTTTATTTGCTTGTCCAAATATAATGTCGAAGCTTTTGGTGCATCAAATCCTGTAAGCAATTTATCTACAACAATTAATATGTCTATATCTCCATTTATAAATTTAGATTTTATAGTTTCTTCATATTCTTCTTCGTTTTTATAACTCGAAATAGCGTTTACATAAAATCTCTTTACTATGTCATTTGTATCTTCCTCAATACTTCCTTCACCTTCCCTCATATCAGGTGGTGATATTACAACTGCAACTTCTAGTTCAGGAAATTCCTCTTTAAAAATATTATAATATTTTACCGCTTCTACTTTCTTATCACAAGCGAGCATTGCATTAAATCCTGTTCCTTTTAGTGTTTCATTATAATTTTTAGCTATATCCCATGCAATCAATTCTAATCTTTGCTCAGATGAAGCAACTTTTTCAAATCTACTCCATTTTTTCATTACTTCTATTTTTTGTTCAGGAGTTAAGTTTCTTGTTAACATATCAAGTCTCATATCAATTGCTTCTTTTGAAACTTCTTGGTCAACCATTTTTCCTTCATAAATTAATGGCACTATAGCTTTATCTTTTAATGCATCATCTAAAGAATACTTATGTATTAATCCTCCAAATTTATCAAATATATTTCTATCTTTCTTCATAATCGGAGTTCCTGTAAATGAAATGTATATTGCTCCTTTAAATACTTCTTGCATTCTTCTGTTTATCTCCCCATATTGGGTTCTATGCCCTTCATCAACTAATATATATGTATTTGGTGCGTCTATTACTGTCCCAGATTTTACTACTGTTTCAAATTTATTCACAACGGTAGTTATAACTCTTATTTTTTCGTCTTTAATCAAATCTGTTAGATTATTTCCAGTAGTTGCTCTTGCTGCTTCCACACCGATTCTATTGAATGTTTTATGAATCTGCTTATCTAAATCTATTCTATCTGTAACTATAACTACTTGTGGACTTTGTATTTCTTTATCTTCCATTAATTTTTTTGTTATGTATACCATTGTTATTGATTTACCAGAACCTTGTGTATGCCATACAACTCCGCCTTTTTTATCTTGTTTTATTCTTTCTAACATTGCTTTTACTGCAAAATACTGTTGGTATCTGCATATTTTCTTTTTTCCCGCTTCAAAAATTATAAAATCTTTTATTAATTCTAAAAATCTTTTTTTCTCAAACAATGAAATTATATCTCTATCTTGCTTTGTTACTTGTCTTCCAATTACAATTTTATTTAGTAATTCATTTTGCTTGTCCACATATTGTTCATTCCATGTGGACCAAAATTTGTCTGGTGTGCCACAAGTAGCATATTTTGTTTCATTTTTGTTAGCTGCCATAACTATTTGTATAAATTTAAATAGCTGAGGGATATAATCTGGTTTTTGATTTCTTATGTTTTGAGATATAGCTTGTATTATTGGTACTGATGCATCTTTACATTCTATTACTGCTAATGGTATACCATTTACAAATAAAACGATGTCTGGTATTGAATAATTTTTACCATTCATCCTTAAAACAGAAAATTCCTCTGTAACATAAAAATCATTATTTTCAGGATGTTCAAAATCTATATATTTTATATCAAATGACCTTTTAGTTCCATCTACCATATTTTCTTGATATGATTTCCCTAATGTTAACAAATCATATATTTTTTCATTTGTACTAATAAGTCCAGTTACTAAATCTTCATTTAAATCTTTTATAGCCTGTCCTATAGTACTTGCTGAAAATTTATATTCTTCCCCTTTATATTCATAACTATTTATTTCATTTAGTTTTTTAGCCAATATATCTTTAAATATTACATCTGTTAGGATATTATTTCTTAAATTTTTATTTTCTTCTTCGGATATGTATTTATATCCTAATTTTTGTAATACTTCTATAGCTGGTCTTTGACTTGTTGTCATTTCATTAGTTGTTGGTATTTCTTGCTCCATTTATTTGCCCCCATAAATTAAATTTATATTTTTACTCTTATTTTTCCTGTTAAAAGTTGTTGAATTAGCCCCTTTTTTACATTTATATATTGTTCTTTTAATATATCTATCATATTAATCTTATTTTCGATTAAATCTAAAATATTAATTATTTTTTCTTGTTCTTCTTTTATTTGAAAGTCATATTTTAGATTTTTAATTATTTCTGCAGATAGGTTTCCTTGTCCTCCTTGTAAATATTTATTAAGTATATTATTTTTGTCATACTCCAATAAATATTTCAGATATTTTATTTTTATTTCATTACTCCTAATACAAAGGATTGCCTGATTAATTGCTCCTTCTATTTTAGATATAGCAACATTACCACTATTAGCTCCATACAAAGCCAATAGTAAATCACCTTTTTTTACAATTTTTGCAGATGAGTTTTTTATTCCCTCATCATTAATTTTTAGTTCTGTAGAGCAGTTATCAATTTCGGCTGATCTAATAAAAGGTATATCACCTTCATAATATTTTTTATTCTGCGATGAAGGTGTTCCTCCAGAAAAAAAAGTACAAACTTCTTTCATTCTTTTGCCTTTATTGATAATTTTTCCAAAATTTATATTCATAATATACTTTTTTGATAGCTTTATATTATTTTTTAATTTTTCAATTTTTTTAATAATTTTATCTACATTATCCAATATTCTAACTATTTTTTCTTGTTCTTTTATTGATGGTAATAGAATTTCTATGTTAGATAAATCTTTGTATTTTAGAGCTGTTCTTGTGCTTCCTTGAGACAAATTATATATTTCTTTTCTAAATCCTTCAGATTGAAAAAAATACTTTAAGTACTCTGGATTTATGCTAATAGCCTCAAATACAGGATATGCTGGACTCACTATGCCAATGTCCCTATTTTCTAATCTATTTATGGTAAATGTACCATTATCACTCATACTTCTATATGTAAATTGCCCCTTTTTTATTATTTTATATCCTGTGTTATCTTTACTAGCTACTTGTTTATCAAAATAGTCTTCTTGAGAATATATTCCACTTTTAGACGACGTTAATACTTCATATTGATTATTTTCAGTAGTTCTTTCATTTACTTCTTCTACACAATCTCTTAATTTTACTCTTTTCCAACCTATTGGTATATCTGTTTCCTTCATATCTACTTTCCTTTATTTAATTTTTTATTATTTTCCTTTTCCAGAAATTATTGACTTGCCAGCATCGGCAAAACAATCCAATACACTAATATCACTATTTTGACATGCTTTCTTTGCTCTATTCATTACATCTTCGAAGCTTCTCCTACAATCCTATATTTTTCAATGATTCTTGTAATTCTTTTTCTAATATTTGTAGCTCTTCATTTATTTTTTCAATGTTTTTCTTAGTTTCCTCTATATCAATTTCTTCTTCCTCTTCGAACGTATCAACGTATCTTTTTATATTCAAATTATATTCGTTTGCTTTAATCTCATCCATAGTTGCAACATGAGAATACTTTTCAACTTCTTCGTAATTTTTATATGTATTTAATATTTTTTGAATATTTTCATTTGTTAATCTATTTTGATTTTTCCCCTTCTCATATTCACGGCTTGCTTCAATAAATAATACATTTTCTCTATCTCTGTTCTTTTTAAATACAACTATCGTAGCTGGTATTGAAACCCCATAAAATAGATTCTCTGGCAATCCTATAACTGCATCTATCAAATTGTCTTCCAAAATGTTTTTCCTAATTATTCCTTCAGATGCCCCTCTGAATAAAGCTCCATGTGGTAATACAACTGCCATTCTTCCATCTTCTTTAGCTAAACTTTTTAGCATATGTTGAATAAATGCATAATCTCCTATACTTTTTGGTGGAACTCCATATTCAAATCTATTATATCTGTCCATTGAAGCTTCCATTTTAAATGTGTCTTTCTTTTTGCCATCATTAATAATCGTTGAATTTGAAGGTTCAAATCCTTTTGCCCATTTATCTAATGAAAATGGCGGATTAGATACTATTACATCAAATTTCATTAAATCATCATGCTCTAAATGCAATGGATTAGCTAAAGTATCTCCCCATTCAATATGAGCATCATTAACACCATGTAAAAACATATTCATTCTACATAAATTATAAGTTGAACTATTACTTTCTTGTCCATATACGCTAACTTTTTTATCTTTAACTTCTTTAGCTGCTTTTAGCAATAATGAGCCAGAACCACAAGCTGGATCATATATTCTGTCATTTTCTTTGGGTTCAACTAATTTTGCAAGTAATGTTGAAACTTCAGCTGGAGTGTAAAATTCCCCTCCTTTTTTTCCTGAATCTCCTGCAAATCTTGCAATTAAATATTCATATGCATTTCCTATAACATCTAAATTCCCTATCTTAGATGGTCTTAAGTCAATATCATTGTTATTGAAGTCAGCTAATAGAGTTTTTAATATTGCGTTTTTTTCCTTCTTCTTTCCGAAAACAACTTCGCTATTAAAATCTACACCCGCAAACAAATTTAATAATTTAACACCATTTAGAGTAGTTATTGTTTCTAACGCTTTGTTTATAATTTCACCTATATTATCTTCATTTCTTTTACTATATAGATAATCAAATGCGCATTCTTCCTTTAATATAAACTTACTTCTTGAAAGATATCTTTCTATCATTTGTTGATTACCTTTATAAAGTTCTTCTGCTTTTTCTTTTTCTTCTTTGTAAGTGTCACTTAAATATTTAACAAATAGCATTACTAATGCATAATCTTTGTAGTTTCCTCCTGGTATGCTACTCCTTAGGGTATCACAAGCTGCCCAAATTGTTCCATTTATTTTATCTTGTAATTGTTTTTCATTCATTTTATTTATTACCTCCATTTATTACTGTATTAACAATTGAATTATAATAATTATCTTTCTCTTTTATCAATTGGTTATATAGTTCCTTCTGTTTGTTCCAGTTAGAAATCAATTTTGATATTTTTTCCTGCTCTTCAAACGAGATATTAGGAATCTCTATTAATCTAAGTTTTGCAACCGGAATCGACTTTACAACAGTTCCAATAATAATTGTTTCTATCTGTTTAATCGCCTCTTTACTCTCTAAAAACCACTTTAAAAATTCATTATTTATTCTCTTATTGTTACACCTTATAATGCAATATAAATTATTAATTAATAGGCCTTCTGCCTCTTCATCTACAATAATAATTTTGCTAGGCAGAGAGAGTCTAAAAATCAAGTCTCCTTTTCGTGTAACATAATTGCTTAAGTCTTCCATACTATAGAAATCATCATATTCAATTTTTTCTTCATAACATCTTATATTAAAAACTTTATATCTATTTGTTTTGTTTCCTTTATATACAGCTTCTTTCCTTTTAAGTACTACTCCAATATGTATATCAGCAACATCTTCTAATTTCATGCAGTCCTCCTTTGTATGTTCTAATCATTTTATAACATAATTTAAATCACTTGTCAAGTTTTTCTGTTATATTTGTTTTAGAACATATAATAGAGAAGTATAATTTTTTTCATTCATACTTCTCTATTACAAATATTTAATTTGCCTTTTTTTCTATTTCATTAACAAATTCACTCTTATTAATTCTTGAGTATGGTACTACCAAATAAACTTTGTTCCTTGTTCTTGTTAGCGCCACATAGAACAATCTTCTTTCTTCTGCAAATGGCATCTTCTCAGTTATTGAATCTAATTTAAAATATTCAAAAATCCAATGTGCTGGTCTTCCTTTGCTTGGAAATACCTTATCCCTTAGTCCAAATACTATAACTTGATCTGCTGTTAGCCCCTTAGAGCGATGCATTGTTAGCGCTTCTATTCTAGCACCTGGAATATCATTACATATTAATACATCATTTATTCCCTTCGAGAAGAATCTGCTTTTCCTTAATTTTCTTAAGCATTCGTTTGTTCTTGCCAATATCAATATTCTATCATTTGGATGCTCTTCGTATAATTTACGAACAACTTTATATATTTCAGTATCTTCTTCATATGGTTTATACTCGCAAAATTCTATTGGATGTTGCAATTTTTTTGTAGACCTAATTCGTTTCTTGCTTTGTTCATCATTCTCTAGTATAAATTGACTAGTTATGTTTACTAATTCTTGTCCATATCTATATGTCGTTGAAAGACACATGTCATCTTTTGAATTCAAAAATAACTCACTAAATTTATTAAACAAATCTAGCCTCGAACCTGCAAAAGCATAAATTGACTGCCAATCGTCACCAACTGATATCAATTTAGCATCAAAGTATTCTACCAAACGTTTTACAAACAAAAATCTTTGAAATGTAATATCTTGGTATTCATCAACAATAATATATTTATAATTTAACTCCGGATACTTATTCTTTACTTCCTTTATAATTTGTTTATACGATAAATTAATCATATCATTGTAGTCTATCATATGGTGTTCTTCTAAGTAATCCTGATAATATTCATATACCTCCTTCAAATACACAATTGCTCTTATTCTATGTTCAGATTCTGCTATTCTATCACTTGAATAACATGGATATTTAAAATCTTCATTTCTAATTTTTGAAGTTATTTTTTCAAACATATAATTAACATCGTCTACCAACATGTTTTTTAAAATATCTATAAAGTTTATCATTAAATCAGTAAATCTAAAGAATTCAGCCTGTAAGTTACTATCTAATATTTTATTAAATATTTCTTTATCACTTCTTCTCTCAAGCTTAATATTTCTACTATTTAATTCTTTCTCTAATGTTTTTATAAAATTGCCATCTGGAACTCCGTAATCTAAATTAATAAAATCGTTTTTGCTTTTCTCCTGAAATTTTTCTTTCATCTTTCTAGTTCTGTTATATTTCGCAATTTCTTTCTTATTAAGTTCATTTCTTTCATTGTAGCAACTAGAAAGTCCAAAATACTCTATATAAATCTTCTTTCCCTGATATTCTATCGTAAAATCTGGTGTATATGTAGCGTCTTCATTTACTTTCTCATCATATAGCTTCTCATATGTATATTCTATTCCATTTGCATAAAGGAAGTTTGCAATTCTAACTTCTCCTATCGACTTCACCTTTTCGCTTTGTATAGTGTAAAGCAATTCTCTTGAACTAAGCCTATTTACTAAATATTGGTGTATTCCTCCTGGTCGGCCGCTTTCTAGTAAATATTTTCTTTTTTTATAATCCTCAAAATATTTCTCAAATGTATCAAACTTTTCAAAATTTTCTATAAACCCTTTTGCAATGTAATTTTTCTTTTCATATTTGCTAAATAAATTGATTAATTCCTTTAATTTGTTTTTATCTTTAAATAAATGCACAACATAATTACATATAATTTGCCTTTGTTCATCCGTTCCTACAATTTGAATTGGATACGGATAATATTTTTTTATAAACTTCATTCCTAATGAATGGAACGTTGAAACTGGCACTCCTAAATCTAATAGGCTATTTACTTTTTCATCTAAATCCTCACTAGATTTTTTTGTAAAAGTTAGCATTATTATTTCTTCCGGTTTAATATTCAACTTGTCTACTAAGTATTTTACTTTTGCCGCCATTGTAGTACTTTTGCCTGAACCAGCTCCAGCATTTATTAGGCAATAATCATCATCTCTTAATATTATTCGCCTTTGCTCCTCATCTAGTTTTATATTTTCTCCTACATCTGTAAAAATATGGTCAAAATATTCTTTGTATTCTACTAGCTTTCTTTTAATAAAATTCTCATTATGTTTATTTACTAAATTATCGTCCAGCTCACATTTATTTGCTTCGCAAAACTTTTTATATTCATTAGAACTAATATATTTTTCTGCATCTAATTTTTCCATATTTTTTTAATTCCTTTGCAATTTATAATATATCTCTAATGTAACATAATTTTATTGGATATTTTGTCAAAATTTGTCGATTAATCTATTTTTTTAGTCTTTTTTATGATCTTTTTTATCTTCAGCAACTATTCTTAGCTCTTCATTATTTTCCTTATTGGTATATTCGTATTCATTTGCATCTTCGGCAGCAGTTCCAAGTCCAAAATATTTTTCAAAAAACTTCTTAATTTTTACTCCAAAAATCTTGTCCATCTTCAATGAAAGTATTAATTTCATATCTTGGTAAAGGAGTAATTTTTGAATTAATTAAATAATCTTGTAAAATCCGAATGTGTGTCACCTGTAATGTAAATCATATTTATCCCTCTTTCTCATCATTACTTTGCTTATCATATTTTTCATCTTTAATCTGCATTTCATATTGCATCCTTTTCTCATTTAATTCTTCATGTTCCATAATTGAATTAATATCTCTGCTAAGTTTTTTTAAGAAATCTTTACATTTTTTATTTTTTTCTTCAGCTTTAATTTTATCTATCTGTTCTTTTCGATATTTATGTGCCTGATATAAGCTACTTACAACACCAATTTTTCTCATTGCAATACTCAAATTTTTTATAATTTCTGTATCGGACACTTTTAATAATATTACTCTTACTACTTTCCAAATGCTTATACCCAACTCAAGATTTATTAATAATTCTGAAACAGCCTTTAAACATTCTTCATCGTCTGTTTCATCTGAAATAGTGTATAAATCATCAGCAATATCTAGATCTTCAATTCTGATAATGCAATCTAAAATCTTACAAACTTCGTAATAGTTATATTTTTTTAACCACTCTATTATTAATAATAAATTATTTTTTCGCTCTTCTTTGTAGTTTTTAGCCTCGTAGATATACATCTTTCTATATTCTAATCTTCTAGTTTTCTCATCCTTAACAATCATATCAAAAAAATTTCTGCACTCTTTTGGATATTTTTCAAATAAATTTAATAAGTTGATATCTAATTCTATAATTGACCTTTCATTTAGTATGCAAAAATAATAATTTCTTAAAATCATACAACATTGATTATTACTAATAACTTCAGTAAATTCATGACTTAAATAAAAATAATCATAGAGTAATGGCAATTCATTCTTGTTATAACAATTAATTATTTTAAATAAAGCATTTAAATACTTTTTCTTAATATATAACCTACTACTAATAATAGCACAAATTATTATATCTTTATCAACGTTCCTTCCTTTAGTTCTAATATAATTTTCAAAAACCTTCCCTACATAAATGTCTTCCAAAGCTTTTAATACTTTAATATCATATCTATCTCCAATTTCGGCTACTTTCTCTTTTCTACTTTTTATCCCTAAATACAAATATTCATTTTTATTATTTTTATATATTTGAGTTATTTTATGATATTTTTTCCCAATTAAGAACATTGCTTTTTTTAAACTAAATATAACATGAATACGTTCTTTAATCATTTTATTATAATTCTTAACGATTCTTATAATTTCGCCTTGTGGTACTTTATTAATATTTTTTATATAACTATCAATCTTTCGTTTAGCTCTTTTCTCAATTTCTTTTCTATTTCCTCTTTCCACTTCATCATCAAAATAATCATAGCACAAATATTTCCAAACATCATAAAATTTATCACCTTTTATTTTTTCATAATATCTACTATCTAAAGTTTTATCCTTAAATGAATAGTAAATTTTTCTTATCAAATCATATCTATATATATCGTGGATATTATTGTAGTTATTATAAAAGAATTCAAGAATCTCTTTTGCCAAGAAATCAAACTTATATGTTATCGCAATTAATTCATCATAAATAGATTTATTCTGATTTTCGAAAAAAAGTTTACATGCATATGCAAATATGGATTTTATTAATTCTATACCATTTTCATTATATCTAAGTTCCTTTCGTTTAATAGAAATTGTTCTTGAATTGACTTCTTCAATATATTCAAAATTATTGTTAATAATTAAATTAATCATTTTAATTCTATATTCACTATAATCTGTTCCTTTCAATATCCATTCTTTTATTTTAAGAATCATATTCCACTGTCCATTTTTTAAATCAGAATTAATTATACTTTTTATTGAATCAAAAAATTTTTTCCTTATTAAATCGTTACTTTTATATTCTATATATTTTATCAATACATCTAATATTTCACTACTATCTTCTATCCAAATATTATAATATGTAGTTAATACTTTTAAAAATTCATTAAATACAAATTCATCACTAAATATATAATCATCTTTTTCAATTTTTAAAAGATTTTTAGTTAAATTTAGAATGATTTTCTTTTCAAAAAAATCTTTTGCTTTTTCGATATTTCTTGATAAATATGGTGCAATAGCCATAATATCATTACAAATATTATAAAATGCACTTGTTGAAATATTATTCTCTATAGTATTTATATAACTATCAGAAATTATCTGATTTAATAATTCATAATTTTCTAATATATTATTTTTTCTCTTTTTTAATATATCTATTCGTGTTTCAAGTCTGTACGCCTCATCAAGACACTTTTTGTATTCATTTTTTAAATCATCATATTCTTTTTCGTCCTTTTCTTTTAATTTTTCAATATCTTTATAAAAAATATCATGACCTATTTCTATTAAATTATGTGTCATCACTGTTACTAATTGAATTTCACACCTATAATTTTTAAAAACACCAGATTCTATTTCTACAGTAATATTATTAGAATTATAATCAAAACTTTTATTTTTAAAATTAATTACTTTAAACTTGTTACCAATTAGCTCTATAATTCTCCTCAATTGTTCATTGTCATATAACACAATTCTTAAACCACAAAGATCATACATTTTCTTTATATTTCCATCTAACTCTTTTATAGTAGATGTAGTCGTTCTTTTAAGTTTTTCCTTTAAAGATTTTAGACTCTTAACTCTCCCTGTTAAATTTTGATATTTAATACCTTCTTCTAATAATAAATTCTCAATTCTATTCTTTATATATTTTTCAAATAAAACATAATTCAATTGTAATTCTTGATATTGATTTATTAATTCTTCTTTCATTCTCCTGATATCCTCCTATATCAAAATACAAACATCATTTATAAATTTCTTTGAATTATTTCATCTAATCTATTTAGTTGTTTAATTGTAAAAAATCTTTGTAAATAATTATTTATAATTTTACTAAATTCTTCACTTGAAACTTGTTCATCTTTTATATTCTTTTTATAGTCTTCTATATCATAAGAGTATAAAACTTTCTCATTCTCCAATCTTATTTTGAGTAATCCATCTGGCTCTCCTAATATTTTTTTACTTAAATCATCAATCATCGCTATTGCAGTCTTATTCTTTAAAATAAGATAAAAAATACTTAATGTTATAATACTATAAATAACTAATAGACTTTCATCTAATTCAAATTTATTTAATTTTGTACAAACCGCATCCACATATAATTCTATAATTGGATATATAAGCATACTTATTAAATAAATTTTTAAAATTTCTTTTATTTTATCATCTTTTTGAGCTATATATACAAATTCATTTACTCTAGTTGCATGAGAATATCTACATAAGATTTTATATACATAGGTTAAAATTCCTTCACCTAAAATTTTTTCAAAATTTTCATCTTTTTCTATTACATAAAAATATTTGCTAAAATTTTCTCCTATAAACCTTCTAACATTATCCATTCCATCCTTTTCCTTCAATTTAATTATTTTATTATATGAGTTTTTTATTTTAGCATTATTATCTAAGACAATTCCTTTTAATGTCATTTCATAGCAATTTCTTAGAGAAGGTAAAACCACATTCATGCAATCTTTATTCATTAGTTTTATAGTATCAACAATTAATTCTCCAGAAGCTATAAGATTGTTTTTTGTCGAACAACTTAAAGTAATATCTTTTTTTATTAATTTGATTATTTTATTTATTTGTTTTATGTACATATTATTGCATATTTTTATAAATTCTTTTAAATCATTCATAAATTCCTCCATTTTATAACAATAGCAAGATATTGATATAATAATATCTTGCTATTTAATCAAACATTCAATCTATGCCCTATTTCATCTAATCTTTCTTCATTATACATAAAATATCTAGGTTCACATATTTCTCTTCTTTTTCCTAATAATATTTAGCTAATCCTGTTAAATACATTTCTCTATTTTGATATTTGTTTCTGTCCTTCTAAATCTAAATCAAGTATTTCTAATTTTCTTAGTTCTGAAAGCTGTAAAAAAATTCCAAAAATTCTCAAGTTATTATTTTCTAATCTCTCCAAACATCTCCATTTATAAATTCAGTTAATGCCATAATAAAGGCGTCTCTTGTTAAATCATATCTTGTAACAAC
Source organism: uncultured Clostridia bacterium (assembly GCA_934122115.1). GTDB lineage: Bacteria > Bacillota > Clostridia > TANB77 > CAG-508 > UMGS1901. The sequence continues at coordinate 20,949 of CAKOVU010000009.1, read as the reverse complement.
ATCCTTTGTAAGATATGATATGCCTCCTTTTTCATTCTTCAAGCCATTACCATTAAATATTTTATCCATTACAATACCTAAATCCGTATCCATAATTTCTTTTACATATTTATTTGGCACTGGAAAAGCTGGTCCTGTACCAAAGCTCTCGTATCCGTTTTTATCTTTTATTACAGCTATTTGAATAATGCACCATTTACCTAGTTTATTCGTAATTCCCGATTCAACTCCTATAAAGAAATCCGCTTCTACATTGTTATTTTTAGCATATTCAACCAAATTATTTACTCTATTTCTTGCTCCCTGATAAATCTCATCATTTACGGGTTCATCGCTAACACCTGAAGCCACAGACACTCCAACAACTTCTACATCCTCATAAAATTTTTCAAATGCTTGCTTTGCACCTTTAACTTTTCCATTATTATTTGTTCCTATTAAAACTTTCATATTTTCTCGATTCCTTTCTTTTAATCCTCATTAATCAAATGCACAGGATATCCGCCATCTTTTATAGCAGCTATAATCTTTTGTGGTCTAAGCTGACGTTTTTCTAAGTCATTTATATCAATCCATTCATAATGAACATTACTTTTTCCGCCTTCTTCTACATTTTCCATTGCATATTCTATTTTTTTATCTTCTTCTTCGCAAAATTCTGCTTTATACACAAACATAATCTCATGATATTTTAGTCCGTCTAATTCAAAAAAATTCTCAACTGTAGATATATATCCTATTATTTCTATTTCTTTCCCTAATTCTTCTTTCATTTCACGTTTTACTGTATCTTGCGAATTTTCCCCTATTTTTACATGTCCACCTAATAGTGCACAATGGTCTGATGACTTTTTCTTATGTAATAAAACCTTTCCATTGTGTATAATAACTCCAGCAGCCCTTATGTTTAATTTATAGTCATCCATTTTTATTGCTAAGTCGCCTGGTTCATATGCCATTTTATTTTCCTCCTTTTCCTAATATATATCATATTTTCTATTTATTCTCAACAAGATTTAAAACAAAAAAGGCAGCAATTTCTTGCCACCTTTTTCTCTTACTTTATATCTAGTCTGTTTATACGTTTCTTGCGTTCTTTTTTATGTTGATAATTCTCTCTTTGCAATTTTTTAGTTTTTCTTCATATTTAGAAACACTATCTTCTAGAAATTCTATTTGTTCTTTATATAAAAGTAATAAGCTTTCCTTTTCTATTTCCGACATTTCTTCTTCTTTTATTTGCCCCGTCTCATATTCTTTCTGCAATAATTTAATCTCTTCTTTATTCATCCTCTTCCCTTTCAGATTGTTCTTCTGTCTCTTTCAACACACCGTCTTTACAAAATGCTTCTTTGCTTTCTCTTAATAATCTTTCATATTCTTTTTCTAACTCTTCGGCCTGTCTATTTTTCTCTCTCATTTTTTCCAATTTATCTAATAATTCCTTTTTTCTATTTTTAGCAGTCTCTAATTCTGTTTGTTGCTTCTTTTTGGGATTTTTTTCCTGCTGCTTTTGGGGCAAAGTTATTTGATATTTTTCTAATACTTTTTTTAGTTCTTCATAGCTTCTAGCACCAAATCCATTTATTTGTTTTAATTCTTTTTCTGTTAAATTTTGTACATCTCCTAATGTATCTATCCCCGCTCTTTTCAAGCAGTTATAACATCCTGTAGGTAAACCAAGCTCATCTATTGGCAATGATATTTTTCTTCTTATATTGTCTTCTTTTATCTTTCTTTGCTTTATAGCATCTTTTAGGTTCTTTAAAAAATTCATTTCTCCTAAAAGTTTACAATCTTCTTTTAAAAGCTCTTTTCTTATGTCTTTAAAAAGTAATAAATTACTATTATTTATGTCTTGCTCTATTTGTTCCAATAAAATTCTCTCTTCAGCACTTACCAAAGAATTCGCTTTCATTTGTTCTAAATCATATTCTACTTCTTTTTCTATGGCTTCTTGTCTAATCTTTTTTAGTGCTGATTTTTCCAATACTCTTATTCCTTCTGGAGAAATATTAAGTTCAGTTCCAATAGCTCTTAGACTAGTTTGCATATCTTCATTCATAAGCCCAAACCTTCTAAAAATTACATACTTACTTTTTTCTGGTAATGTTTCCATTGCTTCTTCTAATTTTTTACTTGAATAAATTCTTAGCTTAGTATCCGAATCATCTATGTCAAAAATCTTTTGATATAACTGATTATATTTCTCACTCTTAGGGCTTCCATCCACATCTAATACATTCTTAACTAATCCTCTTCCTAATATCTCATCACACTCACTTAGCTGGCTTTTTCTATACAAGTCCACAAATGTATTCATATTTTTATATTTTTCTATAATATATGAAATTATTTTTTCATTTTCTCCACATTTTCTTGCAATCCATTTTATTGCCTTAGACATACCAAAAACACCACCAATATTAGCTTCTCTACATTTTATTATCTGGTCTTCCTTAAGCTTTCCCTTTGACATTGCGTTTCTTACATCATTGTAATACTTCTTCATTTTCTCATATTCTTCACATAAGCTTATATATTCTTCTTCAGTTGAAGCTATTCCTCTTAATGCTTCGTTTTGCGTTTTACCTGTTGACACATGTAACATTGGATATCTCTTTTGCCACTTTACTATTTCTTCTACTTTTTCAGCAACTGTAGGTCCTACTTGCCTTTCAAGTATTCCCATACTCTTTAATTTTTCTAATTGTTCTTCTGTAGGGTTTAATGATATTTTATTTTTTCTTGTTCCTTTCTGCAAAGCATTAACTTCACTTCTAATTCCTATTGCCCAAACACCTACTGGATATCCTTCAAAAACTGAAGCTCCATTTAATTTTTCTCCTGTATTTAAATATTGCTCAAATAGTTCAATCTTTCGTTCTAAGCTAACTGCTTCTTTTCTTTTTTTATTTTCCATTTTATACTCCTATCCAGTATTATATTTACATAATATCTATCATTTATATAAAAAATAAGCATTTCGTTTTTCTATTGAAATGCTTTCTCGTTTTGGTTGCGGGGGTAAGATTCGAACTTACGACCTTTGGGTTATGAGCCCAACGAGCTGCCAGCTGCTCCACCCCGCGATGTATTACTTTTTCATTATACTACTAAATATATATTCGTGTCAACCCTATAATAGAACTTTTATGGGCAATTTCTTGATTAAAACTACCCATAAAGTCTTTTTAATTAAACACTTAGTTTTTCTTTCATGTTTTGAAACTTTGAATCGCCTATTCCTGGCACATTTTTTATATCTTCTATCTTTTGAAACTTGCCATTACTTTTTCTGTAATCTATAATTTTTATAGCTGTAGATTCTCCCACTCCAGGCAAAGTCATTAATTCTTCTTTTGTCGCTGTATTTATATTTACGGTTTCCTTTTTTCCATCAATTTTATCTGTATTTCCGGCTCCTTCAGTAATCACATTTTCTCCATTTTCTGCTGTTACATATACCTTCTCCTCAGTATCATTAATAGAAGGAACATACAATTTCTCACCATCTTGCAAAATATATGCTAAGTTTAATTTACTTAAATCAGCATCTTCTTTTTCTCCTCCAGCAGCTTCTATAGCATCTATAATTCTATCTCCAGAATTCAATATAACCACACCTTCTGCTTTAACACTTCCAGTAATATGTATTAAAATCTTGTTTCCCTCTTCATTATCTGTCCCTCCGTTTTCCACTGAGTTTAAAACTTCATTTTCACTTAAAAATATATCTTTATCTTCTTTATTCATAGTTTTAAGTATATATGCTCCAATTGTTATAATAACAATTAAACCAATTCCCATAAAAATTCCTATTTGCTTAATATTTAAATTTTTAATATTATCACCTTCTTTTAAATTATTTACGTTTTTCCAATATTCGATTGAATTTTCATCAAAATTAATATATTATTTATATAAAATTTTTAAGGAGATTCATCAATGCCGCACATCAAAAAATTAAAAAAACTAATTATTTTAATATGTATTTTATTTTTTTCTTTATGCTTTAATTATTCAGCTGTATTTGCCAACGAAAATATCTTAGTAGACGTCTACGCCCCTGCAGCTATTTTAATGGAGTCCACTACAGGAAAAATCTTATATAGTAAAAATGCCAATCAAAAAATGTATCCAGCAAGCACTACAAAAATAATGACAGCTATTCTAACTTTAGAGAATTGTGATTTATCAGATATTGTAACAGTTAGCCACAACGCTATCTTCTCCGTCCCCGTTGGGTATTCTAATGCCAACTTGCAAGAGGGAGAAGAACTTACTGTAGAGCAATTATTAAATGTATTATTAATTCCATCTGCAAATGATGCAGCATTCGCCTTAGCAGAACATATAGCCGGTTCTGTTGATGCATTTTCCGATATGATGAATAAAAAAGCTGAAGAAATTGGATGTAAGAATACACATTTTATTAATCCCAATGGTATACACAATGAAAACCATTACTCTACTGCATATGATTTAGCTTTAATTGGAAATTATGCAATGAAATTTGATACCTATAGAAGAATAACAACCACAGTAACCTATACATTACCAGCTACAAATAAATATGATAAGGAAGATAGAATTTTCAGCAATACGAATGATTTAATTAAGTCATCTTCCACATATTATTACCCATATATTACAGGTGGAAAAACTGGATATACAGACGCAGCTTTAAATTGCATTGTTACTACTGCTCAGAAAAATGATATGGAATTAACTGTTGTAATATTGCATGATGAGAGAGTTAATGGCTTAAATACACGATCACTTGATTGTAAAAGTTTATTCGAATATGGTTTTGATAATTACATTGTAGACACAATCGTATCGAAAGGAACCGTAGAAAAAAATATAAATATCGAAAATGGAACTGTGAATTCTAAAAACTTAGATTTAATTATTGATAAAGATGTAACTGCTGTTGTTCCCATAAATTTTGATGCTACAACATTAACTCCAAATATAGTATTAAACGAAGATATTAAAGCTCCTATTCACGAAGGAGATGTGCTAGGTACTGTCTCTTATTATATTAATAATGAAACATATTCTGCAAATTTAGTAGCTGCCCATTCAGTTGCAGAACATCAAATAATATTAACTTTGATAGAACTAATATCAATTACTTTATTTTTAATAATATTGTCAAAATTTTTGAAGCATATTAATAATAAAAAACGAAAAAAGCGCAGTAATAAAGGAAATAAAAAGTCTTCAAAATATATTAAAAACTTTTATCCAAAATACAAATAGGGAAACAAATATATGCTTCCCTATTTTATATTTTATTAGTTTGAATCAGTTTTATTTCGTTACATTTGTTTTTTCTTCTTCCGTTATTTCGGTTTCAGTTTTTGGAAATAGTTCTTTAACTAGTTTCTTTGTATCTGCTTCATCTGCTACATATATTGAAACTCCATTACACATTTCAGATCTTCCAGGTACAACTCCTGTATTTAAATTCTCTGTATTAAATTCCACTATTTTAGGAATATACTTTTTCAATGATGCAAAATCTAAATTTGTTTTTACATCTGTTGCCATTATATCCATTACATCTCTGATTTTAAATATATTCTCTACTCTTAAAGTTTGTTTTAATGTAGCTGAGATAAACTCCCTTTGCGTTTTCATTCTTCCTATATCTTGTTGACCATAAGAAGAAGGATATGTAGAGCCATCATTATTATGCCTAAATCTTAATAATTGTTCTGCTTTTGCTCCATCTATTAGCTGCTCACCTGCTTTTAAAGATATATGTAAATTTTGTGAATCATCATCATATTCCATATCAATTGGTACATCAAATGTAACCCCGCCTATCGCATCAACTAATTTTACTAATGCTTTAGTATCTATTATTACATAGTTTTCTAATTCCAATCCCGTCAACTTATTAATTCTACTTAGCGCATCTGGAATATTCGTTCCATTTCTAAAAACAGTATTTATTTTATAGCTTGCAATATAATTTTGAGTAGCATTTTTTCTGTCTTTTCTTCCAACATATGTATCCCTTGGTATTGACATTAAAGATGCAGATTGTGTTTTAGGATTATATGAAGCAACCATAATTGAATCAGCTAATTTGTAATCATCTACTCCACTTATTCCCATTATTAATATTTGTATTGGCTCTAAGTTTTCCTGTGATTCTTTACTTACTCCTAGCACTGTTGCTAAAGCTCCAGATAATCCACCACCATTGCTTTGAATTTTATATGTTATAAATAAAATTCCTGCAATTATTGCTGCAACTAATATTGTTAGAACAGATTTCATTAAGGCTCTAGATTTTTTCTTTTTATATCTCCTCTTTTTATTTTCTTTGGTTTTATCTATATCACCCAATTTTCTCACTCCCATATGTTTTATAACACTTAGTATATCAAAATATATTATAAAGCGCAATATATAAACATAAAAATCTTTGAAGACATTTATAATACTTTATTTTTTTCAAATTCTTCTATTACTACTTCTTTGCTACTAAAATATCCTCTTATCAATAATACTGTCCCTTTTTCTAATACTTGATATGTATAGTCTGCAATTTCATATATTTTATTTATACTAATATCAAATTTATTTTCATCTATCCATCTTTGTTTCTTTCTTGCAATATTTCCATCATGCTGCTAAAACTCATTTTTGCGCCACCTTTCATTTATTCTGTATCGCCATTTTTACGTTTACATAATCGTGTCTAAAAACGCAAAAATAGCGCCTCCCTAGTGGAGTGGCGCCACGATAGTGGCAAAATTTAATTCTTGCTCCTCTTTCTGAGTAGTATAACTTAAATTTTGCCATGATAGCGTATTTCTTTCGCTATTAAAAGCTTTCGCCTTCTTTATTCTATTTTCTGTCAACCTATTCCATTCTTCTTTCCACTGGTTCCCACGCTCTAGATTCCAGTAGTAATTATTAAAGTGGGACGGGAACCGCTCGTTGTAGTTGCTGCTGCCGGCAGGACTGTTGCCGCGGACAGATGCTGGATCGTAAGAGCCATTGAAGTTGTAGTAACCTCCACGGAAAGCACGGTTGCTGGCGTTGCCCGCCTCTTGTGTCCATTCATAGCAATTTCCAGCTAGGTCGTATATATTATTTGCTTTCCAATATTCACTATATCCTGTTACTTGCTTACTTCCGTATTTTTTTGTTTCTCCATCCATTACTGCTGCATTCCCTGTACTATCAGGATAATTTCCCCAAGTTGTAGAATTTGTGATGCTTTTTTGCTCTCCTTTTTTAGATATGAAATCACATGCTATATCCCATTGTATTCCCCATATCATTTTACTTTCTACTTTATCGCTTGCATTTAATGTTGTACATTTTTTATATAAATTGTACCAATTTGTACTAGTTAAAGTTGCTTTTCCTTTTTGTACTCCTTCATTTGAAAGCTCGTATCTTCCTATATAAAATCCACCATATTTTTTTATGCTACTTATCATATTTGCATAATCTGCTGTAAATGCTTCTGCCATTGCTTTTGGAGTATCGAATCCTAATATTGTTTTATAATATGTTTCATCTTTATCGTAATTAGTTACTAAATCTGGTTCTCTATAATCTGTTGTATTGGGTGTACTTCTTGATATAGTTACTGTATCTCCTGTTTTTCCTATCGTTACAGAGTTTGTATACATTTTTGTTGTTACTCCAACATCTCCTGATAATGCTATTCCTTCATTTGAAGTTGTATACATACCTGAAAGCACACCTTCTTCCACTGGAATCCATACCCATTCATTATTATTATCATCTTTTATTACTAATCCATTATCTATTGAACTTTGCGCTGGGCTACTTGTGCCATCTCCCCATGTTGCACTTCCTGCATTTATTGGTGTATAGCCTTTTGGTATTATTGGATTATTTATATTTGGTTCTTTACCGTCTATCGTTCCATTTTTCGTGGCTTTTGTATTTACTGCTACTTTCTGCATTCTGCCAAATTGTTCATCCATCCAGTCATCTACATCATTTAAGCCTTGTTGTTCATTTTCTGCTTGTTTTCCATATTTATTTGCTGCTTCCTTACTTCTGGTTAACATTCCTTCATTGCCTATTACTAGATTCAAACTCACTCCTGCTAAAATCAATAAAACTACTATTGTTACTACTAAAGCGACTAACGTTATACCTCCATCATACTTTTTATTTTTTTCTTTTTTCATACATTTTCTCCCTTCTTTCTCCTTTGTTTCTATGATTTATTTTATTATTCCCCTTTTCTTTAAGTTATATACTTAACGAAGTAAATTTTCTAAAAAAATATCGTCCTAACTTTTGAAACAACTAACTTTCAAAGATTTACTACTTTTTCAAAAATGTTTTTAATAAGTTAAAAATGAAAAAATTACTTTTTCGATTTTTTACTTGAAATACAAGGACTTTAGTAATATAATTTTTGATATATATCTTCATTAAGTATATAACTTAAGGAAATAGTAAAACATTATGTTATTTTTTATTTTGCTTTTATTATAACAATGTGTTTTATTTATTGCAAGTATTATTTATATTTTTATAAATAGTTTCAAAAACATAGTGTAAACTAATCAAAAAATATTGGCATATAAAAAAAGTGCCATTTAAGCCGTCAAAATTCTGCTTAAATGGCATTTATTTTATTTAACAAATAAATTTATCAATATATTGTTATTATACAAATTATTTCCCAGAACCGATTTATTTATTGCTTGAATAATAGTACTATCCGTCCATACTAGGCTTGCAAATGATATTATTGCTAATACAGCATATATTATTATTAATCCTTCCACTACGCCGTAAACAATTCCTCCCAATTTATCTATTTGTTTTATTATTGGCAATGAGGCAACCCCTTTTATAAAGAAACTAATTACCCATAATATAACTTTTGCAATTAGGAAAACTATTATCGCACAACCCAAATTTATAATTGTTGTTGATATTCTTTCTGCCGATTGTTCTACTATTGTGTTTTTTGCTTCTGTTGTTGCATTCTCTATTTCTTTGTTTACATTATTTAAAATTGAATTTTGAATTTTATTTTGCTCTTCACTGTTTTCGCTTTTATTTTCACTGAAATTATCTATTATAGTACTTTTTATATTTTCATTTATTTGTGTATTATTTATAATAATATTTGAAACTGGCTTATACAACACAAATGCTATTACAATTGATAATGCAAAAGAAATTAGCTTTAATAAACTTCCCGTTAATCCCTTTTTATATCCTGCAAATATAAAAACTAATAAAATTCCTATTAAAATTAAATCTACTATAATTCCCATTTTTCCTCCTCTATAAACTTATAATATCTATTTTATTTTTATAGATAATTCCTGCTATTTTATTGTTCATAGCTATTCCTCTTATTTCTTGTGTAGATACATATTTTTTTATTAACCAGCCGTTGCTATCTATAAAATGAACTTCCGCTCCTAAGTTAACACTTATTCTGTTTCCATAGCAATTTACAGATTTAACAGCTCCTTCAACATTATACACACTTGACTTTAAGCTTGACGTATTTATTAATTGAACTTCCGTTTTTGTATTAAATAACCCTTCATTATTTTCTACTATTTTTAATGCTGTATCAAATAAATTTATATCTGCAAATGTAATTTTTTTGTCATTTTCCTTTAATAGTGTAACCTCTTTATTCTCATTATTCTCTATTTCTTGTATTGAATCCTCATACATACACACTAATCTATTTTTATGATATTTTATATTGGTTACCAAACTATTTTCGTTGGCTTTATATGTATATATCACAGCATCTGCTGGCGTCTGCTTTGCTTTCTCTATTGATATTATTTTTATATTTGATTGTATTAAAGTTCCTGATGTATTAACCTCTGCAAAACTTAGATATTTATTATCAGAAGAAATTTCAGAGCTAATTGCAATTGTGTTAGATAAGTATGTTTTAAATAACTCATTGCCATTTTCATCATATAAAATAATTACAGATTTATATGAAGTTCCAGATAGAATTACTGATACATATCCGTTTTCATTTACATCTACTGTTGATATATTGCCAGACAAAGTATTTTCCCAAACTATCTCATTATTCTTAACCAAATATATCTTTTGCCCTAATTTTTCTGCTATTGCTGCATAATTCCCATTCGTATCAATTAAAGGTTTTGTTATCTCAATTTTAAGAGTTGACTCCTCATTTCCGGCAGAATTATATTTTGTCATTACATTGTCTTTAATTACGGCAATATAATTTGAAAAAGCAAATACATTCGAAACATTTACATCTGATATTTTAACCTGAGTAGCATTATTTTCTTCTATTTCTTTTCTAAAAATATAAATATCGCAAAACATTCTAAATTGAGCATTAAATGCATATATAATAAAGCATATAAGCCAAATTAATATTATAGCCCCTATGATTCCAGCTATTATTAGCTTCTTTTTATTTATCTTTTTATTAAAATCATTTATATATGTTACATTGTCTTTCTTTGGTTTCATTTTTACCTCTTTAAAATATATAATTCTTATTATTTTATACCAGTTTTGCTATACTTTTGCAACACTATTTTTTAATATTAACACAATTTGCAAAATTCCTAAAGCTCCAAAAAGTGGATACAAAGTTTTAATTAAATTGCCAAATCCTATTGTAGATATTGGAATACTTATTATACACATAATAGCAACTATTCTCTTATATTTGTTATTATCTACAATTGTTTTTTCTTTTACATTTTCTAACACTCCATACCCTGCAGCTACTGCCGAAGTTAATATTGCAACCTCTATGGCTATTGAGTATGTTATTTTTTCTATTTTATTATTTAATATCATAATCGTTGGCAATTCAACATTTTTAATATTCATATTAGAATTTATTAGCATTCCAAAAATTCCAAATGCCAATATTATAATAAATAATGCAGATAAAATACTAACAATTACTTTTTCCTTTTTTCTCTGTACTAAATCATTTAGTGTAATCAAAATTGGAATTAATGTGATGCTATTGTAGCTAGCATATAGAATTGCACTTATTGTGCAGGGTAAAACCTTTGTAGTTTCTGTATCTAAAGCTTGCAAATTTCCATATTTAAAGCTAATAAAAAGCATTGCTACCATTAATAACGGAACAAGAAGAACATTTATTTTTATAATTCCAGACATTTTATGTGATAGAATAAAATACATAAAAATTGCTAGTAACGAGCTAGTAATATATGTAGAAATATTATATTCCTGCTTAAAAAAGCTACTAAATCCTGCTATCATAATGTAAAAAGATATTAATAAAAAAATATTAACAATATTATATAAGAATTGCGGCTCATTTATATTTTCCATTAATTCTTTGTTATTTTTAACTTTTCTTTTTTCGCATACATTTAATGTGCTGTATATTATAATTCCTGTTAATATTCCAGCTATATTAATTCCTAATATTCCCATATATCCATATACAGCAAAGAAATTATATATTTCTTTTCCAGATGCAAATCCTGCACCTATAATTGTTCCTAATACAACAAATAATACCTTTAATATATTTTTATAATTGCACATAAAAAGCCCCCTCATAATATTTATGAGGGGATTTTAGTTTTATACTATTTATTTCTTTTTCTTACGGCTTTTACAACTAAGCCTATAGCTATTATTACAAATGGAGTAATAAATATAATGCACATTACTACTTTTTGTTCAGCTTTAGTAGGAGTATATGTTACTGTATCATAATTTTTTCTAATTGTTATTGTATTTTCTTTTTCATTTAAATATGCAACTGCATTTGCTGCTATATCATTATTATTACATATACTTATAAATGTATATTGATAATTTCCTATTTGGATTGGCATATCTGTTGTAAAGAACTCATCAGAATATACTATTAGTTTTGATGTTGTGTTATCATCTATCTCTTTTGTTGCTAATACTCCTATAGTTTGTGTTCCTGCTTCACTATCTTGGCTAGTTCTATTTGCAGATGTTATATTCAAGTTTGTTCTTACAAAAGCTGTGCTAGAAGTTGTAGCCAAAGTTTCATAAGATACTCCTAATTCATCTTGTTTTTCAGAATCTTCTGTAACTTTTATTGGTGCTGCATCTACAAAGCAACCTTTCAATGTCATATTCATGTTTGTGCTGCCTATAGATTGAATATTTTCTATAATCATATCTGGATATTGGTATAACATATTTGTATCAGTACCTTCAAACACAACTCCATCTTCTATTGTTATTCCATATAAATCCAATACTTGTTGGAAATTAGTGAATGCTATATTGCTTGTATTTGCTCCAGATAACAATAATATTTTTCCGCCTTTATTTATATATTCTGTTATGCTATCCCTTTCTGCTTCTGTTATATCCTCTTTTAAAGTTGTTATAACTAAGCAGCTGCAATCATCAGGAACTTTGCCTGTTACAAACAAATCAAATGTTTCTACATCATTTGCATCGTCTTTTAGTTCTTGCATAAATGTTGAATAATAACTTGTTGGGTATGTTATATGATTATTCATAATATATACCTTAGGTTTTACATCAGAAGTAACATCTATTATTGCATTTGTAATTGCTTCCTCTGTTGTATCAATTTGTTTTCCTGTTGTGTAATCATATGTATATAAACTGTATTCATCAATTGTTGATTCTTTATCTCCAGAACTTACTATAATTAGTGTATCTGTAGATTTCAAAGAATATTCTGTCATTAAATCAGATCTTGAAGCTAAATTATCTATAGTTTCAACACTTATATTATTATTTAATGCTTTATATTTTTTTATTATATCATTCATGTTTTCGTTACTGCCGTAATTTATTAATGTAATCTTTATATCTTTATCAATTCCAGATATTTTTGTTCTGGTTTCTTCTGATAATGAATATATTTTATCTGATGTACAATCTATCTCAGGTAAATTAATATTTTTTAATAAAACTGTTATACCCACACAAATTAAGATGATTATCGCAACTAGTAACAATGTATTTACACCATTTCTTAGCCATTTTTTATTTAACACATCTATACATTTGTGAAAGAATTTTTTTATCTTGCCATCTGGCTTATCTTGTATTTTTGTTAATTCTTTACTCTTTTTCACTTTCTCTCTCTCCTTACTTCACTAATTTTCTTCTTTGCATTACAATTATCGTTAAACTAATAAATACAAATGTGAATAATAGCAATGAAATAATATTTTCAATCGAAATTATTCCTTGTGCAAATTTTGTATAATAATCAATTAGTGTTATTCCTTCTAAAGACGAGCTAATATTGTTTGTAAATAAAGATATTACTAAAAATGCAACTGTAATTACCCCTGCAATTATTTGGTTTTCTGTTAAACTTGATGCAAACATTCCTACAGATATTGCAGCCATGCTTAAAAATATAAATCCTAAAATTGCTACTAAAGTTGTTCCAATGTTTGGTTTTCCAAAATAACTTATTATCGCAAAAAACATTAGTGATATTACTAAAGTAATTAATATTACAGATAATGCTGCAAAAAATTTTCCAAACACTACTTTTAGCATTCCCGTTGGAGAAGTTAATAGCAATTGTTCTGTGCCATTTTTCCTTTCCTCTGCAAATATTCTCATTGTTAATATTGGTATTATTATTATTAATCCATATAAGGCTGTATAATAATATAACACTCCTAAATCTACAGTGTTTGAATTAAATACCGTCAAATAGAAAAATACGCTAAAACATAATAAAAATATTCCTATCACAACATAGCCTATTGGAGATAAGAAATAGCTTTTTAATTCTTTTTTATATACCGCAAACATTATTTTTTACCTCCTTCTTTTTTTGCTTTTTCTGTACTTTTATTTATTAAAGTTATAAATGCATCTTCTAAAGATGTTTCTGCCTTCTTTAATTCGAATATTGTAATATCATTTTTAGGCAATACTTCGAATAATTGCTTACGTAAATCTGCATTTTCTTTAGCTTCTATCATGTATTGCTTTGTTCCATCGCCATTGTCTTTTACTTCTTCACATTTTGCTATCTCTGGAATTAAAGTATTTATTTCTTTCATTTTATTTTGTTTATCTTCAACAGTTACTAAAATAATATTCTTTTCTTGTGTAGCTTTTTCTAGATTCTCTGGAGTATCAATTGCTACTATTTTTCCTTTATTTATAATTATTACTCTTTCACACAATTGGCTTACTTCAGATAAAATATGTGAGCTTAATATTACTGTATGCTCTTTTCCTAATTCTTTTATTAAGCTTCTTATTTCTGTTATTTGCTTTGGATCTAATCCTACTGTAGGTTCGTCTAGTATAAGTACATCTGGGCTTCCTACTAAGGCTCCTGCCATACTTACTCTTTGCTTATAACCTCTAGATAAATTTCTAATTAGCTTCTTTTCAACATCTTTTATCCCAGTTTCTGTTATGGCTTTTTCTACTTCTTCCTTTTTTACTTTTTTGTCTACTTTTTTTAATTCAGCCATATATGTTACAAATTCTTTTACTGTTAAATCTTGGTATAATGGCACCCCCTCTGGCATATAACCTATTTGTTTTTTTGCTTTTTGAGGTTTTTTCTGAATATCATAACCATTTACAGTAATTGTACCTTCTGTTGGCTCTATATAGCCTGTTATCATATTCATTGTAGTGCTTTTCCCTGCACCGTTTGGTCCAAGAAATCCAATGATTTCTCCATTTTGTATGGTAAAGCTTATATCATCTACTGCTGTAAAATTACCATACTTTTTTGTAACATTAGTAATTTCTATCACTGTTTTTTCCTCCAATCTCTTATTTCCCTAAATAATAATTAAATATTATCACTATAATTTTACTGGTGCAATATACTTCTATAATTTTTCACAAAGATTTCACACAATAATTAAACTGTTGCAAAAAATTCATTTTTTTGGTATTATATTAAGTATTAAAATAGTGGAGGAAATTATGACAAGTAAACAAAGAGCTTATTTAAGAGGATTAGCCAATTCTATAACACCTATTTTTCAAATAGGGAAAAATGGAATATCTGAAAATTTAATAAAACAAATAGATGATGCACTAGAAGCAAGAGAGCTAATTAAAATTAGTGTTTTAGATACTGCTCCTGATGATGTTAAACCATTAGGAATAGAAATATCTGAAGCTACAAATTCTGTATTTGTGCAATCAGTTGGTAACAAAATAACTTTATTTAGAGCTAGAAAAAAGGATTCAAGAATTGTTTTACCAAAATAAAAGAAGGATTATAAGTTTTGTGCTTATAACCCTTTTTCTTATTTCATTAATTCTTTTATCCATACTTCATTTTTCTCATCATCTAAAAATCTTATATTTGGAAATACCTTTTCCATTATTTCATTCGTAAATATTTTATCTCCCAATTTTCCAATTGCATTTTTTTCTTCAAATATTACAACATCATTATATATCATTTTTGCCCTTGCTTTATACACATATATACCCCAAACTGTGAATAAAGTTTCTGCCACGATTAATATTGTTAATATTGTATCTATAATTACTTTTTTTCTTCCCTGAATTTTATCTATTGCTTTATCAAGTATTTTGCTTGCAATTTCAACTAACACTATTGAAATCACGCCCCACAAGACTGCGTACGCAATACATATTCTTCCATTTACATTTCCCATATTAGTATAGTTCCAAAATCTTATTCCTAATGCTGCCTCAAATGCAAAACTTATTAAAAATTGCATCAAAGTTCCTTCTGCAGCTCCCCAAATAAATATTTTCACTATGTTATTTTTAAAATTTTGAAGTGAGAATATTAAAACCGTAGCACAAATTCCATATATTACACATAAAGGTCCTAATATGCATCCCCTTCTATTATCTGTTGCTAGAAATCCCATCAGTATTTCTATAAATAAGCCTATTAAGCTAAAAATCACTACATACCATATTATTTTGTGAAATACGTTTTTCTTCATTAGATACTCCCTTAATATTTTATATAGTATATTCTATACTATAATTCAAAAAATTTCTATATTTTTTGAAATTTTAAACGGTAAATTTATTTAAACCATTGACAAATATATTTTTTGGCATTATAATATATCTTGCATTTGAGTTATGGGTCAGTAGCTCAGTTGGATAGAGCACAGGCCTTCTAAGCCTGGGGTCGGGGGTTCGAATCCCTTCTGGCTCACCACAGCAATCTTATACGAACCCTATTTATTTTTATAGGTTCGCAATATAAAAAACCACTCGCAAAACGGGTGGTTTTTATTTATATTTTTTAACTTATGCTTTGAAAAAAGCTTCATATCCCCTATACGCTTGGTAAACATCATATTTGCTTGTTACTTCATAAGGTGCATGCATTGATAATACTGGAACTCCGCAATCCAATACATCAACCCCTTTATTAGCTAAAATGTATGCGATTGTTCCGCCACCGCCTAAATCAACTCTTCCAAGTTCTGCAATTTGATATGTTACTCCTTTTGTTTCAAATATATTGCGAACATATGCTACAAATTCCGCGTTTGCATCTGAGCCATTAGCTTTTCCAGCAACTCCAGTGTATTTAGCAATTCCAACTCCTTTATTTAAATAAGAAGCATTGTGTGTATCTGATACTGATGCATAAATTGGATCAAAACCAGCATCTACATCTGCTGATAGCATTTTTGAGTTGCAGAACATTTTGTCCAATAAATTTGGTCTGTTTATATTCATTCTGTTTAATATTTCTGACATAAATGTGCTAAACACATTTGATTCCATTCCTGTATTTCCCATGCTGCCTATTTCTTCTTTATCTGCAAATATGCATACAGCTGTTTTTTCTGGTTTTTCTATATTTAATATTGCTGTTAAAGAAGTATATACTGATACTTTATCATCTTGTCCGTATCCTGCAATTAAGCTCTCGTCAAATCCTAGGCTTCTGCATTTAAATGCTGGTACCAATTCTATTTCTGCACTTAAAAAATCTCTTTCTACTATTCCATATTTTTTATTTAGTAAATTTAATATATTTAATTTTACTTTTTCTGAAATATCTTTACAATCTAATGGCATGCTTCCTATTAATAAATTTAGATTTTCACCTTCAACGCCATCTTTCAATTTTTTCTGCATTTGTTCTTGAGCCAAATGTGGTAATAAATCTGTAATTGTAAATATTGGATCTTCTTCATTTTCACCAATATTTATTTTAATTTTCTCACCATTGGCTTTTGCTATAACCCCATGAATTGCAAGTGGTATAGTTGTCCATTGATATTTCTTTATACCACCATAGTAGTGTGTTTTAAAATAAGCAAATCCATTGTCTTCATATACTGGGTTTGGTTTTAAATCTAATCTTGGTGAATCCGCATGTGAGCCTATTATATTTATTCCATTTTCTATATCTTCTTTTCCTATTACTGCTAAAAACAAATTCTTCTTTCTATTTACGAAATACACTTTGTCTCCTGGTTTTAGCGTTTCATACTCTTTTATGTCTTTAAATCCATTTGCCATTGCAATTTCTAATGAATTTGCCACAATCTCTCTTTCTGTTTTAGAACTGTTTAAAAATTCCATATATTTATCGCTGTACTCAAATATTTGTTTTTTCTCTTCTTCTGAAGTGTTTTCCCAGCCATTATTTTTTTCATCAAATAATTTTTTTCTTAACTCTTCAGCTTGTTCTTTTTCAATCATAATCAATTTCTCCTCTCTTTTTTGTTGAAAGTATATCATTTTATTATTACTTTTTCTAGTATTATTTTCGTTTTTTATAATATTTATTATTAATAATACATATTCTTTACAAATGTTATTTTTTATAGTTTAATATAGAAGAATAAAATTTTGGAGAAATATGATGAATAAATTACAAGATAGTCAAATAAGCACGGATTTTGAAGAATTATCTGAGGAACAACAGATTTTACAAGATGCAGAGCAAATAATAAAACAAACGCAATCTGAAAAAAAACATAAAGGCAAAAAGGTTTTTCTTTTTGTTTTTTTGCCTTTATCAATATTAATTATAATAGCCCTATTTTTTTCTACTATATTTGCTTTGTTGAATATACATAAAGATACCATTATTTCAGGTATTTACATACAAGGTATTTCTGTTTCTGGATTAACAAAAGATGAAGCAAAAGCAAAAATTTCTGAAGAAATAAAAAAACAATTATCTAAGGAAATTACTCTATCTCACGAAGATTATTCTATTACCATATCGCCTTCTCAAATTAATATGTCTTTTGATACAGACCTTGCTGTAGAAAATGCTTTTGCTTTAGGCAGATCAAGCAATATTTTTATAAACAATTTCACAATTCTTAATGCCTTAAGCACCAATCTTAATATAGGACCTAGCATTTACTATGATACCGAATTATATGATAATTTAGTAACTGAAATAAATTCAAATTTGCCAGATGCAGTAATTAATCCTAGCTATTCTATTGATGGAACCTCGTTAATTATTTCTAATGGCAAGGACGGTTTCGTTGTAGATTCTGATTCACTAATACATGAAATATTATTTTTATTAACAAATAGTACCAATAATATTTCAATATCTATACCTGTAACGCCTGTTTCAGCCAAAAATATTGATATTGATTCTATCTATGCAGAAGTTCATAAGCAACCTGTTGATGCTTACTACCAAACAAATCCATATGTTGTTTATCCTTCATCAAATGGATTAGATTTTAATATTTCACTAGATGACGCTAAAAATATAGTTAGTACATATCAAGAAGAATATACTATTCCTTTAAAAATTTTATATCCTTCTGTAACTACAAATCAATTAGGCGCAGAGGCTTTTCCAGATTTATTATCTAGCTTCTCTACTTCTTTTACAAGCAGTAATAGCAACCGTTCTACCAATATTTCGCTTTCTGCTTCGAAGATAAATGGAGTTGTTTTAATGCCTGGAGAAACATTTTCTTACAACCAAGTTGTTGGTCAGCGTACTAAAGCTGCTGGATTTAAAGAAGCTCCTGCATATTTAAATGGAAAAGTAGTTCAAGAATACGGTGGAGGAATATGCCAAGTTTCATCAACTCTTTATAATGCAGTATTATATGCAAACTTGGAAATCACCGAAAGAACAAATCATGGCTTTAAACCTTCATATGTAAAACCTGGTTTAGATGCTACCGTATCATGGGGTGGTCCAGATTTTAAATTTACAAATAATAGAAATTATCCAATAAAAATAGTTTGTGATACTTCTGGCAAAATTCTAAGAATCTATATTTACGGATTAAAAACCGACAACGATTACAAAGTGGTATTAGACGCACAATATCTTTCAACAGTTTATGCGCAAACAGTTTATCAAACCGATTCATCTTTAGCCACTGGTCAAACCCGTGTAATTTCTAACGGTTCAAACGGCTGTAAAACCGCCACATACAAAACATTATACAATTCTGCTGGAAATGTAGTTTCTACCGAATGTATCTCAAGAGATACCTACAATCCACATAATAAAATAGTGGCAGTAGGTCCATAACATTAAAATAAAGTGTAGGCTTCTACACTTTATTTTAATTTGAATTCTATACTTCCTTTTCCTGCATTCAATTCTATTCTAGCTATTGCGCCATTTATAATAGTCATTTGCGGCGGTTTATGCCCAATATCAGCATTAATTATGATAGGAACATTTAATTCTTCTAATGAACTTTTTATCGCATTTTTAAAGCTAATATTATAATAACTTTTTTCTATTCCACTTCTTCCAAAAACAATTCCTTTCGTATATTTAAAATATCCTGCTTC
Source organism: uncultured Clostridia bacterium (assembly GCA_934122115.1). Classification (GTDB taxonomy): domain Bacteria; phylum Bacillota; class Clostridia; order TANB77; family CAG-508; genus UMGS1901. The sequence continues at coordinate 1,152 of CAKOVU010000009.1, read as the reverse complement.
CTTTAATTGAAACATTGCTCTTACTAAACTTTCACTACTTAATTCACAATTATCAAGGAACCATATAATTCCATCTTTCTTATATTTTTCAATAAAATTTTTTGTATTATCATATTTTGTTCCAATTAAGCACAAAATCACATCTAAGCAACCGCCTATCATTCTGCCTTGCATTTTAATATTTTCTTCTTCATTTATCCCTTCCCATCTAACTTTTTCCGTTAAGTTATATGGCTCATCCCCATTTATTCTCTCTGCTCTTATATCTTCATACAAATCATAACTATATTGCTTGATTAAATTCCCCTGTAATATTTCTAAATTTTCCTTTATAGACCTGTGCCAATCCTTCATAGCAAATGTTTTAAAATTGTTTGAATAGATTGTAGCTATGTCTAGCATTGTAGTAATTGGAAACAATAAGCCTGTTATATCTGAATAACCTTGCATCCATTTAGGATTATTTAAAATATTTTTAAAATTCACATATGGAAGCATTTCTATTAAAAACTCGCCTCCAGCTAATCCAATTATTGCTTTTGTTTTCTCTTCTATAAAAAGCTTGTTCAATTGCTTTGCTCTTTCTTCTTTACTTGAACTTCTGCCTGTTCCAGTATCCTTTCTGCAATTCTCAGTTTCTTCTATTGTAAAACCTAGATCTTTAAGCTTTTCTTCCGCCATATTTAATTTTTTTATATCTATCTCATTTTCACTTCCAGCCGATGGAGCTATAATTCCTATCGTATCGCCTTTTTTTATAAATTCAGGATATATCATATTTTCCTCCTAATAAAAAATACCAATTCCTCTTTTGAAATTGGCAAATAATTGTTAAATGTATATAAAAATTATATAATGGTGCATCTGGAGGGATTCGAACCCCCGACCTTCCGGTTCGTAGCCGAACGCTCTATCCAGCTAAGCTACAAATGCATTTGCCTATTTATTATACTTGTATTTTGTTTTTTTTTCAATAGTTTTATTAGTTTTTTGAGAAATTTATTTATTTTTTATAAAAACATCTTGCAAATCGCTCATATTTGTGCTATATTTAATAAGTACTTGTTACAAATAATAATCGAGGTGTAGCGCAGTTGGTAGCGCGCGTGGTTTGGGACCATGAGGTCGCAGGTTCGATCCCTGTCACCTCGA
>CAKOVU010000008.1:0-61960 GCA_934122115.1 uncultured Clostridia bacterium | reverse complement strand
ATTTTAGAGTGTTTAATTGATAAAATATGGATTTATCACGATAAAAGTGTGAAATTCGAGCTAAAACCTGAAATTAGTCGATTAATATAATATCCCCAAATTGAAGGCTTTTACCCCCGTATGCACTACGGAAATGATAGGTTTTGCTAAGGCAAATACATATTTTGAGAATATGAATACTAAATTAATAGGGCTTAGTATAGATAGCAATCCGTCACATCTTGCATGGGTGTACGATATTTATATGAAAACGGGTATAGTAATTCCATTTCCTATAATAGCAGACAGAAGTGGAGAAATAGCACGAAAGTATGGGATGATAGCAACAGAGATAAATAACACGGCTACAGTAAGAAATGTGTTTATTATAGATGACAAAGGAATTGTAAGAGCTATACTTGTATATCCTATGAATATAGGAAGAAATATATCTGAAATATTAAGAATAGTAAATGCGTTGCAAGTATCACAAGAGAATAATCAAATGGCTCCAGTTAATTGGATGCCTTGCGAACCAATGATTATACCAATGCCAACAACATTTAGCGTGCTTCAAGAAAGAATGGAACAGCAGAAAAAAGAGAGAAATGGAATGAGTTGGTATTTAAGTTTTAGAAATCCAGAAAAATGTATTGAAGATGCTAGAAAAAATATTGAAAAAAACAGTCAAAATACATTTAAAAATGAATAATAATTCATCAACTACAAATAATATTAATGTCATAAAATATATTTGTAGAAAGGATGAAATTTATGGAAGAAAAACAAATAATTAACTGTACAGTTGAAAGCTGTAAATATAATAATGGGCAAAAACAACAATGTGAATTAAAACAGATAATTGTTACGCCAGTACAAGGATGTGGAACGAAACAGCCAGATGAATCAATGTGCTCAAGTTATAAGAATGTCAATAAAAAGTAAAAAATAAGCGAATAGAAAAAAATATGTTGATGATGACAAGTTTCGACAAATTTTCTTGACACTTTGTGCTATTATATGGTGCAAAGGAGTTGATGAAGCATGAACAAAGTATTATCAAGATTAAAACACACAGCAAAATTAGAATCATTAATCGCAGCAAATGCTGACTATGACAAGATATTAAAGCAGAGTCAGAAAATAGACGAATATATAGTAGAAGAAATGCACCGCATCAACAAAGGAAAAAGGCGATAAAAAACGATCGGATAAAAACTTTTACCATTGACTCGAATAAAGGATAGATGTTCCTGTACATCCATCCTTTATTTTAAGGTGCAAAACAGTTATTGCTCTTTTAATATGCTGCGTATTATAGAATATAAATAAGGCTTATATTCTTTGATAGGTAGTGGAGCATCATATAGTATTGAATTAAAGCAGGTAGCACTCACTAGCTCAATTATAGTAGAAAGAGTAACTTTAGGATTTCTCAAAGTTATATTATTTTCATTTAATCTTTTCACAAATTTATCATAAATGCTTTCATTATCATTTTCTAAATTAGAAAGCTTTGAAATTGTATTATTGTAAAGCCCTAATGAAAGATTTTTGGCAACTAGTTTTAATACGATTTTATTCTTAGTTAATTCATCCAAAATATAATTTATTATAAAAATTATCTGATCTTCAAAATTATTTATATAAGATTTGTCTAAAGCAGTTAAAGCTTTATTAAATAGTTTTTGCGAATAATCAGCAATTACTTTATCTCTAATTTCATATTTATCTTTAAAATATAAATAAAAAGTACCTTTGCCAACACCAGCATTATCTGCAATGTCTTGAATAGATGTGTTGTCAACACCTTTTTGAGTAAACAATTTGAAAGCTGTACTTAATAATTTATTTTCTTTTTCTAATTTATTATCAAAACTTTTTCCCATATGAAAGCCCCCAATCTATTTATTATATTAACATAAAACTGACAAACAGTCAAATATTTATAAAAAAATGAAATATTTAGGTAAAATTTTCATAGAATGTATTGACTGACAGTCAGAAAAGTAGTATTATATTAAATGACCGCTGGTCAAAAATACGAAAGGAGATAATTTATAATGGTAAAATTCAACAAATTTGGAAATTGGGTATGCAAACATAGCAAGGTCATAATTATAATATCGTTGCTATTATTAATACCTTCAGTAATAGGAATAAAAGCAACAAGAATAAATTATGATATTTTGTCATATTTACCAAGCAACATAGAAACTGTGGATGGGCAAAATATATTATCGGAAGATTTTGGAATGGGCTCGTTCTCAGTTTTAATTGTTGATGACGAAATGCCAACAAAAGATATAATAAAACTAGAAGAGAAGATAAGAAGTATTGATTGTGTAAATACTGTAATTGGAGCAACAGACATAATGGGAACAAATATGCCAATGGAAATGTTGCCAGATGATGTAAAAGATATAATTGACAAAGAAGGAACTACACCAATACTTGTAACATTTAAGACAGGAATCGCAGAAGATGATACTTTAAAAGCTATAGAGGATATAAAAGACTTAGCTAAAACTCAATGTAGGGTAAGTGGAATATCTGCTACAGAAGATGATATAAAGAATCTACTAAATTCAGAAATGACAATATATGTAGTAGTAGCTGTAGTTTTATGTATTATAGTGTTACAAATTTCATTAGATTCATTTATAGTCCCAGTATTTTTACTAGGAGGTATAGGAATTGCAATATTGTATAATATGGGTTCAAATGTAATATTTGGAGAAATATCTTACATAACAAAAGCAATTGCAACAGTTTTGCAATTAGGTGTAACAATGGATTTCTCTATATTCTTATACCACAGTTACCAGAAAGAGAAACAAACAAGTGCTAATATAAACGAAGCAATGGCAAAAGCAATTGATAATACACTAAATTCAGTAGTTGGAAGTTCACTTACAACAATTGCAGGTTTCTTAGCATTGTGTACAATGCAATTAACAATAGGAAAAGATATTGGTTTAGTAATGGCTAAAGGTGTTCTTATAGGATTAATATGTGTTGTAACAGTATTACCAGCAACATTATTAGTATTTGATAAGTTAATTTCAAAGGGAAAACACAAAGAAATATTACCTGCGTTTACTCATACAAGAGATTTTACAATAAAACATTATAAAGGAATAATTGTAATGTTTGTAATATTATCAATACCTGCAATATATGGAAATAGCCATGTTTCAGTTTACTACAACTTAAACAAAACATTACCAGAAACACTTGATAGTGTAATTGCAAATAAGGAATTATCAGATAAATATGGAATGGTTTCAACTCAAATTGTGCTAGTAGATAAAAATATGCAAGATTACAAAGTAAATGAGATGCTAGATGAAATAGATGGTCTAGATGGAGTAGAGTGGTCTTTAGCAAAAAGCAAATTGACTAAAGGCTCAATTCCCGATGAGGTTTTACCAGAAGATATAAAATCTGTATTTGAGAGTGATAAATATCAAATGATATTAGTAAACTCAAGCTATGAAACTGCTACAGATGAGCAGAATGACTTAGTAAATAAAATAAATACAATAATAAAGAAATATGATGACAATGCAATATTAGCAGGTGAAGCACCTTTAATGAAAGACTTAGTAGAGATTGCAGATGTTGATTTTAATAGTGTAACTATTTCATCAATAGTAGTAATTCTTATATTAATGATATTTGTATTTAAATCTCCAACAATACCAGTATTGTTAATTGCTACAATCGAATTTGCAATATTTGTAAATATGTCTTTTGCATGTTACTTGAATCAAACAATCCCATTTGTTTCATCAATAGTAATTGGAACAATCCAATTAGGAGCAACGGTTGATTATGCAATATTGATGACGAATAATTATCTAAATGCAAGAATAGATGGCAAAGACAAGAAAGAAGCGGCTAAATATGCAATGGATAATTCTATGAAATCAATAATAGTAAGTGCTTCATGTTTCTTTGCTGCAACATGTGGAGTATCTATAATATCTAATATTGATATGGTAGGTTCAATTTGTACATTAATATCAAGAGGAGCGCTAATAAGTATGGTTGCGGTTATATTTGTGCTACCAGCTTTATTGATTGCATTTGATAAATTAATTTGTAAAACAACAAAGCGTACAAAAAATATAGTTTTTGAGAAAAATTAGAAAGGATATGAGTAAAAATGAAAAATAATTTATTAGTAAAAGGCGTTTCAATAGCCACAGTACTTACACTAGGTGTTATAACAGCTTCTCCAGTCTTGGCATATACTAAAGATGAAACAGTATATGGAAAGATGTCGAATAGCGGTGAAAATTACAATACTGTAGTAAGTACACATCTTAAAAATACAGAAAACGAAAGTATATTAAAAGATATATCGGATTTACTAAATATAAAAAATATAAACGGAGATGAAACATTTGAGGTAAATGAAAATATATTAAAATGGAATTCAAATGGTAATGATATATATTACCAAGGTGATACTGAAAAAAAATTGCCTTTGGAATGCACAATAAAATATGAATTAGATGGAAATGAAATAAGTGCTGAGGAATTGGCAGGGAAAAGTGGAAAAATAAAAATTACTATAGAATATAAAAATAAAGATGAACATATAGTAAAAATTAATGGGAAAGATACAAAAATGTATACACCATTTGTTGTAATTACAGGAACAATATTAAATAATACTGTAGCTAAAAATATTACTATATCAAAAGGTAAAGTAGTTGATAATGGCACAAAAACATTAGTAGCTGCTGTTACTTGCCCAGGATTACAAGAAAGCTTAGATTTAGATGAAAAAGATTTAAAGATACCAAGCAAAGTAGAGTTAGAATTTGAAGCTACAGACTTCGAAATGGGTAATATTATGTCATATGCAACACCAAAATTAATAGAAGAAAGTGATTTGGATAATTTAGACAAACTTGATGATTTATATAGTAAGATGTCTACTTTAGATACATCTAGCACAGAATTAGTAAAAGGAGCTAAAACACTTCAAGATGGAGTAAACGAATATGTAGAAAAGAATACAGAATTTAGCAGTGCAATGGATAGCTTACAAGATGGAGTAGATACAATAAATACAAATTATGGGTTATTAAATGATGGAGTTAATGAATTAAATAATAGTGCATCAAAATTGGAAAGCGGGGCTGAAAAAGTAAATAGTGGAGTAGATGGAGTAAGCAGTGGATTAAATAAATTACAAAGCGGGGTTGCAAATGGTAAAGAAGAAGCAGTATCTGCATTAACAGAAAGTGCAAATAGCTTATCAGAAGGAATTGATATGTTAATAGCAGGAAAAGAAAAAGAAACTGAAAAGATTAAATCAGATGTAATTGAAAATGGAAATGAAACATTAAAAGAAAACTTAACTTCAGCAGTTACAGAGGGAAGCAAGAAAGTTGCTTCAGCAACATTGAGCGCAATTCTAAATAACGAAGATTTTACTACACAATATGGAATAGAATTAACAGAGCAACAAAAACAAGCATTAACACAAGCTTTATCAAAGAATATGGATACTTCAACATTAAAAACTGGAATATCAAATGCAATAGATAGTGCTACAGAAAAAGAAAAGGCAGGAGTAGATTTAATTGATGAAAAAGGTATAAAAACAAGTTTAACAGGATTAAAGCAAAAAGCAAATACAAGTATTCAAGCAGGAATAAAATCTATTTCAGCAGGATTTGATAGTATTTCATCTGGTGTTGATTCAATAAGTGACGGAGTTGGAAGCTTAAAAGATGGAACTAAAGAATTATATCAAGGAACAAAGAAATTAACTACAGGAACTTCAACTTTAGCACAAAAATCAGGAATGTTGCAAAATGGTATATCTACATTAAATAATTCAACAATTCAAATAAATAGTGCTAATAAGCAATTATTAGCAGGTTCTCAAACAATTCAAAGCGGAATGGAAACATTATCAAATGGAATAGAAAAATTTGATAATGAGGGAATAAAAGAAATATCTAAGCTTGTAAACGGAGAAGTTAAAGATTTACAAGAAAGAATAGAAGCATTGAAAAAACTAGCAGACGAATACAATAATTTTGCAGGAATTGATGAAGATACAGATGGAACAGTTAAATTTATATTAATGACAGATAGTATAAAAAAATAATAAAAACAATAAACCCCGATATCAAATTCGGGGTTTAAATTTGTTTAAGAATTAAAATGTTTCTTTATATAAAGTTCAGAGTCTTTTTTCTTTAAATCTTCTCTTTTATCATATAATTTCTTTCCTTTTCCAATTCCTAACTCAAGTTTTACAATACTATTTTTAAAATAAAGTGATATAGGAACCAAGGTATATCCTTTTTGTTGAACCATACCAACTAATTTAAAAATTTCTTTTTTATTTAATAATAACTTTCTAGGCCTTAAAGGGTCTTTATTAAAGATATTACCTTGTTCATATGGGCTTATGTGCATAGAATAAACATAAGCTTCGCCATTTGTGATGGCTGCATAACTATCTTTTAAATTAACCTTCCCATTACGTATAGATTTTATTTCTGTACCAGTAAGTACAATTCCCGCTTCTAGGGTATCAAGTATTTCATAATTGTGCCTAGCAACGGGATTTTTAGCAATATTTTTAATCATAAAAATCACAATCCTTTGGTTGGGATGGTGTGATTCGAACACACGCATATCGGAGTCAGAGTCCGAGGCCTTACCACTTGGCGACATCCCAATATCTAATACGGTATATATAATAGCACAAATAAAATAAAAAAGCTAGTCTTTAAAAAAATTTATATATATGATATTATATATAAAAAAACAGAAAGACTAAAATAATGTACAATCAATTAAATAAAATTAATAATATAGATAATTTAAAGAAATTAAATATAAAAGAAAAAGAAGAATTGGCAGAAGAGATCAGAGATTTTATAATTAAGAAGGTTGCTAAAACTGGAGGACACTTGGCTTCTAACTTAGGTACTGTAGAGTTAACTATAGCACTACATGATGTGTTTGAAGCACCGGAAGATAAAATTATTTGGGATGTTGGACACCAAACGTATACACATAAAATTTTAACAGGAAGAAAAGACAAGTTTAACACATTAAGGCAATTAAATGGAATTTCAGGTTTCGTAAATCCAGAAGAATCAGAATATGATTGCTTTAACACTGGGCATAGTAGCACATCAATATCAGCTGCGCTAGGAATGGCGAGGGCAAGAGATATAAAAAAAGAGAAATACAATGTAATAGCTGTAATTGGAGATGGTGCATTAACTGGTGGAATGGCTTTAGAGGCTTTAAATGATGCAGGAACAAGTAATACGAATTTAATAATAGTTTTAAATGACAATGAAATGAGCATAGAAAAAAATACCGGAGGATTGGCAAGGGCTTTAGCAGTATCACCTAGCAGCATGTTTGGAAATTTAGGATATACATATCTAGGACTAGTCGATGGAAATGATATAGCAAGTTTAGAAAGAATATTTAAAGAAGCAAAGAAAATTAAAGGTCCAGTTTTAATACACTGCAAAACAATAAAAGGCAAAGGATACCCAAATGCAGAAAAAAATCCTGATAAATATCATAGTGTGCCAAGTTTTGATATTAGTACAGGAGAATTAGTAAAAGAAAAAGATTACTCAGAAGTGTTTGGGGATAAGCTGATAGAGTTAGCTCAAAAGAACAAAAATATAGTAGCAATAACAGCTGCTATGGCTACAGGAACAGGTCTCTCAAAATTCAAAAAACTATATCCAGATAGATTTTTTGATGTGGAAATTGCGGAGCAACATGCTTTAACAATGGCTGCAGGAATGGCTAAAAGTGGGCTTATACCAGTAGTAGCAATGTATTCTTCGTTTTTACAAAGAGGGTACGATCAAATAATACATGATATATGTATGCAAAATTTACATGTTGTGATATGTGTTGATAGAGCTGGAATTGTAGGAAACGATGGAAAAACACATCAAGGCTTATTTGATATAGCATTTTTGAGGCTGATTCCTAATATTACAATATTAGCACCAAAAGGTTTTAAAGAATTGGAAGATATGCTGGAATATGCAATTAATGAATTGAATACACCAGTAGTAATAAGGTATCCACGTGGAAGAGAAGAAATAATTGAATATAAAGAAAGAAGCCAACTACAAAGATTGAAAAACAAAAAAGCGGAAATATTAAAACATGGAAAAGATGTAACTATAATAGCTTCGGGTAAAATGGTGTCAAAAGCTATTAAAGTGGCAGAAAAATTAAATAATATAATAGAATGTGAAGTTATAAATGCAAGCTTCTTAAAACCATTAGATGAAGAAACTTTAAAGCAATCAATAGAAAAAACGAAGTATGTACTTACAATAGAAGATGGAGTTTTAAATGGTGGTTTATATACAGAAATTGCTGAACTGATTACAAAATATTCTATACAAGGGGTAAAAGTAGAAGGCTGTGCATACAAAGAAGGCTTTGTAAAGCAAGGAACAGTAGATGAATTAGAAAGATTAAATCACTTAGATGTTGAAAGTATTGCAGCTCAAATAATGAAATTATTAGGCAAGGAAAATTAAATGAATAAAACAGAAATATTAAACAAGTATTATAAAGAAGAAGATAGATTATTGGTAGCAAAGATTTTGGATAAAATAGAATTTGCAAAAAAGAAGAACCAAATTGTTTGTACTGATTTTTTGAACATGTATCAGAAAAAAATTAGCCAAGACATTTTAAATGTTGAAAAATATAGATACTATATTTACTATACACCGTATGAAGAAAGCAGCAGATGTGTTTTGATTATTTATCCTGAAAAATATAGTGAACTATTTGAAAATGATAGGTTTAATTATTCAAGTATTTTAACCTTAGTAAGAATAGAGCTCCCAAATGAATTGAAGAATAAATATACACATAAAGATTATTTGAGTGGAATAATGAAATTAGGTGTGAAGAGAGAAAAGATTGGAGATATATTGGTGTTTGAAGATGGAGCAGATATTATAACAACGCCAGAAATGAGTAAATATATATTGAATAATCTAGGGCAATTAACTAGGTTTAGCAAATCTAAAATAGAAAGTTTGGATATTTCTAAAGTAAGAAAACCAATAATAAATAAGGAAGAAAAAAGGATAACAGTTAGCTCTTTAAGGCTAGATAATATAATTGCAGAGATTGCTAACTGTTCTAGAACAGTCGCAAGTGAGCTTATAGATGAACAAAGAGTCTTTGTAAACTATAATAATGAAACAAGAGCCTCAAAAACAGTAAATGAAGTGGATACAATAGTAATACGAGGAAAAGGGAAATTTAGTGTGAAAAAGGTAGAAGGAGAAACTAAAAAAGGTAAAATTGCCGTTATAATGGAACATTATATCTAAAATTTACCAGTTGACAAACTAAAACAAACGTTCTATAATAAAAACGGTGATTTTATGGAACGCTTAATATTACATATAGATGTAAATAATGCTTTTTTATCATGGACGGCTGTGGATAGGCTGAAAAGAGGAGAAAGCATAGATATAAGAACAATACCCGCAGTAATAGGCGGAGAAGAAAATGAAAGAAAAGGAATTGTTTTAGCAAAGAGCCAATTGGCAAAGCAGTTTGGAATAAAAACTGGAGAGCCGTTGTATTTTGCAAGAAAAAAATGTCCACAAATTCAAGTGTTTCCATCAAATTTTAGCGTTTACCAAGAATATTCTAGAGCAATGATAGAAATATTTAAACAATATACAGATAAAATACAGCAATTTTCTATAGATGAATGCTTTTTAGACTTGACTCAATTTATGCTTGAAGGAGAAACTATAGAGAATAAGGCAATGCAAATAAGCAAGAATATAAAAGAAACTCTAGGATTTACTGTAAACATTGGTATAGCACATAATAAAGTTTTAGCAAAAATGGCGTCAGATTTTGAAAAACCTGATAAAATTCATACACTATATGAAAATGAAATTTCAACAAAGATGTGGCCGCTTCCAGTATCTGAGTTATTTATGGTTGGAAAAAGAAGTATCCCAAAATTAGAGAAAATGGGAATAAAAACTATAGGTGATTTAGCAAGAACGGATGAAAAAGTATTAATACGTAAATTTGGCAAGTTTGGCAAGATGATATGGGAATATGCCAATGGAATAGATACAGAACCGGTAGAAGCGGAACGAGGAAAACCAAAAGGAATAGGAAACTCTGTAACTCTTCCACATGATGAAGCTAATATAGAAAAATTAGAAGAAGTTTTATTAGCTCTTGTAGAGCAGGTATCATATAGATTAAGAAGGCAGCAAGTTTTAGCTAATGTTGTAAATGTACAAATAAAAACTAGTGAGTTCAAAGTCTTTTCGCATCAAAGAAAGTTAAGCGAACCTACAGATAGCACTAAATATATCTATAATGAAGCTAAAAAACTGTTTACTGAATTGTATAATTTATCTGCTAATAAACAAATTAGGCTTTTGGGAGTAAGAGTGGATAATTTAGTAGAAACAGAAGAAATGCAATTATCTATATTTAAATTGCAACAAACAAATTCAGAAACTGATAAACAAGAGAAGATTGATGATGTAATGGATGCCTTAAAAAACAAATACGGTTATAATACAATAACTAGAGCAGGAAAAATGAATGTAGAAAAATTTATTAGAATTAAAGAATAACTAAGGGAGGAGCAAAATGGCAACTTTTCCAATATATCAATTTTATGTGGAACTAGATGGATATGAACCCAAAATGTGGCGAAGATTCCAAGTAATGAATCATATATATTTAAATAGATTGGCATATATTATAATGACTTTATATGAAACAAGAAATGATTATTCATATGAGTTCAGAAAAGATGAACAGGAAATATTTTTAAGGAAACATCCTGAATATAAAAGAAATCCAGAGAGATTAAAAGAACTTAATAAGTCATTTGAAAAACTACGATATGGGGCAACTTTTATGGAAAATGTATATATGTATAGAGTTCCAGAAGGCTATAAAGAATTACTTGATGTTACAAGTGTTAAATTAAGAGATGTACTAAAGTATGAAAATGAAGAGTTAGTTTTTTTATATGACCCAGAGGTAAATTGGAAGTTTAGAGTGGTTTTAGAGAAAATTATAATAGATAAAAATTTCTTTGCAAGTGATTTGCCAAATGTAATTGATGGCGCAGGGTATGGAATAATAGAAAGCGCTGGAGGAGTTAAAGAGCTGGAAAAATTTAGAGATGAACTAAAAAAAGCAAGATGGAATAATAAAACAAAATATAAAGACTATGCTAAACCAGGTGAAAGTGAAAATAAAAAATTCTATTTTGATAAATTTGATGTAGCTGAGATGAACTATAGAATAAAAATATTACCAAAAGCGCTAGAAGGAAGATTTGAATATGGAACAAAATTGAATGATAGGCAGAGGCGAACCCTAAAAAGGCGTTATGGTGAAATAAGATACAGTAATTTTAAACATTTATCTTGACAAAGCTGCAAAATGAATGTATAATTTTAAAGTACTAAAAATAACGATATATATAGATTATATACATAAGCAAACTTATAAGGAGGGAATAGAAATGGCACAACCAAAAAGAAGATGGTCAAAAGCAAGAACAGGTTTAAAGAGATCTACATGGAAATTAGAAAACAAAAATTTAGTAGAATGCCCACAATGCCATGAAAAAATGATGCAACATAGAGTATGCCCAAGTTGTGGTTACTATAACGGAAAAAAAGTAGTATCTGTAGATACAGCTGAATAATTATAAATAATGTAAATTTTTTATAACAATACTTTGAGGTATTGTTATTTTTTTATTTTAATAATATAATGTGATAAAATTTTATAACAAAGGAAAGTATTCTTATGACAAAAATGTTTTCAAAAATTAAGGAAGAGAAAAAGTATTATTATCTTATTTTGATTTTAATTTCTTTGATAGCTGCCATACCATTAATAAAATTTCAAGTGAAAGAAAGCGATGATGGATATGTACATATCTTAAGAATTATAGGAGTAAATAATATATTGAAAATAGGTGAGTTTCCTCCATTTATTGAGCCAAACTATTGCAGTGGTTGGGGATATGCCATAAACTTATTTTATCCACCACTGGTTACATATGGACCTTTACTATTTAAGTGTGTTACTACGCATTTTTACGATGCTTTAAAAATTTATACTTTGTGTACAATAATTGTTTCAGCTATTGCTATGTATAAATGCGTGGAAGAAATTACAGGTAAGAAAGAAATTGCATTGTTAGCAGGTGTTATTTATACTTTATTTCCATATAAGCTAGAAACAATATATGATAGATTTGCAATTGGCGAATTTTCGGCTTACATGTTTATACCGTTAGTGTTTTTAGGATTATACAATTTAATGCAAAAAGATGGCAAAAAGCATTATTGGATAGCAATTGGTGCGATAGGTTTGATGTTATCACACACTATTACTACAGAATACACTGCTCTATTTTGCTTACTATATGTAATTTTCAATTACAAAAGGTTAAAGAACAAAGAGATTGTAAAAAAGATAATTATAAATATATTAATAATATTAGGAATAACTGCATTTTTCACAGTGCCAATGATTGAACATAAACTCGCAACAGAATATACTATTTTTGATTCTGACATAATGTTGTGTAATGGAAAATATGTACAGGCACAAACAATAGAAATTTGGGAACTTTTTGTAGACAGGCAGGAAGATTATGTTAGCTTTAAGGTAGGGCTTCCAATAATATTACTAAGCTTATTCTCTTATTGGGCATATAAGAAAGTTGAAAATAAAAAGGATTATATAATATTTTTATTCTTTGCAATTATATCTTTAATCATGTGTTTAAATATTTTTATGTGGATATTATTACCGGATTTTTTGTGTACATTGCAATATCCATGGAGAATGCTAACTTTCTTTGGCTTTTTCATGTCTATCGTATGTGCAATAAATGCATATATGGTAATTGAAAATGTAAAAAATAAAAATACAGCAGTATTAGTAGCGATTTTGTTTATAACAATATTAAATGCACCAATGATAACTAGATATAAAATTCCACAAGAAAATTTGAATATAGATAAAACATATGAAGAAAAAGTGGAAAGAAATTTAAAGATTAATCACTTTTCAATAAATAGAGAATATCTTCCTCGTAAAGCAAGTAAAGAACAAACAACGTATTTGTTAACTAGGACGGATGAAGTATATGTATTAGATGGAAAATGCAAAATTGCTAATATGAACAAGGAAAATCTAATATTAGATTTTGAAATAGAAAATGCACAAGAAAATAGCATACTAGAATTGCCATATTTGTATTATTTAGGATATACAGCCAAAATAGAGAGCAAAGGTGGTAAAGAGTACAAAATAGAAACTTTTGAATCAGATAATGGATTCGTAGCTATAAAAATTCCAGAAGATATAGAAAATGGAAAAGTGCATGTTAAATATGAAGGAACAGCAATAGAAAAGATTTCCTACGTGGTATCTGGATTATCAACAATTGCAACTATAATATATGTAATAATAAGTATTAGAAAAGGAGAAAAAATTGGAAAAGAATACAAAAGCTAAGATAAAAGTATATTTACCATATGTATTAATATTTATTGCAACATTGGCAATTTGTGTTCCATTACTTAGCAAAAACTTAAATATGTATAGAGATGATCGGAATACAACATATTTGCAGATTAATGGGCACATATCAATCTATTTGTGAGGGGCAATTTTTTAGTGTAATAATGTCAAATTTTTGCAATTGTTTTGGCTATTCATGGAACATATTTTATAGTCCATTAACAGCATATGCACCACTAATATTTAAAATATTTAATATATCATTTACAGGCTGTATAAAAATATTCATGGCAGTAGTAGTGTATTTATCTGGCTTAGCAATGTATAAATTTACAAAGAAAGTAACAAAAAACGATAATATTGCAACAATTGCAGCAATATTATATATACTTGCTCCATATAGAGTAACTGATATGTATGTTAGAAATGCCTTAGCAGAGCTTACTTCATTTATATTTATACCAATAATATTTAATGGTTTGTATACTTTATTAAATGATGAAAAGCTAACTTTCACTATGGCACTAGGAACAATTGGACTTATATTGACTCATACAATTATAACAATGTACACTGCAATATTATGTTTTATATATTTAATATTGAATGTAAAGAAATTGCGCAATAAAAAAGTTTTAAAAAATATCATAATTAATTTGATTTTTATAGTGATTATAAGTTCGTTCTTTTGGGTTCCGCTTCTGGAACACAAAATGGCAACAACGTATGAAGTATTTGTGCCGGGAAGAATGGAAAGACCGGCTACCCTTAAAGATTTGAAAGTATATCCAATTGAACTTATATACACGCCTAAAATACAAACTCATATATATCAAATAGGAATTGTTAATTTAATAGGAATTTTATTAATAGGGTATGCGTATGATAAAATTCCAAAAGAATATAGGAAAATAACTTTAATATTTTTAATAATGGGAATAATTTTAACAATAATGACATTAAGATTTTTTCCATTTGAAAAATTACCAGCAATATTAAAAATGATTCAATTTACATTTAGACTATTTGAATTTACATCATTCTTTTTCGCATTTGTTGCAGCAGTTAATATAGGAACTGTTTTAAAGAAAGTTAAAGTATATGATGTGGTATTTTTATTAAGCATTTCAATTTTATTATTAGTACCATATAAAAGCAAAATTGAATATAAAGCACAAGATGAAACAGAATTGTGGCCGGCAACCGAGGTGACAAGTGATACGGGCAGACTTCATGCGGGATTAGCATCTTTCGAATACTTGCCAAGTAATGCTTTCAAGAACAAAGATTATATAATTACAAGAACTCAAGAGCCAATAATAGTTTCAGGAAATACTACAATTGAAGAGTACTCAAAAAATGGCACAAATATGCAAATGAAAATAAACAATATTACAGAAGATACTAAAATAGAATTACCATATATATATTACTTAGGTTATGAAATAACATATACAAATTTAAATGATAATACTAAGGAAAATATAAAGTATACTGAATCGGAAAAAGGATTTATACAAATAGAAGTAAATCAAGCAAGTGAAAATATTTGCATTAATGTGAAATATACAGGAACAATGGGAATGAAGATAACTGTAATCGTTTCAGCACTAGGGTTACTTGTGATGTTATTTATTGCAATAAGACAAAAGTACTTGTTATATTCGGAAAAATATAGTAAAATATAGAAAGTTTTATAAGAAAGAGGAAAGAAAAATGTCAAAACCAATGGTAGCAATAGTCGGTAGACCAAATGTTGGAAAATCTACTTTTTTTAATTACATAGTTGGCAAGCGTATATCAATTGTTGAAGATACACCAGGCGTTACACGTGATAGAGTATATGCAGAAGCAAACTGGAGAGGAAAAGATTTTACTGTAATAGATACAGGTGGTATAGAATTTGATTCTTCAAATGATATATTATCTCAAATGAAGCAACAAGTAGATATAGCTATAAATATGGCAGATGTAATAGTTTTTATGACTGATGCAAAGCAAGGAATTATGGCTTCAGATAATGAAATAGCGTTAATATTGAGAAAGTCAAAGAAACCAGTTATATTAGTATGCAATAAAGCTGATAATTTTGGAAGTGATGCACCAGAAATATATGAATTTTATAATTTAGGTTTAGGTGAACCACATAGGGTATCTGCTGCAAATGCTATTGGAATAGGTGATGTTTTAGATACAATATATGAGCTACTTCCATCTAAAGAGAAAGATTTAGATGAAGACTCTATAGTCAAAGTTGCCATAATAGGAAAACCTAATGTTGGAAAATCTTCTTTAGTAAATAAGATTTTGGGAGAAAACAGAGTTATAGTAAGCGATGTGGCTGGTACTACTAGAGATGCAATTGACTCGGAATTTGAGAATGAACATGGTAAATATGTATTTATAGATACTGCAGGTGTTAGAAGACACAGCAAAATAGAAGAGAAAATAGAAAAATACAGTGTACTAAGAACTTTACTTGCAATAGAAAGAGCAGATGTGTGTTTATTAATGATAGATGCTAATGAAGGTGTAACAGAGCAAGACACTAAAATTGCAGGTGAAGCACATGAAGCAGGAAAAGGAATTATAATTGTAGTTAATAAATGGGACATATATGAGAAGCAAAGTGGAACTTTAGAAAAATATACAAAGGAAATATATAATAAAGTACCATATTTATCATATGCACCAGTATTATTTATCTCGGCAAAAACAGGTCAAAGAGTAGATAAATTATTTGATTTAATAAATAATGTGGCAAGCCAGAATGCTAAAAGAGTTTCTACATCTGTATTAAATCAAGTGCTAAATGAAGCAATTGCAGTTGTACAACCACCAACAGACAAAGGTAGAAGATTACGCATATATTACATGACACAAGCTTCTACAAAGCCACCAACATTTGTGGTATTTGTTAATGATAAAAAGTTATTCCACTTTTCATATGAAAGGTATCTAGTAAATCAAATAAGAAAAGAGTTTGATTTAACAGGTACAACAGTTAGAATGATAGTGAGAGAAAAAATAAATAAAAACGAAAGTAAAACTAAATAACTAAGGAGTGATAATATGGCAACTTATATAATAGTAACAATAATTGCATATTTATTAGGAAGTATAAGCTTTTCTGTAATAATAAGCAAAAAAATGGCAGGATTTGATGTAAGAGAAAAAGGAAGCGGAAATGCAGGAAGCACAAATGTATTGCGTACGGTTGGAAAAAAAGCAGCAATACTAACATTAATTTGTGATTGTTTAAAAGGTGTTGTGGCAATACTAATTGCAGTTTTAGCAAGTAAAATAGTAAAAGGAACAGATGCTGGTTTATTAGTTCAACTAGCGGGGGTGGCAGTAGTTATAGGACATACTTTTCCAATATTTTTTAAATTTAAAGGTGGAAAAGGAGTTGCAACTTCATTAGGAGTTCTTTTAATAATAAATTGGCAAATAGGTTTAATTTGTTTAGTATTTGCACTTACTTTAATGGCATTAACAAGATTTGTATCTTTAGGTTCGGTGAGTGCAGCTATCTTGTTCCCAATATTAACAATATTTATTCAAGAGAATTATATTGTTCCAGGTAATTATATAATTTTTGGAGTTGTACTTGCTGCTATAGTAGTATTTAATCACAGAGCAAATGTAAAACGCTTATTAACAGGAACAGAGAACAAACTAAGTTTTAAAAAATCTAAATAAGAAGGAATATACAAATGAACATAAGCATAATAGGAAGTGGCACATGGGGAGTAGCATTAGCTATTCACCTAGCTAGATTAGGAAACACAATTAAAATGTGGGCTTTTTTACCAGAGGAAGCAGAAAGCATAAATAAAGATAGAAAGTACAAAAATTTACCAGAAGCTATTATTGATGACAAAATAGTGGCTTATACAAATATTGAAGAAGCAATAAATGGAACTGATATAATTTTACATGTAACACCTTCAAAATTTGTAAGGTCAACAATAAAGAAATATAAGAAATATATAGAAAATCAACCTATAATAATGTGTGCAAAAGGTATAGAGAAAGATAGTTTGGCCACATTAAGCCAGGTAATAGAAGAAGAATTGCCTGACAAGAGATATGGTATATTGTCTGGCCCAAGCCATGCAGAGGAAGTAGCAATGCAAATTCCAACAGCTGTTGTATTTGCTTCTAAAGATGAAAAACTTCAGAACCTAGTACAAGATGTTTTCATGAATGAAAATATGAGAGTTTACAGTTCATCAGATGTGATAGGAGTTGAAGTTGGAGGGGCTTTGAAAAATATTATTGCATTTTGTGCAGGTATAGCTATAGAGCTTAATCTAGGAGATAATTCTTTTGCAGCTCTAATAACAAGAGGATTAGTGGAGATTAGAAAACTTGGAATTGCAATGGGTGGAAATCAAGAGACCTTTTATGGATTATCTGGGCTCGGAGATTTAATTGTAACTTGTATGAGTGAACATAGCAGAAATAGGAGAGCAGGCAGACTGATAGGAAAAGGATATACTGTAGAGCAAGCTCAAAAAGAAATAGGTATGGCAATAGAAAGCATAGATAATATAGAAGCTGCATATCAACTATCAAAAAAATATAATATAGAAATGCCAATAGTCGAAGCAGTGTATGATGTGCTATATAATGGATTAGAACCAAAAGAAGCAGTTAATATGCTGATGACAAGAAAAAGAAAAGGTGAATAGCATTTAATATGGGTATCTTTCATATAGATACCTTATTATTTTGTCTGCATTGTCATCTGTTACATTAATAAAAACATCCTTATCAAGGCTTATCCACATATTAATATCAAATTTATCATTATTATCAATAAAAACTCCTAGAATATTAGCAATTTCTACAGGATTAGAATATATATTTTCCCATTCAAGCATATTATAATAATTATCTTCCTTTGGAAGATTTTCCGATAAAAATTTGCTTAAAAAATTAAAAATTTCTTTATTTTTATTACTGTACAAGCGCACACGAGAGTACATAATACCTCCAAAATTGATTGTTCTTTATAATATTTTAAATAATAATATTTTTTATATACAAGAATAAAATGGAATAATTTAAGACAAACTAAAAGAAAAACTTTTAGTAAAGGAATTAAAAAAATGAGTAAAAATATAATGAAATATATTGTAATGATTGTAATTGCAGTAGTTATAATTGGAACAGGAGTTATTGCATATTCTTTTATAAAATCTAAAAACAGCACAGAACCCCAAACAATATATGAAAAAGTGGATGCTGAAATTGCGTATCTAGAAACGCATCTTTTGTCTGCTATTAATAGTTTGAATAATTACAATACAGAGCATTTGATAAACAATGATGAAGTGAAAAATAACCAAGAAGATCAAGAATCTTCAGGAGGAGAAAAAACAAATACTGAATCACAAAATGGCAATAATGGGAAAAGCAGTGCAGATACAAATATAATAATATCAACAATAAATACAGAAGCTGTACTAGAAATAGATAGAAACAGTATAGATTGGACTTATATACAAAAAGAAATAGAAAGAATTAGCAATGCATGGAGCATAATAACAATTGATTTAAATAATTTAGAAACGCCAAATGCTGATATTTTAACATTTAATGATAATATAGAAAATGCTATAAAGTACCTGAATGTCAAAGATAAGCAAAATAGTTTGATTAGTATAGCAAACTTGTATAGTTTACTAGCCAAATATAAAGAAAATTATAGTGAAAATAAAAGAGATAAAGAACTATTATATATAAAATCTGATATAGTATCAAGTTATGCATTATTGGATGCAAATAGATGGGACACAATATTATCGAATTTAGGAGATGCAGATACACGATTACAAGGATTAATAAATTCACCGGACAATGATATAAACTTACAAAAATCATATATATTGCTTAAAGAATTTATAAAATCAGCTAATAGCGAGGATACAGAAATGTGCTATATGAAATATTTCTATTTAATAAAAGAACTTTAAAAAAATAAAAAATATCACTAGACAAAAACA
The DNA here is from genome assembly GCA_934122115.1 of uncultured Clostridia bacterium. Taxonomy (GTDB): domain Bacteria; phylum Bacillota; class Clostridia; order TANB77; family CAG-508; genus UMGS1901. The sequence continues at coordinate 42,377 of CAKOVU010000008.1, read as the reverse complement.
CATGTTTGTGATATTATCAAAAGCAAATATGGGAGATTATTATGGCAGATTTGAAACAAAATATTCAGTATGTAAAAGGAGTGGGTCCCACTAAGGCTGAATTATTAAATTATTTGGGAATATATACATTGGAAGATATTATAACATATTATCCAAGAAAATATGAAGATAGAAGATGTGTAAAAAATATAGAAGAAATTGCTGATGGTGAAGAAGCATTAATTGATGTTGTGGCAGTATCTAATGTTTCTACTTTTAGGCTAAAAAGAAATATGACTGTATCTAAACTTATAGTAAGGGATGAAACAGAAGAATGTTTAATCACGTGGTTTAATCAGCCATATATAAAACAAAATTATAAATCTGGAGAAAGATATAAATTTTATGGAAAAATAACAAGAAAGAATGGAAAAGCAGAAATGAATTCACCTGTGTCTGATCCAGAAGGAAAAAATAAAAATACAGGCAGGATAATTCCAGTATATCCAACCACGAAGAAATTGAATGAGAATTCTTTGAGGCAAATAGTAGAAAATGCAATAAGCATAGTAGATAACAAATTGGAAGAAACAATACCAGAATATATAAGAAAAAAATACAATTTGGAAGAGATAAATTTGGCAACAAGGCAAATTCATTTCCCTGAAGATTTTGAAAGTTTAAAAATAGCAAGAAATAGATTTGTGTTTGAAGAATTACTAACAATGCAGCTTGCTTTATTAAGTTTAAAAAACGAGTATGGTAGTGAAAAAAGAGGAATAGAATATAGTAAAGATGTTCACATGTCTGATGTGATAAACTCACTTCCATTTAATTTAACAAAAGCTCAGCTTAGAGTATTGGAAGAAATTGATTCTGATATGGAATCAGATAAACCCATGAACAGATTATTACAAGGAGATGTGGGCTCTGGAAAAACAATAGTAGCAATGATAGCAGCTTATAAAGCCGTTAAAAGTGGATACCAAGCAGCAATTATGGCACCTACAACAATTCTTGCACAACAACATTTGGAAAATTTTAATAAAATATTAGGAAAGTTTGGAGTAAAATGTGAACTTTTAGTCAGTGGTATTTCAAAAAAGAAAAAAGATGAAATGGTTAGCAGACTAAAAAAGCGGAGAAATAGATATTGTAATAGGTACACATGCTCTATTAGAGGAAAATGTTGAATTTTATAAATTGGGATTAGTTATAACGGATGAGCAACACAGATTTGGCGTTAAACAACGTAGTATCATAGCAGGTAAGGGGCTTAATCCAGATGTGCTAGTAATGACAGCTACACCAATTCCTAGAACATTAGCGATAATATTATATGGCGATTTGGATGTATCGATTATAGATGAGCTGCCTCCAAACAGAAAGAAAGTAGAAACAGTAGCTGTTAAAGAAAATATGACAGATAGAATAAACGCATTTGTAAAGAAAAATATAGATGAAGGCAGGCAAATATACATAGTATGTCCATTTGTAGAAGAAAACGAAGAAATGGATATAAAAGCAGTTGAAACTTTAAGCAAAAAATATAAAGAAGAAATTTTTAAAGATTATAAAGTGGAAATGTTACATGGCAAAATGAAAGCAAAAGATAAAGAAAGAATAATGCAAGAGTTTAAAAATAACGAAATTAATGTTCTAATATCAACAACAGTTATTGAAGTTGGAGTGGATGTACCAAATGCAAACATAATGATAATAGAAAATGCAGAAAGATTTGGACTAGCACAATTACACCAATTAAGAGGAAGAGTTGGAAGAGGAGAGTATCAGTCATATTGTATATTAAAGTATAACGGAAATTCAAGTATAATAAGACAGAGAATGCAAACTATGACAGATACAGATGATGGATTTAAGATAGCCGAGAAAGACCTTGAATTACGTGGCTCTGGTGAGTTCTTTGGAACAAAGCAACATGGATTACCAGAATTTAAGGTTGCAAATTTATTTGAAGATATTCCAGTATTAAAGCAAGTACAAGAACTAGCAATAAAAATAGAGCAAACAGATAGTAAATTAGAAAAAAAAGAAAATAAAGAATTAAAAGAATTGGTTCAACGACTAATGAAGGAAAGAATAGAAATTTAAATAAAAATTAGCAAAAAAATTAAAAAGTATTGCATTTTTACCAAATAAAGGGTATAATAATAACAGCATAGTAATTAAGGCAGAAGAGTGGAAAAGGTCCACTCTTCTCGAACGTTATAAGGAGGCTAAAATTGGCAAGTATAGAAGAAAAAGTAGAATCACTTGTTTCAGATACAATTAACAATATTGGATATGAAGTATATGATGTTATGTATGTGAAAGAAGGAAAAGATAATTTTCTAAGAATTTTTATTGATAACGATAAAGGAATAAGCTTGGATGATTGTGAGAAAGTAAATAATGCTATTACAGATATGCTAGATGAAGCAAATTATATAAAGGAGCAATATTTCTTAGAGATATCATCACCTGGAGTAGAGAGAGTAATTAGAAAAAATAAACATTTACAAGATAATTTGAATAAAGAAGTTTATGTGAAAACTTATGTAGCTTTGCCAGAAACAAATAGCAAAGAAATTACAGGCAATCTTATTAAATATGACGATAATAATGTAACACTAGAAGATAACAATAAACAAATTACAATAGAAAGAAAAAATATTGCATTAATGAAAAGAGTATATAAATGGTAAAAGAAAGGATTGATTAAAAAAATGAAGAAGAATGTAAAAAAGGTAAGCCAAAACATTGATAGCACAGAATTAATAATGGCTATGGATGAATTAGAAAAAGAGAAAGGAATAAAAAAGGAATTTTTATTGGAATCAATAGAGTCAGCTTTAGTAACTGCATATAAGAAAAATTTTGATGTAAATGCGGAAAATGTAAAAATAACAATGAATAAAGAAACTGGAGAAATACATGTTTATGCAGAATACACTGTTGTAGAAGAAGTTGAAGATGAGAAAACACAGATAAGCTTAGAAGAAGCTAAAAAAATAGATCCAAAATATATAGTTGGTGATATAGTTTCTACAGAGCTTGTACCAAAGAACTTTGGAAGAATAGCAGCACAAACAGCAAAACAAGTTATAATACAAAGAATTAGAGAAGCTTCAAGAGATGTTATTTTTAATGAATTTAGTGAAAAAGTAGGAGAGATAGTTTCTGGAATAGTACAAAAAGCAGATAAAAATATTGTTGTAGTAGATTTAGGGAAAACAGAAGCCATAATGCCAATAAAAGAACAAATACCTACAGAATCATATTACGTAAATAAAAAAATTCGTGCATGCATAGCAAACGTAGAAAGAGGAGCAAAAGGAGCATTACAAATAACTATTTCTAGAGCAAATAATGAATTTGTTAAAAAGCTATTTGAACTAGAAATCCCTGAAATATATGAAGGATTAATAGAAATAAAAAGCGTTTCAAGAGATCCAGGAAAAAGATGCAAAGTTGCAGTATATTCAGCAAATGAAAATATAGATCCAGTTGGTTCTTGTGTAGGACAAAAAGGAATTCGTATACAAAATATAATAAATGAGTTATGCGGAGAGAAAATAGATGTAATAGAATGGAATGAAGATCCATCAATATATATTGCAGAAGCATTATTACCAGCCAAAGTTTTAGCAGTAGATATAAAAGATGAAGAAAAATTTGCGCAAGTAATAGTTCCAGATGACCAGTTATCATTAGCAATAGGAAAAGCAGGTCAAAATGCTAAGCTTGCAGCAAAATTAACAGGATGGAAAATTGATATAAAAAGTGAATCTCAATTTAGAGAATTAATACAACAACAAAATGCAGAAAATGAAGATACTGATTCTGAGGAAAATGAGCAAACTGAAGAATAAAGAGGTGTACAAGATGAAAAGAATACCACAAAGAACTTGTATGGGATGCAATACTTCAAAAGATAAGGATGAGCTTATAAGGATAGTAAAAGACAAAAATGAAAACATTTTTATAGATGTATCAGGAAAGGCAAATGGAAGAGGTGCATATATCTGTAATAGTGTAGAATGCTTAGAAAAGGCAATTAAGAGTAAAAGATTAGAAAAATGTTTTGAAGTGAAGATAGATAATAAAATTTATGAGAGCTTAAGAGGTGTAATTGTTGATAGAAAATAAAAAAGTGAGTTTTACAGAGATAAGAAAAAATATTTTAGGGGGTGATTTTATTGGGTAAGATGAAAATACATGAACTAGCAAAAGAGCTTGGCGTAGCAAGTAAAGAAATAATAGAAAAGGCACAAAAGTTAGGACTAAAAATTACAAGTCATCTAAGCAATATTGATGAAGAACAAGCTAACCAAATAAGGAAGCAATACTCAAATAAAGCAGAAAAGAATACGGGTAAAACAACTGAAGGGGAAAACAATAAAAAAGAAAAGAAGGAAAAGAGCTCTCCAGTTATAATACGTAGAGAAGTAATATTATCTGATGATGAAGAAGAGAAAAAAGAAGAAAAGAAAGATAATAGAAGAAAAGATGTTGGATTTGTAGAAAGAAGAAATAAGGATTACAACATAGTGTATAGAAATAAAACAGTAAAGCCTCTTACAGTAAATGAATTATTTGGATTGGGCAAAAAAGAGGAGAAAAAGGAAGAAAAGAAAGAAACAACAATAAAAGAGGATAGCGAAAAAATAATGCCAAAAGTAGAAGAGAAGAAAGAAGAAACAGTGGTTACAGCAAATAAAACCGCTTCTGATACAAAACCAGCAGTAGAACCAGAAGTAAATAAACCAAGATTCCACAATAATAACAACAATAATAGAAATTATAATCCTAATTATAACCGTAGAGAAAATTCAAATAATAATTATAATAATAGAGGATATAATAGAAATAACCAGCAAAATAGAAATAATAACAACTTTAACAGAAACAATAACCAAAATGGCAATGGAAATAATAATGGTTACAACAATAACGGCTATAATAGAAACAATAATTTTAATAGAAATAACAATCAAAATAACTTTGGAAATAGACCAACAAATGGATTTAATAAAGGTCAAAGGCCATTAGACAATAGAAGAATAGACAAAAATATTAAAGACATAATGGAAACAGAAATTGTAGAAAAAGAAAATCAAAGAGACTATTCAAGCAGAGCTATAGATAAGGAAAAAAGCAATAGATATGATGACAACAAAAACAAGAAAGCACCTAAGAGTAGAAGATTTAATGAAAATGACGAATACGATGAGGGAAAATTAAAAAATCTAAAACAAGTTGATAAATTATCTAGTATGTTTGAAGACCAAGAAGGTGGAATGTTAGATTATTATGATCTATCTACAGAAAGAGGAAAACGTGGAAAACGTAAGAATCTAAAAACTACAGATAGAGTAAAACAAAAAATATTTAAGCTAACAGAAATAACAATTCCAGAAAGCATAAGCGTAAAAGATTTAGCTGCAGAATTAAAGAAAACTAGTGGAGAAGTAATTAAGAAATTACTAGAATTAGGAATAATGGCAACAATCAATCAAGAATTGGATTTTGATACTGCTTTCTTAATAGCACAAGAATTTGGTGTAACAGCAAATAAAAAGGCAACTGTTAATGAAGAAGATATATTATTTGATGAATCAGAGGACAGACCAGAAGACTTAGTTCAAAGACCACCAGTTGTTGTTGTAATGGGGCACGTAGATCATGGAAAAACTTCTTTACTAGATGCAATTAGAAAAACTAATGTAATAGAAGGAGAAGCTGGAGGAATTACACAACATATTGGTGCTTATAAGGTATCAATAAATGGAAGAGAAATTACATTCTTAGATACACCAGGACATGAAGCCTTTACAAGCATGCGTGCTAGAGGAGCACAAATTACTGATGTTGCAATATTAGTTGTAGCTGCGGATGATGGTGTTATGCCACAAACAATAGAAGCAATTAACCATGCAAAAGCAGCGGAAATTCCAATTGTAGTAGCAATAAATAAAATAGATGTACCAGGAGCAAACCCAGAAAAAGTAAAACAAGAATTGATGAAGTATGATTTAGTTCCAGAAGAATGGGGCGGAGATACAATATTTGTTGAAATTTCTGCAAAACAACATATCAATATAGACCAATTATTGGAAATGGTATTACTAGTAAGTGATGTTAGAGATTTAAAAGTAAATCCTAAGAAACAAGCAAAAGGTGTTGTTATAGAAGCAAGATTAGATAAGGCAAAAGGACCTATCGCATCTGTATTAGTACAAAGAGGAAGCTTGGATGTTGGTGATACAATAGTACTTGGAACAACAATTGGCAGAATAAGAGCAATGAAAGATGATAAAGGCAAAATGGTAAAATCAGCAGGACCATCTACTCCAGTTGAAATAATGGGATTAACAAAAGTTCCAGAAGCGGGAGACATCTTCTATGAAGTAAAAGACGAAAAAATGGCTAAGCATCTAATAGAAAAGAGAGAAAGAAAAGAAAGAGAAGATGCAATGAACCTATACAACAAGGTTACATTAGATAATCTATTTGAAAAAATGGAAAACGAAGACTTAAAACAATTAAATATTATTGTTAAAGCAGATGTTCAAGGAACTGCAGAAGCATTAAAACAAGCATTAGAAAAATTATCAGATAATGAAGTTGCAGTAAGAGTTATCCACTCAAATGCTGGTGCAATAAATGAATCAGATGTAAACCTTGCAAAGGCAGCAAAAGCTATAATTATAGGATTCAATGTAAGACCAAATGCTAATGCTAAATCAACAGCAGAAAAACAAGGAGTAGAAATAAAATTATATTCAGTAATTTATCAAGCACTAGAAGATGTAGAAGCAGCAATGAATGGATTACTAGATCCTATATATGAAGAGAAAGTAATTGGAAATGTAGAAGTAAGGCAAACATTCAAGATATCTAATGTTGGAACAATCGCTGGTGGATATGTAAAAGAAGGTAAGATAGAAAGAAATGCTGGCGTAAGAGTAATAAGAGAAGATATTGTAATTCATGAAGGAAAATTAATATCATTAAAGAGATTCAAAGATGATGTTAAAGAAGTATCTAAAGGATTTGAATGTGGTTTACAAATAGAAGGTTATAACGACTTAAAAGAAGGAGACACCATAGAGGTATACGTTATGGAAGAAAAACCACGTACAAGAAGGAGAAAAAATGAACAATAAAAATGAAGCCAGACTTGGCAGAATAAATGAAGAGCTTAAAAAAGAAATAAGCCATATATTAACATTTGAATTAAAAAATCCAAATGTTACAGGTCTAATAAGTGTTACTAGAGTAAAAATCACTCCGGATTTAAAATATGCAAAAGTATATGTGAGTTTATTAAATTCTAAAAGTAAAGCAAAAACCATGGAAGGATTAAAAGATTCAGCAAAATTTATAAAATCTCAAGTTGCAAGAACTGTAAACTTAAGAATTACACCAGAACTAATATTTGAATTAGATGATTCCATGGAATATGGTGAGAAAATAGATAATATAATTAAAGAAATAAACAAACAAGACGAAGAATTTAAAAAATCTATAGAAAACAATAGAAAGGTTGGAGAAGATGACATTAGATAACATATTAGAAGAAATAAAAAAAGCAGAAAGCATAGTTATATTAACACACGAAAATCCAGATGGAGACGCAGTGGGAAGTAGTATTGCAATGTACCTTGGATTAAAGGAAATTGGGAAAACTCCAGATATAATAATTCCGGAGTTTCCAAGAGCTTTTGAAAATTTACCAGGAATAGAAAATATCAAAAAAGAAAGTGATATTGAAAACTATGATTTAGCTATAGCATTGGATACGGCAAGTATAAAAATGCTAAATGGATATTCTAAATATTTTGAAGATGCGAAAACAAAAATAGTAATTGATCACCATAGTAGCAATACAATGTTTGGAGATTACAATTATGTGGATCAGGATTCTCCAGCTTGTGCTCAATTATTACTAGTATTGTTTAATTATTTCAATATTGAAGTTTCAAAAGAAATTGGAACTGCTATATTAGCAGGAATAATTACAGATACCGGAGGATTTAGATATGATGGAGTAACTGCTGAAACTTTTGAATTAGTAGCAGGACTTTGCAAAAAAGGTGTAAAAGTATCTAAAGTATATCAAAAAGTATTTGCAAGCACTTCAAAATCTAAATTTTTCTTACATAGAATAGCTTTAGACAGATTAGAGCTATTAGAAAATGAAAAAATAGCATTTACATATATAACCAAAAATGATGAGAATAGTGTTGGTGCAGAGAATGGAGATTATGACGGAATAGTAGAGCAAGGAAGAGATATAGAAGGAGTAGAAATTTCTATATTTTTAAGAGAAACAGAAAAAGGAATAAAAGCATCTCTACGTTCAAAAGACTATGTTAATGTTTCAGAATTGTGCAGAATATTTGGCGGTGGCGGACATATAAGAGCCGCTGGATGCACTATTCCAGGTACTATAGAACAAGTAAAAACTCAAATATTAAATCAAGCGAGAGCAATGCTAAAATAAGGAAGATATTATGGATGGAATATTAGTAATAAATAAATCAAAAGGCCTTACATCTAACGATATAGTAAAAAAAGTAAAGAAAATATTAAATACAAAAGTAGGACACACTGGTACATTGGATCCAAATGCAACTGGTGTGTTGCCTCTATTATTAGGAAATGCAACAAAGATATCTAAGTATTTAATTAATCACGATAAGGAATATGAAGCAGTAATAAAGCTAGGGGCAAAGACAACTACAGCAGATGTAGAAGGCGAAATCATAGAAGAAAAAGAAGTAAATAAAGAAAAACTTGAAAAAGAAAATATGGAAAAAGTTTTAAAAAGCTTTGTGGGGAAACAACAACAGATTCCTCCGATATATTCTGCAATAAAAGTAAATGGCAAAAAATTATACGAATATGCAAGGCAAGGCAAAGAAGTAGAAATAAAAGCCAGAGATATTGAAATATATGATTTAAAGTTATTAAAAATAGATTCTGAAAATAACGAATTAACTATTAATGTAAAATGCTCAAAAGGAACATATATAAGAAGCTTATGCGAAGATATAGCAGCAAAGCTTGAAACAGTAGGATATATGAAGGAACTAAATAGAATTCAAGTTGGTGAATTTAATATTAAAGATTCAGTAACAATAGAAGAATTTAAAGCAAATATAGAAAATAAAAATTATTTGAATATAATATCAATAGAAGAAATATTTAAAAAAATTCCCCAAATAACAATTAGTAAAAAAGAATATGAAAAATATCTTAATGGTGTGAAAATAGATTCTAGCAATATGGATGGAATATATAGAATTTATTTAGATAACAAGTTTTCTGGATTAGGTATTGTAGAAAATAAAAAATTAAAGAGAGATTTAGTAATATAAAAATTAAATTTTTTATATTTAAAAGCTTGAAATAAAATTGCTTATATGATACTATAAGCATAGAAAAAATATCCCTGCGTGGTACGTATACATTAGAATTTTAGAACCAACAAATTTTAAAAGGGAGTCTGCCTTTAGATGTGGCGTGTATTCTTATACTTTGTAAAAACTATAAGAATCCCATAAGCATTTAACAAGACACCCACCTGTTTCGGCAGGTTCTTAAAATTTCTTTCGTAATTACGGCTAAGGCGGGGATATTTTTGTAAGAGGAAGAAAAGATGAAAATAAAAGATGTATTAAAAAATGGATTTGAAGTACTAAAAAAAAATCAAATAGAGGATTATTACATAATTGCTAGAATATTATTAGCATATGTGTTGGACAAGCCAAAAACATATTTAGTTATGAACCAGGATGATGAAATAGATGACGCAGCATGCAAAAAATACGATGAATTATTAGAAGATATTATAAATGGCAAACCTCTTCAATACATTACAAACCATCAAGAATTTATGGGATTGGATTTTTTTGTAAATGAAGATGTATTAATACCCCAACCGGATACTGAGATATTGGCAGAAAAAGTTTTAAGTATTGCTAGAAATAATTATCAAGATGAAGTGAGTATATTAGATTTGTGCACCGGAAGTGGAGCTATAGCAATATCTTTATATAAAAATTTAGAAAGATGCAATATATATGCGAGTGATATAAGCGAGGCAGCACTAAAAATAGCACAAAAAAATGCAATAAATAATAATGCAAACATAAGTTTTAAAAAGTCGGATTTATTTGAAAATTTTAAAGAATACAGGTTTGATATTATAGTTTCAAATCCTCCATATATAAAAACAGATGAGATTCAAAGGCTGTCTAAACAAGTAAAGAATGAGCCACATCTAGCATTGGATGGTGGAAAAGATGGCTTAGAATTTTATAGGAAAATAGCAAAAGAAAGTAGTAACTTTTTATCAACTAATGGCTTTTTATGTTTAGAGATAGGATATGATCAAGCAGAAGAAGTAGTACAAATACTGAGAGAAAAATATAAAAATATAGAAGTATTAAAAGATTTATCTGGAAATAATAGATGTGTAATAGCACAAAAGGAGTAGAAAATGTCTTTTTCGTCAGAAGTAAAAACTGAATTAAGCAAAATAAATAATTTAAAAAATAAACAAGAAGTATTAGCCGAATTTCTTGGTTATTTATCTACTGCAAATGTAAATAAATCTAAAATATGTTCTAGGTTTTCAACTAGCAATCAGTATAATATAAATAGATTCTCTAAGCTTTTAAACAATGTAAATATAAATAATTATAAAATAGAGATTCAAGGGAAAAATTATATAATAACATTTAATAATTCTATTACGTTATCACAAGAATATATAGAAATAAATACAGAACAAAACAATTTAAAAAAAGCATATATTAGAGGAGCATTTATGGGGGGAGGTTCTATAAATGAGCCAAAGAACAAATATCATTTAGAAATAGTATTTGAAAATTATGATACTGCTAATTTGTGCAAAGAAATGATAGAATTAAATGGAATTAAGATAAAAATATTGGATAAAGAAAAAAATACATTATTGTATATAAAAGAAGGAGAAGAAATATCAAAATTTTTAGCGCTTATTGGTGCCAATGCAGCCGTATTAAAATTTGAAGAAATAAGAGTTGTAAGAGATATGAAGAACAATGTAAATAGAATTGTTAATTGCGAAACAGCAAATTTGAACAAAACTATTAATACATCAGTACTTCAAATAAATACAATAAAACAACTAAAAAAACAAGGCAAGTTTAATTCACTACCAGATGACCTAAAAGAAATTGCAAACTTACGATTAGAAAATCCTAATGCCACTTTGGACGAGCTTGGAAATATGCTAAAGAAACCAATAGGAAAATCAACCGTAAGCCATAGATTTAAAAGATTGAAGGAATATTTATAAATGGAAGAAAAAGAAATAGGGATATATGTACATATACCGTTTTGCAAGAAAAAATGTTATTATTGCGACTTTTCATCATATCCAGATAAAATAAATTCACAATCAAGATATGTAGAATGTGTAAAACAAGAAATATTGCAATATGCAACAGAAAACAGGGTAATGTCAAAATATGATTTAGAGCCAAAATACACAGTAGATACAATATATATTGGAGGCGGAACTCCATCTATAATTGATTCAAATTTAATTTATCAAATAGTTAAATGCATAAAAACAAAGTTCAATGTTAAAGAGAAAACAGAAATAACAATAGAAGTAAATCCTGGAACAGTAACAAAGAAAAAATTAGAAGAATATAAAGAAATAGGTATTAATAGGCTAAGTATAGGATTGCAAGCCACGCAGGATGATATTCTAAAAGGAATTGGAAGAATACATACATATAGCCAATTTTTAGAAACATACAATATGGCAAGAGAAGTAGGGTTTAATAATATAAATGTAGACTTAATGATTGCACTTCCTGGACAAACTTTGGAAGATGTAAAAGAAAGTATAAAAGAAATAATCGAATTAAAACCAGAACATATATCAGTATATTCTTTAATATTGGAAGAAGGAACTTTGTTATACAAGATGGTAGAAGATAAAAAAATGGAACTTCCAACAGACGAAGAAGAAAGAGAAATGTATTGGTATGTAAAGAAGAAATTAGAAAAGCATAAATACTATCAATATGAAATATCTAATTTTGCTAAATATGGTTTTGAATCTAAGCACAATATGAACTGCTGGAATCAAAAGGAATATATAGGAATCGGAGCAGCTGCAAGCTCGTTTTTAAATGATGCCAGATATTCTAATATAAGCAATATAGAGCAATATATGCAAAATATAGAAGATGGAACCCAAAATAAAAACTTGATTTTAGAAGAGAAACTTACTTTAGAAAGTAAAATGAAAGAATATATGATGTTAGGGCTTAGAAAAATACAAGGGGTAAATATTTTGGAATTTGAGAGGAAATTTAAAATAAATCCAGTAGTGAGATTTTGTAAAGAATTAGAAAAGCTAAATCACGAAGGACTAATAATTGTTATAGATGAAAATATACAATTAACAAATAAAGGAATAGACTTTGCAAACTTAGTTTGGGAAGAATTTATATAATAAAAGGAGAACAAAATGAAAGAAGAATTTTTAAAATTATTACAATCAGTAAAAAGAGAAGGAATGGAAAATTTAATTAATTTTTTAAATAGATCAGACTTTTTTACAGCACCTGCAAGCACAAGATTTCATGGATCTTATGAAGGTGGATTATTAGAGCATAGTATGAAAGTATATGAAATATTTAAAGAAAAAGTTAAAAATTCAGGATTAAATGTTCCAGAAGATACAATAATAGTATCAGCATTATTACATGATATATGCAAAACTAACTTTTATAAAGTTGATTATAGAAATGCAAAAAATGCTAGAGGAGAATGGGAAAGAGTTCCATATTATACAATTGAAGATACAATACCATTTGGACATGGCGAAAAATCTGTAATGATGTTAACAGAATATATAAAGTTAACAAATGAGGAAAAGTATGCTATACGTTGGCATATGGGATTTTCTGAACCAAAAGAAGTATATGCAACATTAGGAGAAGCTTATAGAAAATATCCAATAGCATTATTACTAAATGAGGCGGATTTGGAAGCTACATATTTTTATAATATTTAAAGTATAATTTTTTGAAAACATCAAAAACTAAAACTGGTGATTATATATGAAAATATCTTGGATAAAATCGGATAAAGATTCTAAGAATTTTAAAGTGCCAGAATTGTTAGGATTTGATGTTTTTACTATTAAAGACAATGAAAAAGTAGATTCTAAAATAGATGAATTGATTGCAAATAAATATCATACAATAATTATATCAAAAGACTTAGCTGGATTCTCGCAAAAGATAAATGATGATTATACGAAAAATAAGAATGTAGATATAATTATAAACAATAAATAATTTGGAGGAATACTACTTTGAATAGAATTACAAACAAGCATGTGTTTATTTGCATAGGAACAAATAAAATAATGGGAGATTGCCTTGGACCAATAGTTGGTACTTATTTAAAAAGCAAGTTTAAGGATAGGCTGTATGAAGATATAGAAGTATATGGAGATATTTATAATCCTATAGATTACAACAGCATACATTCTATATTAAATTTACTTGAGCCTAAAAATGAAAAGTACACTAGGATATTGGTTGATTCTGCACTTGGGGAAAATGTGGGAGATATTGTAATAAACTCTGGTGGTATAAATATAGGTGAAGGAATCTTAAAAGGAAAGCAAATTGTAGCAGACATAAACATAAAAGGTATTGTTGGAAAGAATTATAAATCTATAAAAAAGAATATGAATCAATTAGAGAAAATAGACTTTAGTGAAATAAACAAGATGGCAAATTACATTGTAAAAGCTATAGAGGTATAAATTTCCTAATTATGGAAATAATAAACATAAGAAGAATGTTTAGGAGGAGCTTATGAAAATGAATAATATGAAAAATATTGTTATATTGAAAAACTTGCCATCAAATATAATAGAAGAGGCTATTGTTGTTGTAAAGAATAAAAAGCAGATATTAGACGACGTGGATATAAATAATAAAAACAAGAATGAAGTTCAAGGTTATATGAGCAATGATGATTTTAAAAAGATGGAGAAGATAAAGCAAGAAAGCAGAGAATATGTTGTTAAAGAAGCGGAGAGTGTAATAGCCAACTACTTAGAAAAAGTTTCTGATAGAGAAAGAAGAAAGAAGAGAAAGAATATAGAAGCAAGATATTATAAAATAAAATATATGAATATAGCATTAATATTGCTAACTATGATGAGTACAATAATTTGCATTGTGAAATGAATAAAATATGTATAGGTTGAATATAGATTACTAGAGAAATGGTAATCTATATTTTATTTTGCATAGGAGGAAGTAATGGAAAGAACAATAAGCCAAGAAGAAAGAATAAAAAGAGCGGAAGAATTATATAACAAAAGAAGACAAGATAGAAATGATAGAATGTATTATTACACTAAACAAGATAGAACGGGTAATGGAATAAAAGCAAGAATAACTAAAAAAGTAGTAGTTCAACTAATAGTATCTCTGGCTATATACTTGGGAATATATATGATTCAAAATTCTAATTATGTTTTTTCAGCAGAAGTGTCTAATAAAATACAAGGATTTTTATCTTATGATTTAGAGTTTAATAAATTGTATGAAGATGCTGTTACATATTTAAAAAATAATTTTAGCTTTTTAGAAGGCGTATTAGGAAAGAAAGAGGAGAAAGAGAACAATATTGAAAATGCCATAGAAGATACATCTAATAGTGAAATTGTAGAAAATATAGAAAATATAGAAGCGATAGGGGGAGAAGTAGAAGAACCTATACCAGAAGTGCAAAAATCACAAACAGAATTGGATATTGAATATATTAAGGATAATTATAATATAATATGGCCACTAGCGGGCAGGATAACTTCACCATTTGGTACAAGGGAAGCAACAGAGATAGTAACAGCAAACCACTATGGAATAGATATAGGAGGTAATACTGGAGATGCCATAGTAGCAGCCATGGATGGGGTTGTAACATTAACTTCAGAGGAAGGAGGATATGGAAAGCATATACAAATAAAAAATGGAGAAGTTTATACTTTATATGCTCACTGTAGTAAACTTTTAGTATCAGAAGGAACTGAAGTAAAGCAAGGTCAGAAGATTGCAGAGGTTGGAGCAACAGGAAGAGCTACTGGACCACATTTACATTTTGAGATAAAAAGAGAGGATAGAGTATTAGACCCACAAACAATTTTAGGCGAGTTGTAGAAAGGAAGAGTATGAAAATAAAGGTAAACTTGAGAATATTCCTGTTCGTATTAATTTTTCTTTTGACCAGGCAAATAGAGATATATGCATTTATAATGTTTTTTGCGTTTATACATGAGCTGGCTCACCTATTTGCTGGGATAGCATTAAAAATGAAACCTAAGGTACTTGAGATTGCTCCTTATGGTTTTTCAATAAGTTTTGAAGATAATTACAGTAGTATTAATAAAAAAATAAAAAGATCGAATATGTATTCTATAAAAAGAATTGGCGTAGCAAGTGCCGGCCCAATTATTAATTTTTTAATAGCTTCATTAGCTTATTTATATTTCTTTATTACTAATGATGTAAACATTATTGGGATTAAAGTGGATATGATAATATATTCAAATTTGCTAATTTTTATCTTTAATTTATTGCCAATTTATCCATTAGATGGTGGAAGAATTTTAAAAGAGTTAATATCTATATTTGGAGGTTTAAGGAAATCTTATAGAGCTATTAATTTGATTTCTAATATAACATTAATTATTATAACTGGTGTTGCTAGTATTGCGGTTTTGATTTATAAAAACATTGCGATTGTGATTATAATTATTTATCTATGGATTATTACAATTAGAGAAAATATGATTTATGAAAAAAAGAAGAAAATATTAAATATTGCATATTGCAAAAAATAATAATAAATAGTAATATATAAATAGTGATATTTATATTGGAGGAATTACTAATGAGAAGAATAAAAAGTGAGAAGGGAATTACTTTAATAGAGCTAACAATAACGATTGCGGTCTTGCTTGTTTTAGCTGGGCTTACAACAACATTGGGAATTAGTTCGATTTTAGAACTAAGGGATTTTAATGCTGTGAAGAGCGATATAATAGCATTAACAGAAGCGGTTCAAACATACTATTTAGAGAATGAAAAGCTACCATTAGAAGACGAAACATTGAGAATAGATTTTACACCGCCAGATGACAACAAAAATCCAAATGATAGTGGAGAATATTATGAGATAGATGCTACTTTATTAGAAGGTGTAACATTACAAAGAAAAAGAAGAACATATTTAGTAGATAAACAAAGTTTAACAGTTTATTGCAAAGAAGGAGTAGAATATCAAGGAAAAACTTATTACACTATATTAGATAATAATGATACTTCTGATTACTATAATCAAATTAATTTGCCTATCATTTCAACTGTTATTTTTGAAAGTAACAATAATATAAATAAATATTGGGCGACTTCTGGTGATACAGTAACGTTAAAGTTTTTCACTAATTATGAAATAAATCCAACTGTTATAATAAATGGAACAGCTACAACAGTTACATGGAATAGTGATAAAAGAATAGGAACAGCGAAATATGAGATACCATCAAATATACCAAATCCAGATGAAGAAGTTCCATTTAGTATTTCAAATTATTCTGCTAATGGAAAGACAGGAGAAACTATAACAAAGCCAACGTTTTCTGATGGAGTAATATTTAAAGTAAATACATGGCAAACGATGAAAGTAGATTTAAATACAGAAGCAACAGGAAATGGAACAATAAACGGCGGAACGCCAAATACAAACAACCCAATAATACCAAGAGGGTATACACCAATAAATGCAGGAAATGCAACTTGGAAAAATGGAAGTAGTAGTCCTGCACAAAGCTCAGTAGATAATGGATTAGTAATAAAAGATAGCAAAGGAAATGAATGGGTGTGGGTTCCAGTGGAAGTAAGTGTGCTTTCAAGTATGTATGAAACTTCAGATGATGGAATAGCCTTATCAGGAGATGTTGGAGTAACAACAAAAATGTATACAAAAACAACAACAATAGGGAAAACAGGAGATAGAAAAACTTTGTCAAGAAGTACACCAAATACAACAGATTATAGAGAGCCAGATTTAGTAACTGATTATGATAAAAATGAAGCATATTATAAAACGATATTAGGATACGATAGTCCAAAAACAATGGCAGAAGCATTTACAAATGATTATACTAATATGATAGCAAGTATTCAAAAATATGGAGGGTTTTATATTGGAAGATACGAGCTTTCGAATGAAGGAGTGCAAAAAGGAAAAGCAACATTAACCAAGCAAAATTGGTGCAATTTATACAAAAAATGCACTACATTAAACGCAAGTGAAAAAGTAGAAAGTAGAATGATATGGGGAATCCAATGGGATCTAGCATGTGATTTTATATCTAAAAAAGGAGAGCAAAAAAGTATCACAAATTCTACAACTTGGGGAAATTATAAAAATAGTACAGGTAATGCGGCTGTAATGGACGGCACAACTCAAAAATATGGAAGTAAGCAAGTAACAGGATTTAGTGAATATTGGAGAGCGAATAATATATATGACCTAGCTGGAAATTGCTGGGAATGGACTCAAGAGGCGAACGGTACCTACAACCGTGCTGACAGAGGCGGCCATTATATCTACGATGGCTCAAGCCGTCCAGCGTCTTACCGTGGCTACAGCTATGCGGGCGAAAGCAACAGCAGCAGCGGACGGTTCTCGTCCCACTTTAATAATAAAGTAGCACGGAGTGTTTAACTTTAACTGTGTAAAATTGAAAGTATAAGATTGGGAGTAATATTCATAAATAATAAAAAAGTCTTGCAAATAAATTACATATGTGTTAAAATAAAACAGTGTGAAAACACTGTTTTCCTTACTTACATGAAATATGTAGGTTATAAAAACCATAAGGAGGTGAAGATAATGAATAAATACGAAAGTATTATCATTATTAATCCAGCTGTTGAAGAAGAAAAAGTTAAAGAATTAACAGATAGATTCACAGCTATGATTAATGAAGATGGTAAAGTAGAAAAAGTAGATATACTTGGTAAGAAAAAATTAGCTTACGAAGTAAAGAAAAATAAAGAAGGATATTATGCCGTATTCTACTTTGAAGCTAATCCAGAATTAATAGCAGAATTAGAAAGAAATTACAGAATTACTGATGATGTTATTAAGTTTATGACAATTAATGTAAACGAATAATTAAAAACAAACATTATAATGGAGGTCATATATGAATAAAGTAATATTAATGGGTAGACTTACAAGAGATCCAGAAGTAAGATATACTCAAACAAGCAACACACTTGTAGCATCTTTTTCACTAGCTGTAAATAGAAGATTTGCACGCCAAGGAGAAGAAAGACAAGCTGATTTTATAAACATAGTAGCTTGGAATAAAACAGGTGAATTTGTAAGCAAGTATTTTAAAAAGGGTCAACAAGTTGCAGTAATAGGAAGATTACAAACAAGAACTTGGGATGACGAACAAGGGCAAAAACATTATGTAACAGAAGTAATTGCAGAGGAAACATACTTTGCAGATACAAAAAGAGATGGAGGAATGAACGATTTTGATTCTACTTTCGGAGGAGATTCTTCAACAAATACAGATTCAGAATTTTCAGTTTCTTCAGGGGATGACCTACCATTTTAAATTAAATAAATAGGGAGGAAATGGAAATGGCAGAGAGAAAGCAAAATAATAGAAGAAATAACAATGGTGATGACGATTATAATCCAAGATTTAGAAAAATCAGAAAAAAAGTATGCCCATTATGTGCAGATAAAGATTTAGTTTTAGATTATAAAAATGCAGACCAATTAAAAAAATTCATTAATGATAAGGGCAAAATCTTACCAAGAAGAGCAACAGGTGCTTGCGCAAAACATCAAAGAGATATAGCAATAGCTGTTAAAAGAGCAAGACAAATAGCAGTATTACCATATACACAAGAATAATATTGAACCACTATTTATAAAATATTCTTATTTGTAACAATTAGTAATGCAAATGTAATAAAAAAGTCAAAAAAATATGTTGACTATATAAAAAAAGAATAGTAAAATTAAATGTGTAGATAATATTATTATATTGGAATCGAAGGAGAATTAAAATTATGAAAAATGATTCAAAAAAATTGTTTGTAATTATAATGATTGTACTAGTAGTTTGCAGTTTAGCAAGTGAGATATTTGCTACAAGTATCATAATTCCATCAGGAAACAATGAAGAAGCAAGTAACACAGCAACTGAACCAACAGAAAACAATGTTGCACCAGAAAATACTACTACTAACACAGAAACAAATAATACTACAGTAATACCAGCAACAACCAATAATAATATAAGCTCATACAATAACACTACTTCAACATTACCTAAGACAGGTGATAATGATATATATATAGTATCTGCATTATTACTAGTTTGTGGAATATCTGCAGTATATGCTTATAAGAAAATTCGTGATTATAATATGTAATTACAAAACATTATGAAAGAGTAAACTATAACGGTTTACTCTTTTTATGATTATATAGAAGTTTCTTCAGCTTTTAATATTATTCTAGTATCTTTTATACTATTACATGTCATAAGAGTTACAATTCGTTTGCCGAATGTATCTTGAGAGGTACATTCAAAATCATTTTTTTCAATTTCATATTTAGTATAAATAGCGTAATCTTTGTAATTTTTTTTATTGTCAAAAATTCTTATAATATCTCCAACTTTTAAAAGGTATAATCTTCCAAAAAAGCTATTATCTATATTATTGTGCCCAGCAATACACAAATTTCCAATTTGATTTGGCAGAGGACCTGCAAACCTACATGGTGAAATATTTAAATTTTCTTCATCAGAATACGATAATATTGGATATTTTAAATTGATTTTAGATATTTCTAATGTACCAATAATTAATGGCTCGGAATTATTGATATACGAAGTCTTATAACGGTTATCTGAGTAATAAAGAGAAGATATATTATAAGATAACAACATCTTTTTTGAAATGATTTCGTTTTTAGTAAGATTATAATAGTAAATAATAACATAAAATAATAATACTAAAGAGAATGAAATTGATGAATATAAGACGGACTTAAAAACAATATTTTTAATTTTTGATTTTTTACAAATCAATATCTGATTCATGATATACCTTCCTTTGAATATTATTTTAAACAATAATAAAAAAAATATAAAAATTAAATAAAAAATTTTTAAAAAATGTGTTATTTCTATTGAATCTATGATAGAATAATAAAAAATTGTTAAAGGAGAAAAATATGGCAGAGGTAAAGTATAAAAGAGTTTTACTTAAATTAAGTGGAGAAGCTTTAGCAGGTAACAGCAAAACAGGTATAGCTCCAGATTTTATAGAAAAAATTTGCGATAAAATTAAAGAAATAAAAAGGCTTGGAGTAGAAGTTGGAATTGTTGTTGGAGGAGGAAATTTCTGGAGAGGTAGAAATGGAACTAACATGGATAGAACTACCTCAGATTACATGGGAATGCTAGCAACAGTAATGAATGGTTTAGCTCTTCAGGATGCGCTAGAAGCAAAAGGAATGTATACAAGGCTTCAAACATCAATAGAAATGAGGCAAATAGCAGAACCATATATAAAAAGAAAAGCAATAAAACATCTTGAAAAGGGAAGAATTGTAATATTTGCTTGTGGAACTGGAAATCCATTTTTTACAACAGATACAACAGCTGCATTAAGAGCTGCTGAAATAGAAGCAGATATAATTTTAGTAGGAAAAACTATTGATGCAGTATATTCTGCAGATCCAAAACAAGATAAAAATGCTATTAGATATGAAAAAATAAGTTTTACAGATGTATTAAATAAAAATTTAAAAGTAATGGATTCAACTGCAATTTCATTGTGCAGAGATAAT
This sequence comes from uncultured Clostridia bacterium, assembly GCA_934122115.1. Classification (GTDB taxonomy): domain Bacteria; phylum Bacillota; class Clostridia; order TANB77; family CAG-508; genus UMGS1901. Next base: position 21,407 of record CAKOVU010000008.1, on the reverse strand, counting down.
AATATTCCATTATTGGTATTTGGAATTGATGAACCTGAGAACATTGTAAAGGCAGTTACAGGTGAACATATTGGAACATTAGTAATAGAAGATTAAAAATAAATTTAAGTGAGGTATAAGATTATGGATTTTAATGATATTGAAGAAAGAATGAAAAAAACAATTAGCGTATTCGCAGAAAATTTATCAGAGGTTAGAGCAGGACGTGCCAACCCTAACATATTGAATAAAGTAATGGTAGAATATTATGGAGTACCAACACCAATAAATCAAGTGGCAGGAATTTCTGTGCCTGAACCAAGATTAATAGTAATTCAACCATGGGATATGAGTGTATTAAAAGAAATTGAAAAAGCAATTCAAAAAGCAGATATAGGAATTAATCCTAACAATGATGGAAAGGTAATAAGATTAGCATTTCCAGAGCTTACAGAGGAAAGAAGAAAAGAGCTTGCAAAAGATATTAGAAAAATGGGTGAGGATGCTAAAGTTGCAATTAGATCTGTAAGAAGAGATGGAATAGATGTTGCAAGAACTTCACAAAAAGCAAGTGAAATGACAGAAGATGAATTATCTGCAGCTGAAGAAAAAATTCAAAAAATGACAGATTCTAAGATAGCAGAAATAGATAAAATGCTAGAAGAAAAAGAAAAGGAAATAATGTCAGTATAAGGCTAGAGAGGATAAAAATGGAAGGAATAGATTATAATAATTTACCAAAACATATTGCTATAATAATGGATGGAAATAGAAGATGGGCAAAACAAAGAGGCTTAGAAGCATCACTAGGGCACAAAGAGGGTGCTGAAAATTTAAAAAGAATTGCTAAATTTGCAAACAGCATAGGAATAAAATATATGACTGTATATGCTTTCTCTACAGAAAATTGGAAAAGAACAGAAAAAGAAGTAAGTGCAATAATGAAGCTATTAAAATTCTATTTGAAGGATTTTTTAACTAGTGCTAATAATAACAATATAAAAATAAATGTTATAGGAACCGATTTCAAGCTTAATGATGAAATAAAAGAAGAAATTTTAAAAGTTGAAGAGAAAACATTGAAAGATACAGGAATGACATTAAATATTGCATTTAATTATGGTGGAAGAGATGAAATAGTTAATGCTACAAAAAAGATTGCAGAGAAAGTAAAAGAAAATGAAATGTCAATAGAAGAAATAACAGAGCAGACTATAGCAAATAATATTTATACTGCAGGTCAGCCAGATCCGGATTTAGTAATAAGAACTAGCGGAGAGCAAAGAATTAGTAATTTCTTGTTGTGGCAAATAGCTTATTCAGAATTTGTTTTTTCAAATAAGTATTGGCCAGAATTTAGCAATGAAGATTTGCTTGAAACAATAAAAGAATATCAACATAGGACTAGAAAATTTGGAGGAAAATAATGAAAAGAATTTTATCATCCGCTATTATATTGCCATTGGTGCTTGGAGTATTTGTATTTGGAAATAAATATATAGTAGACGTGTTTACTGCAATAGTGGCAATTAGATGTATACATGAATTATTTCATGCATTTGAACAAAAAGGACACCATCCAGTAAAACCAATAGGATATATTGCTGCATTATCTATATGTTTCTTACATATAATACCAAGAGAATATGCATTATATATGATTGGAGCAATAATTCCATTAACAATATTAATATCGTTCTTTTTGACAATATTAAAAAAGACAAAAACTAATATTATAGATATAGCAATTACTTTCTTTGGCGTTTGCTATATAGTGCTATTTTTAATTTTTGTTCCAATAATAAGAAATATGTTAAATGGCAAATGGTTAATTTGGTACTTATTTATAGCATCATGGATGACAGATGTTTTTGCTTACTTGGTAGGAATAGCAATTGGAAAACATCACTTTACAGATATCAGCCCTAAGAAAACTATAGAAGGCTGCATTGGAGGTGTGCTAGGTGCAACTCTATGTATGGTATTGTATACAATTGCTGTGAATAAGTTTACAGGTATGAATATAAATTACTTTATAATGGCTGGATTTGGAATAATATTAAGTATAATAAGCCAAATTGGTGATTTATCAGCATCTGTAATAAAACGATATGCTGGAATTAAGGACTATAGTAATTTGATTCCAGGGCATGGAGGAATGCTAGATAGAATAGATAGCCTAATATTTATAGCTCCATTTACATATTTTATGATGCTATTAATATTATAGAAAGGATTTTAAATTTTGATTAGTGTTTTAATAAGTGCGATTAAGATTATATTCTTACTAGGTTTTTTAATAGGAATACATGAAACAGGACATTTTATTGTTGCAAAACTATGCAAGGTAAAAGTAAATGAATTTGCAATAGGATTTGGTCCTACGATATGGAAAAAGCAAGGCAAAGAAACAAAATATGCTATACGACTTATACCTCTAGGTGGATTTGTTAGTATGGAAGGAGAAGAAGAACATTCTGATGAAGAACGTTCTTTTAGTAATGCAAGCGTTCCTAAAAGAATTGCAATTGTTATAGCCGGAGCGACTGTAAATATAATCTTTGCAGTGATAGTATATTTTTGCTTATCCACAAGTTCAGAAAACTATGTTCTTACTACAATAGGCGAAATAATACCAGGATATGCAGCAGAGCAAGCTGGATTACAGGCTAATGATGAAATAATAAAGATAGATGGAAAAAAAGTTAGAATCTCAAGTGATGTAATAAAGAAAATGCAAAATTCACAAGGTAATGAATTAGAACTACTAATAAAAAGAGACGGAGAATATAAAAGCATAGTTTTGAAGCCAACTTTGTTAGAATCTGAAGGCACATCAGCTTATTTTTTAGGAATAATATTCAAACCGGAAAGTGGAAGCTTTTCAAATAAAATGTATTATGCATTTTGGAATACTACTGATTTTATATTCTCAATAGCTGATAATGTAAAGCAGCTATTTACTGGAAAAGTTACAGCAGACCAGATGATTGGACCTGTAGGGATATCTGAAGTAGTAGTTAAAACAAATGGAATTAGAGAATTTGTTTATATGTTAGCACTTGTATCAATGTCTTTAGGCGTAACAAATTTATTGCCATTTCCGCCCCTTGATGGAGGAAAAATAGTATTTTTATTAATAGAAGCAATTAGAAAGAAACCAATAAAACAAGAAACCGAAGCTAAAATACAATTATTAGGTTTTGCAATATTAATAACATTATCATTTTATATAACATATAATGATATTCTAAGAATATTCTAAAGGAGGAAAATCTTGGAAACAGTAAAGAAGAAAAAAAACGTAAAAGAAGTTTTTAAAGATTATAACTCAAACAGTTTTGAATTAAACGAAGCATTAATAGAAAATATAAATTTATATAAGAAAAAGGGTACGCTAGAGTTAGAATTATCTACAGAAAAAGATATAAAAATAGAAGATATATTTAAATTTGAAAAATATATAGAAGAACGTTTTCAAGTTCAGCGTGCAAGTGTTAGATTAATAAAAGAAGTTAGCAATAGTAAAGAAGAAATTGACAATTTAATTAAAGAACATTGGATGGAAATTGTAGCTTATGTGGCCAAAAGGCATCCAATGGCAAGAGCATTGCTAAAAGGCAGTAATGTAGAAATTAATAATAATACAATTAAAGTAAATTTAGGTGGAGCCGGAAAAAGCTTTTTAGAAGCAAATAATTTTAGCAATATTATATTAGAAGTTATTCAAAATTTCTATCAACACAAATATAAAATCGAGTATGTAGAAAATCTTAGTACAGTAAAGCCTGATTTTCAATTAATTGATGACAGGCTTTTAAAAGAAGTTGAAATGCAAGTTTCTCAAGCTGCTATGGAAAACGAACCAGTAAAACAAACAACAAATACTAATATACAAAATAGCGAAAAGAAAAAAGAGACTAAGGTTGTGGAAAAACAAACCAATAATAAAGAGCCAGATATACCTGATCCAGTAGAAGATACTCAAAGCCCATTAATATATGGAAGAAATCAAAAGGTAAATGATCAAATTACTAAAATCGCTGATATAAGTGTGGATAGTGGCAATGTTACAATTGTAGGAAAATTACTAAATATTAAATTAGACGATAAAGATGATGACATAAATTTAGGAATAAAGACAAGAGAATTAAAAAATGGAAAATTTTTAGTTATATTTAGTTTATATGATGGAACAAATACAATAAATTGTAAAGCATTTGTGCAAGCAGACAAAATAGATACTGTAACTAAAAGATTAAAAAAAGCTGGAAAATTAAAAGTAATAGGAACAGCACAATTTGATCCATATGCTAAAGAGTTAGGAGTAATATCAAATGCTATAATTGAAGAACCTGAAGAAAAAAGCTCTGAAAGAATGGATAGAAGTAAAGTAAAAAGAGTAGAATTACATATGCATACTCAAATGAGCACAATGGATGCAATTACACCTGCCAAAGACTTGATAAAAAGAGCAATGAAATGGGGAATGAAATCTATTGCGATTACAGACCACGGAAGTGTACAAGCATTCCCAGATGCACATAAAATGCTAGGAGTAAACAATCCAGACATGAAAGTTATTTATGGAGTTGAAGCATATTTGGTACCAGATAAAGTTCCTGCAGTTTCTAACTCAAGGGGGCAAAAATTAGATACTACATATTGTGTGCTAGATTTGGAAACAACAGGTTTATCTTTTAGAACAGAAAAAATAACTGAAATTGGAATAATGAAGGTTAAAAATGGAGAAGTAATAGATGAATTTGAATGCTTTGTAAATCCTGAAAAGCCTATACCACAAAGGGTAGTAGAAGTAACAAATATAACAGATGACATGGTAAAAGATGCAGAAACTATAGATAAAGTTTTACCAAAAGTTTTAGAGTTTGTGGGAGATAGTGTGCTAGTAGCACATAACGCAGATTTTGATATAGGGTTTTTAAAATATAATGCTAAGCAATTGGGATTAAACTTAGATAATACATATTTAGATACATTAAGACTAGCTAAAGAATTATTTCCAGATTATAAAAAATATAAATTAGGAATTATAGCTGAAAATTTAGGAATAGAAGTAATTGTTGCACACAGAGCTTTAGATGATGTTGATACAACAGTAAAAGTATTTAAAGTAATGCTTGATATGTTAAAAGAGAAAGGTGTAGAAACATTAGATGATTTGAAGAAGATAGCTTCTGAAAATGTAAATATTAAAAAATTAAAAAGTTTCCATGCAATTATTTTAGCAAAAGATTACGTTGGACTTAAAAACCTTTATAAATTGATCTCTATATCTCATTTAGATTATTTTTACAAAAAACCACTACTATTAAAATCGATATATAAACAATATTCAGAAGGACTAATATTAGGTAGTGCTTGTGAAGCAGGCGAATTATATCAAGCTATAGAAATGGGCAAAGATGATGAAGAAATAGAAGCTATAGCTAATGATTATGATTACTTGGAAATTCAACCAACAGGAAACAACATGTTCTTAGTAAGAAATGGTGTGGTTCCAAATGTGGAAGCTTTACAAGATATAAATAGAAAAATTGTAGCTTTAGGAGAGAAATTAGACAAATTAGTAGTGGCAACTTGCGATGTTCACTTCATGGACCCACAAGATGAAGTTTATAGAAGAATTTTGGAAGCTGGTCAGGGCTATGCAGATGCTGACTTACAAGCACCATTATACTTAAGAACTACAGAAGAAATGCTACAAGAATTTAGTTATCTTGGAGAGGAAAAGGCTTACGAAGTAGTTGTAACTAATACAAATAAAGTAGCTGAAATGTGCGAACAAATTAGCCCAATATCTCCAGAGAAATGTCCTCCATACATTAATGATTGTGAAAAAACAATCAAAGAAATTGCATACAAGAAAGCACATGATTTATATGGTGACCCATTACCACAAATAGTAGAAGAGAGACTTGATAAAGAGTTAACCTCAATTATAAAAAATGGATTCTCCGTAATGTACATTATAGCTCAAAAACTGGTATGGAAATCAAATGAAGATGGATATATAGTTGGATCCAGAGGTTCTGTTGGATCGTCTTTTGTTGCAAATATGACGGGTATTACAGAAGTAAATTCATTGCCACCACACTATAGATGTCCAAATTGCAAGTATTCAGATTTTACAGATTATGGATACAAAAATGGATTTGATTTGCCAGATAAAGATTGCCCAAAATGTGGGCACAAATTGGCAAAAGATGGAATTGATATACCTTTTGAAACCTTTTTGGGATTCAATGGTGATAAGGAACCAGATATAGACTTAAACTTCTCTGGTGAATATCAAGCAAAAGCACATAAATATACAGAAGTAATCTTCGGAAAAGGAACAACTTTTAAAGCAGGCACAGTTGGCACTGTTGCAGGAAAAACAGCAATGGGCTTTGTTAGAAAGTATAATGAGGAAAGAGGAATACCTATAAATAATGCTGAAGTAATAAGAATTGCAAGTGGTTGCACAGGAATAAAAAGAACCACAGGCCAGCATCCAGGTGGAATTATAGTAGTTCCAAAAGGAAGAGAAATATATGAGTTTACTCCTGTACAACATCCGGCAGATGACCCAACATCAGATATAATCACAACACACTTTGATTATCACTCAATAGATCAAAACCTTTTGAAGCTAGATATTCTAGGACACGATGATCCTACAATGATAAGAATGTTATACGATATAACAGGAATAGACCCTACAAAGGTGCCATTGGATGATAAAGAAACTATGTCTATATTTAGCTCAACAAAGGCTTTAGGCGTTACTCCAGAACAAATCCATAGTGAAGTTGGTAGCTATGGGGTACCAGAATTTGGAACAAAGTTTGTTAGAGGAATGTTAGTAGATACAAGACCAAAAACATTTGAAGAGTTAATTCGTATATCTGGTTTATCACATGGTACAGATGTGTGGCTAAACAATGCACAATCATTAATAGATGAAGGAACAATAAAACTGGATGAAGCAATTTGTACAAGAGATGATATAATGATTTATCTTATAAAACAGGGGCTACCTCCTCAAAAAGCATTCAAGATAATGGAATTTGTTCGTAAAGGAAAACCATCTAAAGACCCAGAAGGTTGGAAAGCACATGAAGCAACTATGAGAGAATATAATATTCCTGAGTGGTATATTGGTTCATGTAAGAAAATTAAGTACATGTTCCCTAAAGCACATGCTGCAGCATATGTAACCAATGCATTCAGAATAGCGTGGTTCAAAGTTCATCAGCCAAAGGCTTATTATGCAGCTTACTTTACAATAAGAGCAGATGCATTTGACAGTGATATTATGTGCCATGGAGTAGAAAGAGTAAAAAATAAGATGAAGGAAATAGAGCTTGCAGGAAAAGGTGCAACTAAAAAAGACCAAGATACATATGGCGTTTTGGAGATTGTGCTTGAAATGTATGAAAGAGGATTTAACTTCTTACCGATAGATTTATATGACTCAGATGCTATAAAATTCAAAGTTACAGAAGAAGGAATAATACCTCCGCTAAACAGTATTCCTGGTTTGGGGACTGTTGCAGCACAAGGGATTCAACTTGCAAGACATGACGGAGACTTTATGTCGATAGATGATTTAAAAATACGTTCGAAGATAGGAAAATCTGTAATAGAAATTTTAACAAACGCAGGATGCTTAAAAGGAATGAGCCAAAGTAATCAAATGAGTTTATTTGCTTAGAGAGGAAATAATGGAAAAAATATTAACAGTAAAAAATATAATAATTTATTTGTTGTGTGTGAACCTAATATCATTTTTGGCAATGTTCATAGACAAACAAAAAGCAAAGAAAGGGAGCTGGAGAATAAAGGAATCCACACTCCTTATTCTTGCTTTAATTGGAGGAAGTATTGGTGGAATTGCAGGAATGTATATATTTCATCATAAAACAAAGAAAGCAAGATTTTATATAGGAATGCCTGCAATGTTAGTATTGCAGATAATGCTTGTAATAGCAGTTATATGTACATAATGGTAAAACTTGACAATCAATTTGCAAGGTGATAATATAGTTAACATATAAAAAGGGAGTTGGAACAAGAATATGGTAGATAGTATGGATAAAATAGTAAATTTATGTAAAAATAGAGGATACATATTTCCAGGATCAGAAATATATGGTGGATTATCAAATACATGGGATTATGGACCTTTAGGAGTTGAATTAAAAAACAATGTGAAAAATGCTTGGAGAAAGAAATTCATCCAAGAGAATAAATATAATGTAGGTTTAGATGCTGCAATATTTATGAACCCAGAAACTTGGGTTGCTACAGGTCATGTTGCAGGATTTAGCGATCCGCTTATTGATTGCAAAGAATGCAAAACAAGACATAGAGCAGATAAATTAATAGAAGAATGGTCACATGAGCAAGGAAAAGATATAATTGCTGATGGGTGGACTGATGAAGAATTACTAAATTATATTAATGAAAATAAAATACCTTGTCCAGATTGTGGAAAGACTAATTTTACTAATATAAGAAAATTTAATTTAATGTTTAAAACTTTCCAAGGTGTTACAGAAGATTCAACTTCTCAAATTTACCTTAGACCAGAAACTGCACAAGGAATATTTGTTAATTTTAAAAATGTGCTTAGAACAACTAGAAGAAAAATGCCTATGGGAATTGCACAAATAGGTAAAGCATTTAGAAATGAAATAACACCAGGAAACTTCACATTTAGAACTCGTGAGTTTGAACAAATGGAATTAGAATTCTTCTGTAAACCAGGAACTGATTTAGAATGGTTTGGTTATTGGAAAGAATTTTGTAAAAAATTCTTATTGAAATTAGGTATGAAAGAAGAAAACATTCGTTTAAGAGATCACAGCCCAGAAGAACTTGTATTTTATAGTAAAGCTACAACTGATATAGAATTTTCATTCCCTTTTGGATGGGGAGAATTATGGGGAATAGCAGATAGAACTGATTACGATTTAACAAGACACATGGAACATTCTAAACAAGATTTAATGTACCAAGAACCAGAAACAAACGAAAAGTATACTCCATATGTAATAGAGCCATCTTTAGGCTGCGACAGAGTAGCTTTAGCTTTCTTATGCAATAGTTATGAAGAAGAAGATTTAGGCGAAGGTGATTCAAGAGTTGTATTGCATTTGCATCCAGCCTTGGCACCTTACAAAGCAGCAATATTGCCACTTTCTAAAAAATTATCAGATAAGGCTCAAGAAGTATATGAAATGCTTTCAAAAGAATTCATGTGTGATTATGATGAGGCAGGAAGTATAGGAAAAAGATATAGAAGAGAAGATGAAATAGGAACTCCTTATTGTATAACAATAGATTTTGATACACTAGAGGATAATATGGTTACTATTAGAGATAGAGATACAATGGAACAAGTAAGAGTTTCTATAGACGAAGTAAAAGAATGGATTAATAAAAAATTAGAATTTTAAATAATAAAAAGGTATATACAAGGGAATAATTTGTATATACCTCTTTTATTTAGAAATGATATTGATAAGAAAAATCATTAACAAGCAATTTTCCTAGAGTTGGAGCAGTGCCAGATTTACGCTTCAACTTATTTAAGGAGATTTCTTTACTAGATAATTTTGAATAACAGTCCCTACATACAGGAACGTATTCACTGTCACCAATTAATATATCATCATTTTTTTCTCCTTTATAATAAGAAAAAATAGCATTATCACATTTACAAACTTCACAGACTGATGTCATAATTTCAACATTATCGGCAATACACATTAGATCACCCATTTTCCCAAATGGTTTACGTTCAGAAGTTAGATTTAAGCCGGCGATAAAGAATTTTTTTCCTTTTGCAGCCATGTCTTGGATTATATCAACATTGCCATCCAAAAATTGAAATTCGTCAATAAAAAATATATCTGCTTTATAGTTTTTTAATTCAGATATATCCTTTATACAATTAGCTTTTATACTGTTTCCTGCTCTAGTAGAGATTACATTAATACCAGACCTATCATCAATTAAAGGTTTAAATACTTTTACATCTTTACCAGCAATTAATTGCCTTTTTAATTCGTTGAAAATTCTCTGGCTTTTGCCACATTTCATAGGTCCTGTATAAACATTAATATATCCCATTTCTATTACCCCTTTGTTTTATGTTTAAATAATTGCTAATGAATAATATACATATAAAAGAATTTTTTAGCAAGTACTTTTAACAATATTTCATATAAAAAATAATTATGAAATAATTGTAATAAAATGAAATATATTGTAACATTTTAATATAATGTGATATAATAACGATGAAAATTAATAATTATGAGGAATGAAAATAATGAATGAAAATATTATTATAAAAGGCGCAAAAGAGCATAATTTAAAGAACATAAATTTAACAATTCCAAGGGATAAGCTAGTTGTAATAACTGGTTTATCTGGCTCAGGAAAGTCTTCGCTTGCATTTGATACACTGTATGCAGAAGGTCAAAGAAGGTATGTAGAAAGTTTATCAAGCTATGCAAGGCAATTCCTTGGAATGATGGAAAAACCAGATGTAGAATCTATTGAAGGATTATCACCAGCCATATCAATAGACCAAAAAACTACTTCAAGAAATCCACGTTCTACTGTAGGAACAGTTACAGAAATATATGATTATATTCGTTTATTATATGCTAGAATTGGAACACCATATTGCCCAAATTGTGGTAAGAAGATTGAGAAGCAAACTATAGACCAAATTATAGATAATATTCTTCAATTGGAAGAAGGTACAAAAATACAAGTTTTAGCCCCAGTTGTTAGAGGAAGAAAAGGAGAATTCGTAAAACAATTAGAGGAATATCAAAAAGACGGGTTTGTTAGAGCAAGAATAGATGGGCAGATTTATGAAATAGGCGAAGATGAAATAAATATAGATAAAAAGAAAAAACATAATGTAGATTTAATAGTAGATAGATTAGTAATCAAAGATGGTATTCGTTCAAGATTAACAGAGTCTGTTGAAATAGCTATGAAACATGCTAATAATTTAGTAACAATAGATGTTGTTGGCGGAGAAGAAAAAATATACAGTCAAAACTATGCATGTGTTGATTGCGGAATTAGCTTTGAAGAATTAACACCAAGAATGTTTTCTTTCAATAATCCATTTGGTGCATGCCCAGAATGTACAGGTATTGGCTATTTAATGAGAATAGATGAGGATTTGATAATCCCTGATAAAACTAAAACCTTATATGATGGAGTAAAGGCTTTTGGGGCTAGCACTATGAAAAAGGGCGATACTATGGCAAAGATGTATTTTGAGAGTGTTGCCAAACATTATGGAGTAAAGATTAAAGGAGTGCCAATAAAGAAACTTCCACGTGACTTTTTAAACAAAATATTATATGGTACAGGTGATGAGGTAATAGATTTTGAATATACTTCATTAGCAGGTACAAGAAAATATTCTTCTCCATTTGAAGGCGTTATTCCTACATTAGAGAGAAGACATAATGAAACAAAGTCAAATGGAATGAGAGCTTTCTACGAAATGTATATGAGTGAGTCACCTTGTTTAGCTTGCCATGGAGCTAGATTAAAAAAGGAAAGCTTATCTGTTAAAGTTGGAAATAAAAATATAAATGAATTAACTGATATGCCAATAAATGAAATTAAAGAATATTTAAACTCTTTAGATTTAACACCAACTCAAGCTATGATATCTAACCAAATTTTAATAGAGATAAATAAGAGATTACAATTCTTAATAGACGTTGGATTGGAATATTTAACCTTATCTAGACCTGCAGGAAGTTTATCTGGTGGTGAAGCTCAACGTATACGTTTAGCAACACAAATAGGAGCAGGACTAACAGGTGTATTATATATATTGGATGAACCAAGTATAGGATTACATCAAAGAGATAATGATAAATTAATAGCAACTTTAAAGAAATTGAGAGATTTAGGAAATTCTGTATTAGTAGTAGAACATGATGAAGACACTATGTATGCAGCAGACCAAATTATAGATATTGGACCAGGTGCAGGGGTGCATGGTGGATATGTTATAGGGCAAGGAACTGCAGAAGAAATTAAGAATACAAAGGGATCAATAACAGGTGATTATTTAAGTGGAAGAAAGCAGATAACGGTTCCAAAACATAGAAGAAAATCAAATGGAAAATCAATACAAGTAATAGGAGCAACAGAACATAATTTAAAAAATATAAGCGTTAAATTTCCATTAGGACAATTTATTTGCGTTACAGGTGTTTCTGGCTCAGGAAAATCAACATTGGTAAATGAAATCTTGTATAAAACAATAGCAAGAGAATTAAATGGTTCAACAGAAAAGCCAGGTAAATGTAAAGAAGTAAAAGGACTTGAAAATATAGATAAAATTGTAAATATAGATCAATCACCAATAGGAAGGACCCCACGCTCAAATCCAGCAACATACACAGGTGTATTTGACACTATAAGAGATATATTTGCTGAAATGAATGAATCAAAGGTTCGTGGATATGACAAAGGAAGATTCAGCTTTAATGTACCAGGGGGAAGATGTGAGGCCTGCAATGGTGATGGTGTATTAAAAATTGAAATGCACTTCTTGCCAGATATTTATGTACCATGCGAAGTCTGCCATGGAAAAAGATATAACAAGGAAACTTTAGAGGTAAAGTATAAAGGAAAATCAATATACGATGTTTTAGACATGACCGTGGAAGAAGCTTTAGAATTCTTTGATAAAATTCCTAAAATAAAATCTAAAATACAAACTTTATATGATGTTGGCTTAGGATATATAAAATTAGGACAGCCATCAACAACCTTATCTGGTGGAGAAGCACAACGTGTAAAACTTGCTACAGAACTTTCAAAAAAGGCGACAGGAAAAACTTTATATATATTGGATGAGCCAACAACAGGTTTGCATATAGCAGATGTGCATAAATTAGTAAACATTTTACAAAGATTAGTTGACACAGGAAATACCATTATTGTAATTGAACATAATTTGGATTTAATAAAAACTTGTGATCATATAATTGATTTAGGACCGGAAGGTGGAGATAATGGTGGAACTATTTTGTGTGTGGGTACACCTGAGCAAATAGTGAAAAATGAAAAGAGCTATACAGGCAAATTTTTGGCAAAATATTTAGAAAAATAACATAAGCAAAGGAGATCTAATATGGATAATATAACAATAGGAATAGAAGGATTAGTTGGAGCTGGGAAAACATCATTATGTAGAGAACTACAAAAATTAATTCCAAATAGTATAATATTACATGGAGGAAATTTATATAGAGGAATAATTGTAGCAATAAAAAAATCTGGAATTAATCTAGCGCAACTTACAGAAAAACAAAATGAGAACTTAGATATTAAAAAACTAATGGATATGCTGCATGTTAACATAAAAATAGAAAACTTTGAAAGTGTAGTTTATGTAGGAAATGAAAAAATAGATGAAGACGATTTGCAATCTGACGAAGCATCTATGGCAGTTTCAAATGTTGCAATGCATGCAGATAATACAAAGCTATATGCATTTGCTAGAAAACTAATTGATGAATTAAAACAGAAATTTAATATAATAATATCTGGCAGAGATTTAGTGAATATATATCCAAATTTGGATTATCATTTCTTTATAGTGGCAGATTTAGAAAAAAGAATTGAAAGAAAAGCTATACAATATAAGAATACTAATATAAGTATGGAAAAATTAAAGGAACATATTTTGGAAAGAGATAAATTGCAAGAAAAAGCAGGATATTATAAAAAATATGAGAATACTATAGAAGTAGATGTAACTAATTGTAATAGTCCAAAAGAATCGGCAATGGAAATATATAAAAGAATAAGGAAGTGATAAAAATGAATTTTGAGAATAAAAAATTATTAGAATTCAATAAATTTTTAGAGGGCAAAAAAGTAGCGATAATAGGTATGGGGGTTAGCAATATTCCTCTATTAGATTACTTTTACAAAACAAATACACAAGTGACAGTATTTGATAAAAAGCCTTTATCTGATGATATTATGGAAAAAATAAATAATTATAGATATGAAGTAGAGATAGACGAAGCTAATCTTGAAAAATTAAAGAATTACGATATTATATTTAGATCACCAAGCTGTATGCCTAATAAACCAGAGATAGAAAAAGCAGTAGAACAAGGAGCAATGCTTACATCAGAAATAGAAATGGTTCTAAAATTGGCACCTTGCAAAATTGTTGGAATTACTGGAACAGAAGGAAAAACTACAACAACTTCAATAATATATGCAATACTAAAAAAAGCTGGATATAATTGTTTCTTAGGGGGAAATATCGGAAAGCCTATTTTTACAAAAATAGCAGAAATGAAACCTGATGATGTTGTAATATTAGAATTAAGTAGTTTTCAATTAATGAATATGGAAATAAGTCCAAACATAGCAGTTGTAACAAATGTATATCCGGATCACTTGAATATTCATAAATCATATGAAGAATATCAAGAAGCTAAAAAAAACATATTTAAATATCAATCAGAAGATGGAATAGTAGTATTAAATAAAGACAATGAAATAACATGCAATTTTGCAAAAGAGGCAAAAGGCAATGTAATATTCTTTAGTAGTAGAGAAAATTTAAATAACGGATATATCTATGATAGAAAAGGTGAAACTATTAAATATTGCAAAGATGGAGTTTTCACAGAAGTATTAAAGAGGCAAGATATTAAACTAAGAGGGGTACATAATTATGAAAATATATGTGCCGCATTAGCTGCTACAAGCTCACTTACAGATATGGAAACTCAAATAGAAGCTATTAAAGAATTTAATGGGGTAGAGCATAGACTTGAATTTGTGAGAGAGCTAGCAGGAGTAAAATACTATAATGATTCAATAGGCACAAGCCCAGCAAGCACAATTGCAGGACTAAATTCATTTGAAGAAAATATTGTATTGTTAGCAGGAGGATCAGATAAAGGATTAGACTATAAAGAAGTAGGCAAAGCCATAGCTAGACATGTTGGAACATTAATATTAACGGGACCTACTGCACCTAAAATAGAAGAAGCTACAATACAAGCATTAAAAACAGAAAATAAAAAAATTGAAATTGTTCATTGCGAGAACATGGAGGAAGCTGTAAAAATGGCACAAAATAAAGCAAAAAGCGGAGACGTAGTATTACTATCACCAGCAAGCGCGAGCTTTGATGCTTTTAAAAACTTTGAAGAAAGAGGAAATATTTTCAAGGAATTAGTAAATAAACTTAAATAAAAAATATTGATAATTAGTGGCACTCCCATTTATTTGCATATAATGTATAAAGGGAGGTTATGGCTAATGTATAGAAGTTATGAGGAATACATGAGAAATGTATTAAACTATAAATCTAATGAGAGAATAAATATTATGGAGGATTTTGATAGAAACATATTCGCAGGAAAAAATCCATATATGAATCCATATGCTGGAATTCCAGAAAGTGAGTCAACAAATAAAAAAATACCAAAATTAAACATTACAAATTTTAACAATTTACAATAACTAAAATGACTCTGTATATCCAAAAATAAAATGAGCATAATAATATTATAAATAAATTTGAAAGGTGGATATATAGATGAAAGTAAAAGATTGTATGTGTGGCAATGTTACTACAGTAAAGCCGGATTGTAGTGTAAAAGACTGTGCAAAATTAATGTGTGATAATCATGTAGGCTGCATGCCAGTATGTGATTGCAATAATACTGTTGTTGGAATTATCACAGATAGAGACATTTTATTAAGAGATGTTGCTTGTGACAAGGATTCTTGCAAGACCAAAGTAAGTGATATTATGACTACGAAAGTTCACTGCTGTGAATGCAACGAGGACATTAAGACTGCAGAAAAGATAATGGTAAATGAACAAATAAGGAGAGTTCCTGTAGTGGATAATGGAAAGATAATAGGAATACTAACTTTAGGAGATTTGGCAGCCAATGATAATATAAATCAAGAGGACTTATGCAAAACAGTAGAAGGAATTTGCGGTTGCGATAATAAAAATGCAGAATAGTAATAAAAGGAGGATGCTTTAAAGCTCCTCCTTTTTACATATTTGTTAGATTTTGTGAATATTTATTTGTTTTTTAAATAAAATAAATAGGGGGTACATATGGTAATAGATTTTCATTATTGGACAAGAGTAGTAAGAAAGTTATTAATAATTATATTTACATTTGTTATATTGTATTTTGGCGTAAAATTGGCATCTTTTTATATGCCGTTTTTAGTAGCCTTTATTATTTCTTTAATGCTAGAGCCACTAATAAGATTTTTGATGAGAAAACTTAAGTTAAAAAGAAAACAGAGTTCAATAGTGGTTATTATATTTATAATAGGAATTATAATAGGGCTAATTGCTTGGGCAGTGAGTTCACTTATTTCAGAAGGTTCTGCACTCTTAAACAATATAAATGAATATGTGGAAATCACAACAAAAAAAATACAGGATATGATAGCCCATATAAATATAAAGAATTTGAATATTCCAGATACCGTTTTATCAGCAATAGAAAGCTCTTCAAAGGATTTACTAAATACATTAGCTGCAGAATTACAAAATATTATAAAAGCATTACTTAATTTTATTACTTCAATTCCAACAATTGGAATTTATTTATCTGTTACATTTTTGGCTTTGTATTTCATGTGTACTGATAAAGTATATATGATAGACCAACTTGAACATCATCTACCAGAAGTTTGGGTAAAAAAATTATATAGACACCTTAAAGATTTAGTAAAAGTTTTAGGGGGATATCTTAAAGCAGAAGCAACACTTATAATAATTTCGTTTATAGTTTCATTAGTTGGTTTATATATTTTTCATTTTGTTGGATTAAATGTAAAGTATCCACTCTTGTATGCAGTGGCAATTGGGTTTGTAGATGCATTGCCAATTTTTGGCTCTGGCACAGTAATGGTTCCGTGGGCTATAATAGAAGGCTTTAATGGTGATATAAAATTAGGGATTTCTATATTAGGATTATGGATTGTAATGTCTATAGTTAGGCAATTAATAGAGCCAAGGATAGTAGGAAATCATATTGGAATTCACCCAATATTTACGTTAATTGCCATGTACACAGGATTCAAATTGATAGGTGTAATAGGGTTATTTATTGGTCCAATAGCATTGATTATACTAAAAAATGTCTTCAGTGCGATATTAGATAAAGGCATAATAAAAACAATTTTTTCGAGGGAATACTAAGCATAAAAACATATAATACCTCATACTATTTAATAAAATAAATAGTGGAGGATAGACATGTTTGTATGTAATATGAAATTAAATTCGAAGATGCTTTTTAAGGTTGTTTTTTCAATTTTATGTATTCTTATATTAATTATGCTAGGAATTGGATGTGTTAAAGTGTTTAATAGTAAAAATATGAATGAAAAAGAAAATAAGCAGGAAGAAGTAACAGCAATCTCAGCTAATAATTTTACTAATGTATTAAAAACAGTTCATGGTAATTTAGATAGTTATGTTGGGACTAAAATAAAATTTACAGGATTTGTGTATAGGCTTTATGATTTCTCAGATGAGCAATTTGTATTAGCAAGAGAAATGATAGTCTCTCCAGACCTTCAAGCTGTTGTTGTGGGTTTTTTGTGCCATCTAAATAATGCAGATAAATATAAAACGGGGTGTTGGGTAGAGATAGAAGGAACAATAACAAAAGGAGATTACCATGGTACAATTCCAGTTATAGAAATTGAGAAGATCACAGAGACTACAATTCCAAGTGAGGAGTATGTTTATCCACCTTCGGCAGGGTATGTTGCAACAACTAATATACTGTAATAAACAATAGGCATTATTTTTATCAAATTACTTGCTAAAAGAAAGTTTTCGTAATATAATAACAAAGTATAAAACGTTTTAATCGAAAGGATGAAATTTAATGGGACTATTTAAAACATATAGCGAGAAAGAAGTAAAAAGGTTAATGCCTACAATAAAGAAAATAAATGAATTAGAGCCTGAAATGGAAAAATTATCTGATTCAGAATTAACAGCAAAAACAGCTTATTTCAAAGAGCAATTAGCTAATGGGAAAACATTAGACGAAATATTACCTGAAGCTTTTGCAGTAGTTAGAGAAGCTTCTAAAAGAGTTCTTGGAATGAGACATTTTGATGTGCAATTAATCGGTGGTATAATTCTTCATCAAGGCAGAATCGCAGAAATGAAAACTGGAGAAGGAAAAACATTAGTAGCTACTCTTCCAGTATATTTAAATGCATTAACAGGAGAAGGAGTCCATGTTATAACAGTAAATGATTACCTAGCAAAAAGAGATAGTGAATGGATGGGAAACCTATATAGATTTTTAGGTTTATCTGTAGGTTTGGTAATCAGTGGAATGAAACCAGCAGAGAAGCAAGCTGCATATGCTTGTGATGTTACATATGGAACTAATAATGAGTTTGGCTTTGACTACTTAAGAGATAATATGGTTATTTATAAAAACCAATTAGTACAAAGAAAATTGAAATATGCAATAGTCGATGAGATAGATAGTATTTTAATAGATGAAGCACGTACACCACTTATCATTTCTGGTAGAGGTGCGCAATCTTCAAACTTATATAAGAAGGCTGATGCATTTGTAAAGAAACTATCTTCAAAAGTTATAATCGAAGAAAATGATAAAGATTACGAACAAGCAGAAGATAATGAAAAATATGACTATATAGTAGATTTAAAAGCTAAATCAGCAACATTAACTCAAAAGGGTATAGAGAAAGCTGAAAAAGAATTTAATCTAGAAAACTTTAATGATTTAGAAAATTCAGAATTAGTTCACGCAGTAAACCAAGCATTACATGCAAATGGGATAATGAAGAATGAAAAAGATTACATAGTAAAAGATGGTGAAGTACTTATTGTAGATGAATTCACTGGAAGAATTATGTATGGTAGAAGATACAACAATGGTTTACATCAAGCTATTGAAGCTAAAGAACACGTAAAAGTAAATGATGAATCTAAGACATTAGCAACAATTACATTCCAAAATTATTTTAGAATGTATGAAAAATTATCAGGTATGACTGGTACTGCAATGACAGAGGAAGATGAATTCCAAGAGATTTATAAGTTAGACGTTGTAGAAATTCCAACTAATAAACCAATGGTAAGAAAAGACTACAATGATGTAATTTATAAAAATGAAGATGCAAAATATAGAGCAGTAATAAAAGAGGTAGAAGAAAGCCATAAAAAAGGACAACCAGTTCTGATTGGTACAGTTTCTATTGATAAATCTGAAAAATTAAGCAAGCTATTAGATAAAGCAAGAATACCACATGAAGTATTAAATGCTAAGTATCATGAAAAAGAAGCACAAATCATAGCACAAGCTGGTAAATTTGGTGCTGTTACTATTGCCACAAACATGGCAGGACGTGGTACAGATATTATGCTTGGAGGAAACAGTGAATATTTAGCAAAAGAAGAAATGAGAAAGCTAAAATATTCAGATGAAGAGATTGAAGATGCTACAGCTCACAATGCTACAGATGACAAGAGAATACTAGATGCAAGAGCTAAATTCCAAGAATTAGAAGATAAATATTCAGAGAAAATAAAAGATGAGAAGCAAAAAGTTATTGATGCTGGAGGACTAAAAATAATTGGTACTTCTAGACACGAATCAAGAAGAATTGACAACCAGTTACGTGGCCGTAGTGGTCGTCAAGGAGATCCTGGTGAATCAAGATTTTACATTGGACTTGATGATGATTTAATGAAAATCTTTGGTGGAGATCTTATTACAAGAGTATTTAATACTTTAGGTGCAGATGAAGATATGCCAATAGAAGCAAAGGCAATATCAAGAGCAGTTGAAAGTGCTCAAAAGAAAGTTGAAGGAAGAAACTTCAGCATTAGAAAAAATGTACTTCAATATGATGATGTAATGAATGTCCAAAGAACTGTTATATATCAACAAAGAAGAGAAGTATTAGACGGAAAAAATCTTAAAGACAACATATCACATATGATTGATTCTGTTATAGAAAATATTGTAAATAGCTATATAACAGAGGGTGAGCCTACAAATAGAGAGGCTTTAGCACAAGATATTCAAACAACATTAGGAATTGACCAAATTGATTCATTAAAAGATGAAAATCTTGACAAAGATAAGATAATTGAAGAGATAATAACAAAAGCTCATAATGTATACGAAGCAAAAGAAAATGAAATTGGTGAAGATAATTTAAGAGAACTTGAGAGAGTTGTAATGCTTAAGATTGTTGACCAAAAATGGATGGATCATATAGATAATATGGATGAATTGAAAAAGGGTATAGGGCTTCGTGGATATGGTCAAAAAGATCCAGTTGTTCAATATAGAATAGAAGGTTCAGAAATGTTTGATGATATGATTGAAGACATTAGAACAGACGTGGTAAAAATTCTATTAAACATCCGTAAAAAAGAAGGACAGGTTCAAAGAACTCAAACAACACAAATAACAGGAGCTGGACTTGAAGATACAGCAATCAACCTAGTTGATGGAAACATTTCCGAAAAAGAAGGCGGAATGAACAAAACTGTTGTAAACGAAGAACCAAAAATAGGAAGAAATGACCCATGCCCATGTGGTTCGGGGAAAAAATATAAGAATTGTTGTGGGAAAAACGCGTAAAATAAGGAATGAATAGGGTGTATTCAATAGATATACTCTATTTTATTATGTTTGATTAAATGGTTGAATTTTGTTCATAAAAAGATTGAAACCTATTGGCATATATGATACAATACAAATGTTCGCGAAAAAACAAAAGGAGGGGACGATCATGGATAATAAAGTAATTGGAAATGAAAAGAACATTTTATTTTATAATGATGAAGAAGGCAATATAAAAGTAGAAGTGCTATTAGAAAATGAAGATGTATGGCTAAATACAGAAGCGTTAGCAACACTTTTTAATATTGATAGAAGTGGAATTGTAAGACACATTAATAATATATATAAAGATGAAGAACTAAACGAAAATACAACTTGTGCAAAAATTGCACAAGTTCAAATAGAAGGAACACGTGAAGTTAAAAGAGTTTATTCATATTATAATTTGGACATGGTTATTTCCATAGGATTTAGAGTTAATTCTAAAAAAGCAATTAAATTTAGAACTTGGGCAAATAAAATAATTAAAGATTATATGGTTCAAGGTTTTGCCTTAAATGATGAAAGATTTTTAAAAGCAAAAAAATCTGATCAAGAGTATTTTAAAAGATTACTTGAAAGAATTAAATTAATTCGTACAAGCGAGAGAATGTTTTATCAAAAAATTACTGATATATTTGCTGAATGTTCTATTGATTATGATAAAAATAGTGATACTGC
>CAKOVU010000007.1:0-66985 GCA_934122115.1 uncultured Clostridia bacterium | reverse complement strand
CCCTTCTTTCTCCTTTGTTTCTATGATTTATTTTATTATTCCCCTTTTCTTTAAGTTATATACTTAAAGAAGTAAATTTTCTAAAAAAATATTGCCCTAGCTTTTGAGACAACTAACTTTCAGAGATTTAGTACTTTTTCAAAAGTGTTTTCAATAAGTAAAAAATAAAAAAATCACTTTTTCGATTTTTTGCTTGAAATACAAGGATTTTGGTAATATAATTTTTGATATATAGCTTCGTTAAGTATATAACTTAAAGAAATAATAAAACGGTTTGTTATTTTTGGTTTCGTACTCATTATAACAATCTGTTTTGTTTGTTGCAAGTGTTATTTTCATTTTTTACGAAAATAAGGATGCATCTTTTTAGACACATCCTGTTTCATAAAACAAAAATCATTTACAATTTCATCTTGTTTTATATTTCTATTAAATTATAATTTAGTTTTAATTCTTTTAAAATTTCTATTTCTCTGTTTGAACATGTAAATATTATTGTTTGGCGTTCTTTCAAATCATTTATTACATATTCTAGAACGTTTTTTATTCTTTCATCATCAAAATATGCAAATGTTTCATCTAAAATTATTGGTAATTTCTCTTTGGATATCTCATCAATCATCGATAATCTTAAAGATAAATATAATTGATCTATTGTTCCAGTACTTAATTTATAAGCCTCCACATACTCTCCATTTTTATTTTCAACTATCATACCAGTTTCATCATTTATAGAAACTTTATCATATTTGCCATTCGATATTTTAGACATATTTTGCGATAAATTCTGTGTGAATTTTGGAGTAATTGTTGTTTTCATTTCTTCATACGCTTCTGATAAATTTTCTAAAGCTATATTTATTATTTTTTGATACTGTTTCAATTCTTCTATTCTTTCATTAGTTGAAACTTGCTTCTCTTTTAATACTATTAATTTCTCTAGCTGTGGCAATATATTTTTCTCTTCTATTTCAAGAGTTTTTAATTTTAAAACACTTGTATTTAATTTGTTTTCTATTGATTGTAATTCATAATTAATATTTTTTGTTCCCAATATTTCAGCAAGTCTAAAGGCACCTATTTCTTGATTATATTTTTCTTCTAGAATTTCCTTTGATGTATTCAAATTATTCTTTAATTTCTCTTCCATATCTCCTATTGATGCTATCTCTTCATTTATTTTTTTAGCAAGTAATTCTATCTTTCCTTTAGCCATTGATAATTCTTCATTGTTACTTTTTTCTTCATTTTGTAATAATTGTATGTCTGAATCTACTTCTTGAATTTTGCGTGCTAATGACTCTCTTTGTTGTTCTAACTTTCTAGCATTTTCTGCTAATATTTTTTTATTCTTATTTTTTAATTGACTAACTTTTATTATGTGTATTACAAATGTTAATAAAATTACTACTGCAGAACAAATATTAATTACGTTTAATTTTATAAAGAATACATTTAAAATTAGTAAAATAATTAATAGCAATTCTATAATAAAGAAAACAGAATTATTTTCTCTTTTTTTAGGTTCCTCTTTTTCTACTAAATTCTCAAACTCTGCCTCTTTTGCTTTCTTTATTTCATCTGCTTCTTGAAGATTCTTTAATATTTCTTCTTTGCTCTTTTCATATGTTTTTTCTTTGTCTTGTAAAATGTTTAAGTTATACAAATTATCTGTTTTGTCTTTTTTCTTTAATTCTAATTCTTGAATCGTTGTATTTTGCTCTTCATATATAGCCTTTAAATCTACAGCTAATTTTTTCTCATTTTCAAGACTTTCTACCTCTTTTTTTGCCTTATTTTTTTCTTCGTCTATACTGTATTTTTCGTTTTCATAAGGCTCTATTTTCTTTATTTCCATTTCAATATTGTTTAGTTGATTTTGAGCTATGTTTATTGGCTTTAAAGATGTTTTGCTTGTACCTATTTCGTCTCTTATTTTTTCCTGCAGCTTTGTAACAGCTTTCTTATACGAAACATTATCTTCTCCCGTTCCAGCTAAATTAGTTATTTTCTGAACTAGCATATTTTGATTTTTTTCGTCTAGCCTTACATCTTGCTGTGTAGATACAACAGTTGATAAATACATTGGTTTTTCTACATTTGTTTGCATAAGAAAAAATTGATTTCCATCTTTTTTATTTACATTATATTTATCAGATATGTTTTCATAATTTTCGTTGTATATTTGTGGATTTTTTTTATTAAAATCTCTAAATACCTCAAACTTTTCTCCAGAATCTAAATTATATTCTATTTTTCCAGAAAAATCTTCTCCTCTCCAAGGTTTATATTTTTCGTAATCTGATAGTTTGTTTCCATCTTTGTTTTTTGATATTCCATAAAACATACTAACTATATAATTTAAAATAGTAGATTTTCCGCTTTCGTTTTTTCCTTTTATTATATTTATTCCATCTATAAATTTAATTTCTTTATCGTGTATATTTCCATAAGAATTTATCTTAATATTATTGATTTTCAACAATTTCACCTCTATTTGTTTAATATCTCTATGCCTATTTCGAAGGCTTTCATTAAATTCTCTTTTTCTGCCTCATCGTTTTGCGTTTCAATTTTATTTAGAATGTTTTTAGCAAACAATCCTTTTAAATTAATTTGTTTTGATAGTTCTTCTATATTGTAATTTATTACACTTTGATCTTTTATCTTTATAATATTTTCTTGTTTTATTATTTTAGCTAGCTCATATGGATTTACTTCAAAATTTCTTTTTCCAACTAGCAAGATTTTATAAAATTTTGCTTCATCTAAATCCAATTTTTCTATAGCTTCCAATAAAGATTCCACAGAATTTATGTTAGTTAAATCAAGTTTTCTTTCTTCAAAAGTTTTAGATTTTGACTCTATAAAATCTAATTTCATAGAGTTTTTTTCTATATCTGCTAAAATATATCCTCTCTTTCCAAGTTCATCAAATCCTAGTGAAATTGTTGAGCCTGGATATATTATTTTTTGGTTGTCATAATCTTGATAACTAAGCTTGTGTATGTGCCCCAACGCAACATAATCGAACCCCATGTTTTTCAAAATTCTGCTGTTCATAGGATTATATTTCCTATTCTCATCATTCCCACCATCTACACTTCCGTGAGTTATTAAGATATTTATTTTATCTGGATTTTCTATTTTGATATTCTCGTATTTATTTTCCATATAAAAATCGTTAAATCCATAACCATATATATCAGCTTCTTCTAATTCTATTCTTTCTAGCTTATCTGTAAAAATGTGAACATTATCGTTCCAATTAAATGTTTTATAAAAAGAATTATTTATATATGGGTCATGATTTCCCGGAGTTATAAATATTTTAGTATCAGGTATTTGCTTAAACAAATCGTTTATATATTCTATAGTTGATTTTCTAATATACTCTTGCTCGTATAAATCTCCTGCAATGAATAAATATGGAATATTATTGTTTTTTATATATTCCACTATATCTTTCATTACTTTCCTTTGTTCTAATCTTCTTTCTTGCGAAAGGCCTTCTTTGCCTGCCAAAGTTGCAAATGGGCTATCTAAATGCATATCTGCCATGTGTAAAAATTTCATATTATCACTTTCCTCACTATGTATTTTTATATCATACTCTTTTTTCATAGTCAATAGTTTTAAAAACATTTGTTTGTTATTTTTCTTTAAAAAAATAACTACTGTGAAAGTAGTTATTCGTTATTATCATCTATTGGTCCAAAAAGCTCATCAAATTTTGCTTCTAGCTGTTTCTGCAAATCTTCGCTAAATAATTCTTCTTCCTGCTGAGTATTTTCTTCCATTGGTAACACAGGAGCTTCTTGTTTAACCTCTTTTTTGTTATCATCTTCTTCAAATAAGTCATCCAAAGATTCCACTCTTAAATCTTGTTCTTTTTTATTTTCGTTTCCTGCCTTGTATGGATTATAAGGATTGAATTTTCTCCATTCTCCTCTTACTCCAGCATCAAATTCATTATGGCTTATTACATTTCTTGATAAGTCTCTTGCCATAGGCTTTTCAAAATAATAATATTTTTTTGCCTTAACTGGTTTTAATCCTTTTTCAAAAATTATACACAAATCATTGTCCATTCTTCTTAATTCATCTGGTGTCATCAATGCTCTTGCCATTATTTGGTCTGATTCGCTATAGCCTTGCTTATGATGTTGTTTATCTTTATTTACCGATTTACTATCTCTAGAAATTGTTTTCTCTCCCAATTGTTTTGAAAAATATTCACAAGTCTCTGGTGAATTACTTCCTAAAAATACGTGTGTATCACAGTTACCAATTATTGTTTCTGCAGATTTTTCATACACTGCTTTTAATTGGTCTAAGTTCTGCAATATAACGCTAAATGAAATTTTTCTACTTCTACTTGTAGATATTTTCTTATCGAAATCTGGTATTTGACCTATATTTGCAAACTCGTCTAGTATAAAGAATACTGGCACTGGCAATTTGCCATCTGGTTGCTTATCTGCAAAATCATACAAATGCTGTATCATTTGAGCAAAGAATATTGTTAATAAGAAATTATATGCTGTATGTGTATCTGACGAAACAACATATAATGCTGTTTTTTGTGTTGCTAGTTCTTCGAAATCTATAGTGTTTGTAGAAGTAACATTTGCAATTTCCTCTGAATCGAATTTTCCTAATTTTGATTGTAATGTGCTTAGTATTGATGAATATGTTTTTTCTGATGCTATTTCTATTGATTTGTAATTCATTCTAGCTGGATGGTCGAAAGGCAATTCGTTCATAAGGTCTGTAAGAAGGTTGCTTCCTCCATTATTGTTTGCAGCTCTTACCAATTCAGCACAAGAAGCTAAGTTCTGTTCCTCTCTTGGCCTTGCTGCCATTAAATAATAAATCAATGCTTTTAATAGCATTTCTCCCATATCTTCCCAAAATGGGTCTGATGGCTTTCCTTCAGACTGTTGACCTTTAACAATTGTGTTTGCAATAATGTCTACATCTATATTGTTTTTTATATGAAATAATGGATTGTATCCATCACTATTTTCTGGATTTACTAGATTTAATATTTTTATGTTATATCCTTGTTGTCTAAGGTATCCAGCTGTTTTATCATACAATTCACCCTTTGGGTCTGTAAATACATATGAACCTAATTTTTGATATGCATTTGGTATTGAATATGATGCAGATTTACCAGAACCTGAACCGTCCTACTACCAATACGTTTACGTTTCCTCTTTTATCTACTGGCAAGTAGTTATTTTCTGCCAATATGATTCCTGATTTTCTGCTTAATATTCTATATTGCTCTCCGCCTTCAGACCAATCACTTGAACCGTGCTCAATATCTGTAAATTCGTTTTTAGGTTTTGATTTTATCATTCCTATCATTATACATATTCCAACTATTAAAGTCATCCATAATGTGGCCTTCCCAAAAATTGCTATTGTAGCTGAATTGAATACTTTGAAAATAGATGTAAAGCTTGTTAATTCTTTAAAGAAATTATCAAAAAATATTTCCATGCTTACTTTACCGTCATTTGTTGCACTTGCTATTGATACCGCAATAGGCGCAATTAATACTATGTCTATCACTAGCCATAGTATTAAGAAAACTATTATGTATTTTTTACTATCTTTTAAAACCTTTTCTACTTTATAATTCATATAAAACTCACCTTTTCTTGTGTTTCAACTAGTCTCTAACTTCTTCTCTTTCCTTATTTGGTACTAGTGGAATAGAAATTGTTGGTTCACCTGGTTGTATTCCTTTTATTTCTACTTTTCCTTCTGGTTTTACTTTGTTTCTTTCATCTGTTTCAAACTCCATACCTGCTATTATCACAGCTCCACTTGTAGCTCCTTTTTTGTCACTCATTAATAAGTTCCCCCTAACTATCATCCCTTACTTCAAATGCGAAATAAGATTTATATGGTTTTAATTTACATTTTCCTCTAACTTCATTAGTTTCTTTATCAAAGTAAAGCACTGGCTTTACTTCTTCAGTTGTTTCTGGGTCAATTATAGTTATTGGCCTTTGTAAATTTGGTGTATATCTTACATTTTTATATTCAGTTTCTTTTTCTGAATATAAAGTGTCAAATTTCACTGGTACAGGCCTTTTAGAAATCTTAACTTCGTCTTTATTTAAAATTCCCATATTTACTACCACTTTTTCTGGAGCAAATGATAATATTACAAGTTGATTTCCATCTTCTTTTGGATTATCAACATAGAATGTTTTCCTTGTATTTTCTCCAACTAGCTCTTTTCTTGTTTTCAATCTTTCAAGAGTGTACTTTGGAGAATTTTCTTCGAATTCTTTTTCTGTTCTATTTATTTGATAAATTACTGTGTTTACATTCTTTGGATCTGTTATACTAAAATGTTTTCCTTGTATATTATCCATTTTTTACCTCCATATGATTCGTTCATATTTTATCCTTAGCATAGTTATGCTCCAGCATACTTCTTTATTATACAATGATTGGTTGTTTTTGTCAACATATTTATGTATACTACACAAATGACTGCCTTGGATTAAATTTAGATATTTTCTTCAATTTTTTATATAATTCTTTTTCTTCGTTTGATATATTTTTTTGAATCATAATTTTTACTTGTAATATTAAATTCCCTCTGCCGCCTTTTCCGTCTTTATAACCTTTTCCAGGGATACTTATTTCTTCTCCTGTTTCACTGCCTTTTGGTATATATACTGCTATTTCCTCGTCTATTGCATTTGCATTTACTTTGGCCCCTAAAACTGCTTCCCATGGAGTAACTAATATTTGCGAATATATATCTGTTCCAACTAGTTTAAAGTTGTTGTCATTTACTATTCTTGTTTTTATTAGCAAATCTCCATTCTTTCCGCCGTTTTTTCCTGCTTTTCCTTGACCTAAAAGTCTAATTTTTTCGCTATCTCTAATTCCCTCTGGAATTTTTATTTCAAATGTTTTCATTTTTCCTTCAACAGTTCTTAAAGATATTTTCTTCACATTTCCATAAAATGCTTCTTCGATAGTTACATCTATTTCTGTTTCGATATTCTCTCCTTGAACTGGAATATTCTTTGTTTTAACTGCTTTTTTATTTACTGTTGATTTATCTGCTTGAGCCCCAAAGAACATATTCAGAACTTCTTCTGCTGCAGATACTTTTTTAGTTTCTTTTTTCTCTTCGCGAGCTCTCTTTTTTCCTATTTTAGAATTCCACATTCTATCATATTTTTTCTTTGACACTGCATCTGACAATTTATTATATGCTTCATTTATGTCTTTAAAACGCTCTTCTGCACTTTTATTGCCAAGATTTACATCTGGATGATATCTTTTAGCTTGCTCTCTGTAAGCTACTTTTATTTCATCTATATTTACTTTATTTGTGTCTAATCCTAATATTTTATAGTAGTCTTTAAAAATCATTGAACGTCCTCCCATAACATGGTGGCTTTATTATATCACAAAATATTAGTATTTTGAAGACTTTGAGCGGGATTTATATAAATTTTAACACGAGAATATTCATCATGGCATTGACACAGTTAAAGCAAAACGCTCCAGTACTAATTTATTATTAAAGTGGGACGAGAACCGTAGGCTGACGTTGTAGCTGTCGTCCGCAACGCTGATGCCACGGTAAGACGCTGGAAGGCTTGAGCCATTGTTGTAAAAACTGCCGCCTCTGCTAGCACGGCTGATGGTACTGCCCGCCTCTTGGGTACATTCCCAGCAATTTCCAGCTAGGTCGTATATATTATTTGCTTTCCAATATTCACTATATCCTGTTACTTGTTTACTTCCATATTTTTGTGTTGTTCCATCCACCACAGCTGCATTTCCAGTACTATTTTTACAGTTTCCCCATGCTATGGAATTTGTTATACTTTTTTGTTCGCCTTTTTTTGATATGAAATCACATGTTAAATCCCATTGAATTCCCCATATCATTCTACTTTCTACTTTATCATTGGCATTTAACGTTGTACATTTTTTATACAGATTGTACCAATTTTTCTCAGTTAGTGTTGCTTTTCCCTTTTGTACCCCTTCATTTGATAACTCATATCTTCCTATATAAAATCCTCCATATTTTTCTATACTTGCTATCATATTCGCATAATCTGCTGTAAATACTTCTGCCATCGCTTTAGGGGTATCAAATCCTAATATCGTTTTATAATATGATTCATTCTTATCATAGCTTGCACTGTCACTTTCTACTATTAAATCTGGCTCTCTCCATCCTGTTGTATTTGGTGTACTTCTTGATAAAGTTTTTGTATCTCCAGTCTTTCCTATCGTTACCGAATTTGTATACATTTTTGTTGTTACTCCAACATCTCCTGATAAAGCAATCCCATCATTTGAAGTTACATACATACTTGAAAACACATCTGCTTCTACCGGTACCCATACCCATTCATTACCTGCATCATCTCTTATTACTAGTCCATGATCTACTGAATCTTGTGTTGGAGCAGAGCTTCCATCTCCCCATTTTGCATCTCCAGCATCTATCGGAGTATAACCTTTGGGAATTATTGGATTGTTTGTTCCTGCTTCTTTGCCATTTATTGTTCCATTAGCATCAGCTTTTTTGTTTACTTCATTTTTAACCTTGTCCACATTCTCATCTATCCAATCATCCACATTATTTATGTGGCTAGCTATTCCTTCTGTTTGGTCTTTATAATCATTAGCTGTATTTTGTGCTCTTTTTATTATTCCTTCGTCTCCTAATGTAAATTTTATGCTTATTCCAGCTAGTATTAAAAGTAATACTATTGTTATAACAAGAGCTACTAAAGTAACACCTTTTTCTCCTTTGTTTTTCATTCCAATCTCTCCTCTCCTAATTAATAAACTATTTCTTGTTTCTATCGCCTTAGGATGTATTAATTTGCCTTTTTTAATTATTTCTTCTATGTTGCCATCTAATATATAAATTATTGCTGCATCTATGTCTTTATTAGCTAATTCTCTCTCATATTCAATATCAAATTCTTTCGATTTTCTATTTTTCTCCGTCTTGTCTGCCACATATATTATCTTGGCAAGCATGTCCATGTTTTTATCTGTTGTTGTATGGTATAAAATGGCATTTTGAATTTCCTGGCAAAGTCCATATTTTTCTTTTACCATGTTCGCTCCAATCTTACCATGCAACAACTTTACATTTATTTCTTCTATTTCATCAATTTCTATATTATGTTCTTTAATGTATTTCAAACTTTCTTCTTTAGTCATTTCTTTTGCTATATCATGTGTAAGCCCTGCCAATCTTGCTTTTTCTATATCTACCCCATAAATTTTTGCAAGTTCTTCGGCTCTCTCCATTGTTCCTAATGAATGTATATATCTTTTCTCTGACAAATTTTCTTTTAATTCTTGTTTTATTTTATCAATTAATTCCATACATTCTCCTTTTATCTTTTATTACATTGCTAGTTCTATTAATTTATCTAATAATTCAGAATAATTTAATCCTGCATGTTCCCACAATTTTGGATACATGCTTATGGTAGTAAATCCTGGCATTGTATTAATTTCATTTATATATATTTCATTAGTGCCATTTTCCACAAAAAAGTCAACTCTAGAAAGGCCTCTTCCTCCAACTGCTTTAAATGCTTTTACTGCCATATTCCTTATTTTTTCTGATATTTCCGTATCGATTTTTGCTGGTATAACAGTTTTTGATTCCGAATTTTTGTATTTTGAATCGTAATCATAGAATTCATCTGCAGACATTATTTGCCCTATGCATGTTGCTTCTACATTTTCGTTTCCTAGTACTGCACATTCTACTTCTTTTCCTATTATCCCTTGCTCTATTAAAATTTCTTTATCATATTTACTTGCAATTTCTATGTTTTCTATTAATTCCTCTGAATTATTTGCCTTATTTACGCCTACTGATGAGCCAGAGTTTGATGGTTTTACAAATACTGGATAGTTTAATTTTTCTTCTACAATTTTTGCTATTTCGTATTCTTTTACTTGTCTATGGTTCATTTCTTCATCTATATATGTATATTCGTTTTCTTTATCTGAACTTATTACCACATAATTTGCCTGATTTAGTTTGGCTTTTTCAAATATTATTTTTGCATATACTTTATCCATACATATTCCAGATGCTAGCACCTTGCAGCCCACATATGGTACTTTTAATAATTCTAACAATCCTTGTATAGTTCCATCTTCTCCGTATAATCCATGTAATACTGGAACTATAACTTCTTGCTCTTTTAATATTTCGAATACATTATCTATTTTTTCTAATTCTTTAGGCTCTTCACCTATGCTAAATATTTCTACATTTTCTACCGGTTTTGTATACTTATACCAATTGCCCTCTTTACTTATATATATTGGACAAATTTGGTATTTCTCCTTGTTTAAATTTTTAATTACAGAACTTCCTGAAATTACTGAAATTTCATGTTCTGTTGATTGTCCTCCAAAAATTACTCCTACTTTAATTTTTTTCATTTTTATACCTCTAAATATTAATATACGTTTAAAACAATAATTATTGTTTTAAAACATTTATATAAATGCTACATTATAGCACTTACAATCTCTTTAAAATTCATTGAATTTGATGCTTTTACTAGCACAGCATCCTCTGGTTCTAATATTTCTTTTAATTTTGAAATTGCAGAATTGTTATCAGTATATTCATGTGTTTCTACATTATTTTCCATTGCTATTTTTGCAATATTTTTTGCTTCTTTTCCTACTATAATTAATATATCCACTTTATTTTCTACAACTGCATTTCCTACACCCTCATGCAATTTTTTAGAGAAATCTCCTAATTCAAGCATATCCCCAAGCACTGCTATTTTTCTATTTCCTAGTGTTCTATTCAAATATTGTAATGCAGATTTCATAGAATCATAATTTGCATTGTAACAATCATTTATTATCGTGTACCCTTTGCTTGATTTTTGTACATCCAACCTCATTTTTGTAAGCTCAAATTTTAATATTCCTTGCTTTATTTTTTTCATACTTATTCCCAATATTTTTCCCACACTAATTGCTGCCAAACTGTTGTAAACAAAGGCTTCTCCTCCAACTGGTACTTCTATTACACCTTCATTCTTCAAATTATATTTGCTACTGCTCTCTAAATAATTAATATTTTGAGCTTTTTCCATACTATCATTCTCTATTCCATATGTAACAATATTATAATTATTTTTGTTCTCCAAATACCACTTATGTAATAAATCATTATCATTATTGATTACAACAGTTCCATCTTTGCTAAGGCCCTCTAGTATTTCTAATTTTGCTTTTAATATGTTCTCTCTTGAGCCTAAATTTCCAATATGTGCAGTACCAACATTTGTAATTACTGCTATAGTTGGTTTCGCTATATTTGTTAGTGTGCTTATTTCGCCAAAATGATTCATTCCCATTTCAACAACCATAGCCGTGTGATTTCTTAATCCTAAGATTGTCATTGGCAATCCTATATGATTATTCATGTTGCCTTGTGTTTTTAGCACATCATACTTTTCAGAAACAACACTTGCTATAATATCTTTAGTGCTTGTTTTTCCTACACTTCCAGTAATTGCTACAACTGGAATATTATACTTTTTTCTCTTTAATTTAGCTATTTGCTGCGTTGCTAAAATAGTATCTTCTACTTCTAATATAAATTTATTTTCTATCTTTTCTAAATTTTCATTTGCACATTTATTTATTATGCAACCCTTTGCGCCATTTTCTAAAGCCTCTTTATATCGTATTCCACCATCAACTGTTTCTCCTTTAAAGCCTATGAAAATATCACCATCTTTTATTGCTCTTGTATCTCTTTCAAAGCTTATACACTCTTCATTTTCATTTCCATATACTAAATTTCCATTTGTTACATCTATTATTTCTTTTAAAGTTAAATTAGTATTTTCCATTATTATGTTCATCTCACATTCTTCAATTTTTTATTATTATATTCTAGTAATTTAAAATTTGCAACAGCTTAATATACAAAATAAGAGACAGTATTTTTATTAATACTGCCTTACACTCTTACTATTGCGGACTAACTAGGCACGGGCGGAAACTGCCGTTGGCACGGGCACCTCCGTACTCACGGGTGAATTCAAACACACCCGCACCGCTACCATGGTGAACAGGACCACCACGTACGAACACAGGGAACGACTCAATGACGAAGTACGAGTAGTCGTTATCCCAACTGTTTGCTCCTTCTGAATTTGTTGATGTTTCATATACTGCATCTCCATATTTGCTACTATCATAGCTATCATAACTTTCGTAATATTTTGTATCTATGTTTGTAAAATCATAATAATTTCCATTTGATTTTTTACTGCTTAATACTGCTGCTACATATTCCCATGCTCCTCCTGCCATATCATATACTCCATATACATTTCCTGTTGTACTTGCATTTTTTCCTTCTGTTGTATTATATTTATAGACATTTGAATCATTATATGTTGTTGTTGAATAGTTTTGGCTCTTTCCACATAATCCTGTTATTGATGAATAATAAATTGTTCCATTATAATCCTTGTTGTTATAATATGGATTATTATATACTGCACTATTTTTTCCATATTGGCTTCTACTTAAATATGCTACTGCTCCCCATTCTGTATTTTTCATCATATGTGAATCTATATTAGTTGTTCCTTCTAATGAGTTCCCTGTTGTTGTTATATTTCTACATACTGTAAATATATCTCCTACACTTATTACTCTCCAACTTGTTACATTTGGTTTTACTCTTACTTTTAAACTTGTATTACTTCCATCATTTCTTCCATAATTGGCTAATTGGTCTTCACTTGGGTTTTCTACTACTATTGTGCTATTACTACTTGCTTCATATTTTGCTACCCATATTCCTGTTAGTTCTCCAAATCCTCCATTTCCTGCATTTGTAAACGCTGGATGCACTACCCAACTTCCTGGGGTTGGTGTTGTATTTGTTATTTCTTCTGTTTCGCCTATTGGTTTATTACTTTTTCCTTCTAAGAATTTTATTTGTATTGTTGTTGCTGTTCTACTTCTTGTTGGTACTTGATATGCATATCTTGGTATCCATACCCAATAACAATCATTTTCTCCTCCTGTCGTTTTTACATTCGCCCATCTATTTTCACTTGCCGTATAATCATACCACTCACTTGGTGCTATTCCATTTAAATTGGTTTCTTCGTTTATTTGATATGGACTACTTGTTGTATCCCATGTCACATAATAACTATTATCTTTATTAAATCCGCTTATATCTGGTGCATTTGCTACTGTGGTAAAGATTGTTAAATTTTCTTTATTTGCATATATTTCTGTTATTGGTATTTCATAACCTTCTGTTGTTTTTACTCCTTTTATTGTTTTTCCATCTTCCTCATATTCCACTGTTCCATATTTTTCTAATATGCTCTTTAACTCTCCATATGTTATCTTTCCTGCATTTAATGTTTGCACTTCTGTTATATCTAATTGTGCTTTTTCTTTTACTTCTGCTATTTGTGTTTTGGTTTTGCTTTCTTTACTTCTTGTTAATATTCCTTCATTCCCTATTACTAAATTTAAACTTATTCCTGCTAATAACAGCAATACAACTATTGTAACTACTAAAGCAACTAATGTTATTCCTTTTTTATTTTTTATTTTAATATCTAGATTTCTCATTATATTAATTTCCTTTCCTTATTTTCTTTGGTATTTCTATCTTTTTATTATCTTTTTCAACTTCCTTAAGTTATATACTTAAAGAAGTAAATTTGCAGAGACCAAATTGATGAAACAATTGATAGAACTGCTTTACAACGTTTTGACTATTTTCTATAGCTGATTCAAATTAATTCGAAAAATACACTTAATTTTTTAGTATTTTTTCTTGAAATGTCAGACTTTTATTGATATAATTTTTACATAAAAGTATTCGTTAAGTATATAACTTAAGGAAATAATTGATCATTTTTACACTTTTTAATCTATCTTTATTATAACAATATGTTTTGTTTGTTGCAAGTACTTTTTGCCTTTTTATTACATAAGCATAATAAATATAATAGTTAAAAATTAAAGGGAGATTTTTTCTCCCTTTAAGCTATTTTGTAGATCTGTTTGCTATTTCAATTGCCTTTGTCACCATATTTCCACATGTTTTTGATGGTACGTTTTCCCATCCTCCATCATTTTTTACTTGATCATATACTCCTAATTCTCTTGCTATTTCCTCTTTTAAATTTTCTGACATTGCCTTTTTCTTACTAGCCATTAGTAAACCTCCCAATTTGCTTTTTTGTTTATAAAGAAATTTCTTTACTATTATTGTTTCTATTTTCACTTATTTAATTCAGGTAAATTTGGCTAATATCACCTTATTTTTTTTTAATGTGTTAATGTTCCATTTGGAGTATTTACTATTACTAAAATATCTTCTTCTTCACCAGTTTTAGCATTCACATAAACTAAAAATTCATTATCCTCT
This sequence comes from uncultured Clostridia bacterium, assembly GCA_934122115.1. Taxonomy (GTDB): domain Bacteria; phylum Bacillota; class Clostridia; order TANB77; family CAG-508; genus UMGS1901. The sequence continues at coordinate 52,497 of CAKOVU010000007.1, read as the reverse complement.
ACTTTGCCTTTAAATTCCCAACACAAAATTTCTGTTTTCCATTCTGTTGGAATTATTGCTAAACCTTCGCTCTCTATTTGCAATTCTTTATTTAATTGTTCTTTTGCCTTTTCTTTTGTTATTTCTACTTGTGATACATCTCTAATTGTATGGCAATTTAAATATCCTGTTGTTTCTATTCCTAAAACGCTTCCATCATCCAATGCAATTTTTAGCTTTATTAAATCCGGATATATTGTTACTTCTTCTCCATTTTCAGTCACTTGCTTGTACGCATAATTTATTGTTACTATTCCGTTTTCCTTTAAATAATAAGTTTCTTTCATGTCTGTGTAGCCATGATTTATTAAAAATTCTTTTCCTATTTCATCTGCTCTTTCTTGTGAAATTGTTTCTGCATTTACAAGTTTATTATAATTTGAAAATATTATATGACCGCCTTTTCTAGATACAGAGATAGTTGCAGTGTTATCGCCTTTTAGCTTTATATTCATGTCAAATGATGGAATCTCTGCATTTTCTGAAAAAGTTATTGAAGTAATTTCTTCTACATTGTCTCTTCCAAAGAAATCTTTTGCTATATCTCTTGCCCTATTTTCATCTATATCATCACCAGTTAAACCTTTTTTCTCGGCCGATGTCATATGGTCTGAAAAAGCTCCGTCATATATTAAACCTGAATACTCGTGAAAATTCTCTTCCAATGAAGAAAAGCTATCACTTGTGATTGAGCTAACTTGTGTTGCATATGAAACTATATCTGTATTTGTTAAATCGCTCCACTTTATTCTTCCATCATTCAAATCTGTTGATAATTGATTTAATGTATTTTCTAAATCCACGCTATATTTGTGCAACTCTTTGATATTATTTAAATCATCTTGTGTTAAGCTTTCTCCATCTATATTTTTTCTTGATAGAGAATAACTATAATCACTTATTTGATTTAAAAATTTTGAAGTGTTTCCTAATTGGCTGCTAGTAAGTGGTAACTGCGATAAACAGCTCTGCGCTATTCCTGCCTCCCTCCATACATTTGTTAATGTTTCAGCTCCATGCTCTGGAGATGTTGATATTATTGCCTTTGCTAAATATGTTTCTACATTTTGTACATTATCTACTAATTCATAAAAAGCTTTATTGTATTCATTCTCTTTAGCAATTCTGTATTTTTTATTTTCCCTATACGAATATACTGCAAGACCAAAAATAATTGTAAGAATTATTAATGTTCCTACTATCCATATCATTTTTTTATTTTCATTAAAAAACTTTTTCACTATTATTCCTCCTTTAAATTATTTACAAAATTTATGCTTTCCAATAACCTTAATCGTTTGCCTAGACCAAATCCATTTGTTGGTTGCTGTATCTGGATTGTAATAATATATCGCTCCTCCAGTTGGATCCCAACCATTTATGGCATCTCTAGCAGCTTTTACTACTGTAGAGCCTTCCTTTATTGGCACATTTATTTGACCATCAGAAACTGCGGTAAATGCTCCAGCCTCATATATTACACCTGCTATAGTATTCGGAAAATTTGAATCTTTTACTCTATTCATGATTACTGCTCCAACTGCTACTTGTCCTTCATACGGTTCTCCCCTAGCTTCTCCATTTATCGCTCTTGCCATTAGCTGTACATCAGATGTCGAATTAGAATTACTTGCTGCTTCAACAATGTTTTTTTCTTTATTTCCAAAAATCCATAAAAAAATTCCTGCAATTATTACAATAACCGTTAATAATATCTTAATCATTATTTTATTCATAGCATTCTCCTTTTTTATTTTTATTATTTTCCATAATTTTTTTGTTATTCATTATTTTTGATTTTTTGTTTTATTTTTTGTTAAGATATGTTAAAATTTAATTGTATTTAAATATACATATAATATATGGGGGAAAAAATGAAAAAAATTTTAATATTTTATGCTTCCTATGGTGGAGGGCATTTATCTGCAGCAAATTCTTTGAAGCAATATATAGAATCAAATTATGAAGATTATGAAGTAAAATTAGTAGATTGTATGTTATATGTTAATAAATCATTAAATAAAATTACAACTACGGCCTACAAAGAAATGGCAAAAAAATTTCCTTGGGCATGGGGAGAAGTTTATAATCTATCGCAAAAAGGACCTCTTGCTAAATTAAGCTCAGATTCAAACAAATTATTAGCAAGAAAACTTTTAAAGCTTTTAAACGAATATTCTCCAGACACAATAATTTCAACGCATCCATTTTCTAGCCAGATGATTAGCTATTTAAAGAAACGCGGTTTGTGTTCATGCACGTTATCTACAATAATGACAGATTTCGCACCACACGACCAATGGCTTGTTGGTAAAGATTATGTGGATTACTTTTTCGTAGCACATAATAAAATGAAGAATTATCTTGTTTCTGTTGGAATTCCTGAAGATAAAATTTTCGCAAGTGGAATTCCTTTATCAAATAGATTTTTAATGCACTTTGATAAAGCCGAGATAAAGAAATCTTTTAACTTGCCATTAGATAAAAAAGTAATCTTATTTTTCGGTGGTGGCGAATTCGGTCTTGGTAGAGATAAAACCATAAAAATACTGCAATCCTTTATAAAACATACAGACCAATATCATATAGTAGCTATTGCTGGAAAAAATGAAAAAATGAAAGAAGATTTTGATAAATTAGTTTCACAGGAAAAAGCTGAAAACAATGTTACCGTTTTAGCCTATACTCATCAAGTACCAGAACTTATGAGCATATCAGATTTAGTAGTTACAAAACCGGGTGGACTTACATCTACAGAAAGCTTAGCATCTGGACTTCCAATGGTTTTAATTAATCCTATTCCAGGGCAAGAAGAAGAAAATGCGGAATTTTTAGAACAAGCCGGAGTAGCAGTATGGCTAAAAAACAAAGATGATTATGATACCATAATTTCCAACTTGCTATCAGACGAACAAAAACTAACTAAAATGAAAATAAGTACTAAACTACTAGCCAAAAAGAATTCTACAAAAGATATTTGCGAAGTAGTTTTAGGAAAAAAATAAGATGGTGTAAATTAATACATCATCTTATTTTCTATTCATTATAATTGAACCCTGCCTTCTAAGGCTTTTCCTAATGTTACTTCATCTGTATATTCTAAATCTCCTCCAACAGGAATTCCATGTGCAATTCTTGTTACTTTTACTCCTAAAGGCTTTACTAATTTAGAAATATACATAGCCGTTGCTTCCCCTTCCACACGTGGATTCGTAGCTAAAATTATTTCTTTTACTTCCCCATTCATTAATCTAGAAAGTAATTCTTTTATTTTTATATCATCCGGTCCTACACCATTCATTGGCGATATTGAGCCGTGTAACACATGATATACTCCTTTAAATTCATGTGTTCTTTCCATAGCAACTACGTCTTTTACATCTTCTACTACACATATTACAGATTTATCTCTTGCCGAATTGCTGCATATTGGGCATGGGTCCGTATCTGTTATATTATAGCATTGTGAACAGTATTTTAAGTTAGCTTTTGCATCCTGTATGCTTTTAATAAATTCGTTCGTTTCCTCTTCGGATGCATTTAAAATATAAAATGCTAGCCTCGCAGCCGTTTTGCTGCCTATACTTGGTAGTTTCTCAAAACTTTCTATTAATTTCTCAATTGATGGTGAATAATATGACATTTTTGCTCCTTACATTAATCCTGGTATGTTAAATTTTCCTAAAGATTCTGCTTGTGCACTATCTACTTTCCTTAAAGCTTCATTAGCACATGTTAAAATTAAATCTTCCAACATTTCCACATCATCTGGGTCTACAACTTCTTTTTTTATCTTTATTTCTTTTATTTCTTTGTTTCCAGAAACTTTTACATTTACAGCTCCGCCGCCAGCAGAAGCTTCAAATTCTTTTTCTCCTAATTCTTGTTGAGATTTTTCCATATCAGCCTGCATTTTTTTAGCTTCTTTCATTAGCTGATTAATATTCATTCCTCCAAATCCTCCCATTCCTGGGAATCCTCCTCTTTTTGACATTTTTATATCCTCCTTATTCGTCTATTATATTTATTGGTAAATCCAACTCTTTAGTTAAACTTTCTACTTGATTTATTTTTTGCTCTTTTATCTCTACATTATCCAATAATTTTACTTTCATTGGCTTTCCTAGTTCTATTGATACTTGTTTCACTATTTCATTCATGTTTTCATTTTGTTCAAGTATAGTTTTTCCAAATGGTGTTAATCCTTTTGGAAAGTTTATTCCAACTGTCATGTCATTAATTTGCACTGCATTACTATTCATTAAATTAGTGTATACAAGCATTTTTCCTGTTTTCTTTATATTTTGTACAAGCTGTGGCCAGTTTGCAATCTTTTCACCTGCTACTATTGTTTTAGGTTCTGCTTTTTTCTCCGGTTTGCTCGCTCTTGTATCTTTGTTTTGCATTTCTATATTAGCACTGTTTTTGCTACTACTTCTTGGAGCATTTTCTAATAAATTAATCTTTTTTTCCAAATAATCTATTTTGCTTTTTAGCTCTCCAATGTCTTGGTTGCCATTACCTCCTTGTGGCAAATTATATGAATTGCATAGCTTTATAATTGATACTTGAAACATAATATTTTTTTGCATTGCCCATTTTATTTGGTTTGCCAAATTAGAAAGCTCATATATTATTGCTATAAGCTCTTCTTTTGTTACTTTTTCTGACAATTCATTTACTTGCTTTTTTTCTTCTTCTGTATATATTTCTAAGTTTCCTTTTGCTTTAAAAACTAAAATATCTTTTATATACTTAGTTAATTCCCATAGGAGATTTTCCAAATCTTTTCCACTACCCAATATTGTGTTTAATGTATCTAAAGCCGTTTGTGTATCTTTATTTAATATCGCTTTTGTTAAATTATAAACACTAGACATTTGTGGAATACCTATTAATTCTCTTACTGTTTCTTGTGTTATTTTTGTATCTTCTTGATTGCATCTTTCCAATATAGATAATGCATCTCTCATTCCACCTTCTGCAAGTACTGCAATTGTTGCTACTGCTTCTGGTGTGATTTCTATATTGCTTTCTTTACAAACAATGTTCAATCTTTTTATTAAATTTTCTTCAGAAATTTTTTTGAAGTCAAACCTTTGGCATCTTGATAAAATTGTTGCAGGTAATTTCTGCGGTTCCGTTGTTGCTAATATAAATTTCACGTGCGCTGGTGGTTCTTCCAATGTTTTTAAAAGCGCATTAAATGCTCCTGTAGACAACATATGAACCTCATCTATTATATATACCCTATATTTAGCAAGTGTAGGTAAAAAATTAACCTCATCTCTAATTGCCCTAATATCTTCTACACTATTATTCGATGCAGCATCCATTTCTACTATGTCTGTTAAAGATCCATCCAATGCTGCTTTGCATATTTCGCACTCATTACATGGCTCTCCATCTTTAGGATTTAAACAGTTTACGGCTCTTGCTAATATCTTAGCCGCACTAGTTTTTCCTGTACCTCTGCCACCATTAAACAAATAAGCATGACCTACTCTGCCCGATATTATCTCGTTTTTTAATGTTTTTACAATATGCTCTTGCCCAACTATTTCATCAAAAGTAAGTGGTCTAAATTTCCTATACAATGCTGTATATTCCATATTTATCACATTCCTTTCCTTAGGAATATCGTTTAAATAATTTTAAAAACGGTATGAGATTTAGCATTTTAACTTCTCTATGGAAAGCCTTCCACATAGAAATATCTGCTTATTGCTGCTGCCTTCCAGCCCTGACAAGGTTCACAGGTTTCTATTGAAATGCCCTCCATACAAAAGTTAAACACTTCCTCATACCGTTTATGATTATATAATGTTTTACTCCTTTTGACAAGTAAATTTACTTAATTCTTTTAAAAATTATATCACTCATATCTGTTTTTTCTATTTGCTCTGTCCCTTTTTCTGTTATGCTACCACATGGCAAATCTAAGGATATATTAGCTTTGTATTTTATATTTCTTGATTTTATTATAAAATCAAAATTTACTTTAAATTTTATTTCATCCATACTAGCATTTGCTTTAGTTATAAGAGTTCCATCATATGATGTACCTCTATCTTCACTAGATGTATAAGTTCCTATATTAGTATTAACAATTCCTAATAGGGCTTTACCACCTTGATTCCCTATTTCCAAGTTTTTTTCGTTGCTTTCTTTAGCTCCAGTATAAGTTAAACTATCTTTTACCAAATATGTATCCTTGTAATCATATGGCAAGCCATCTATGCTATTAGGCATATAGGCTTTAATATTTCCCTTTTCTGGCGCTGTAGTAACTTTTATATTTTCTATCGTAACAGATTCCAACATTGCTTCTTTTTTATATCCATCATTTTTATCTACAAAGAAATATAAATCATTTATTTGATTAACTTGCAAATTCCATTGCGGATTTTGCTTTATACTTTCTATATTGTTTTCATCTTCTGTTTCGCTAGCAGCAGTGCTTATTATTGTAATCTTCGACAAATTAAAAGGCATATTATTTTCACCCTTAACTTGGTATTTTATTATCATAATTCCCACGATGCTTACAATAATAACAAATATAACAATTGCAATACAATTCTTAATTTTATCCTTTTTATTTGTCTCCATTCTTTACTTATCCAAATCTCCTTTATAAGCATTAATTGTTAGTTTTTGAGGATTACTAACCTGTGGTCTATCATATGTTTGGTTTCTAATGTGCATCAATATTTTATTATTTCTTTTACGTTTGCTTGCATTTTTTATATCTTTTTTCTGTTCTTCTCCTGGTTTGTACATTATTGTTGCTCCATAAAATTTACCCGTTTCATCTGTAAAGTCTTCTTTTAATGAAAACATTGGAAGATCTAAAGATTCTATTTCACTTGCTTTTAATATTTCTCTAACATGATATTTTGGTACATGTACACTCACTGGCAACATGTATCCAGGTAGTTCTATATTTAATATATATTTGCTCTTATCTTTGGTATCCTCTTCTATTCCCCAATTTTTTACGTCTTTCAAAACTTTTCTAGAAAGCACATCATTTATTAGGTTTATTAGTAAGCTCTTTACTACTGAATTTTTTGCCACATATAATTGTTCTTTGATCACTTCAAACCCCTTTAAATGATTAAAGTCATCTTCCAAGCTGACTCTTTTGCATCCATTTTTTTCACAGATTTCTTCATATCTTTGCTCAAAATATTTGCACATTGCTTCTCTTTCTTCTTGGCTAGTGCATTCATGATATATTTTTTCTATTAATTTCTTTTTTTGGTATGATATATATAGCATTTTATCTTCATCTTGTAAATCAATGTCTGAGCGCATTACACCTTGAGTGTCTTTTATATACATGCTATATTCTTCTAAAGAATTAATATATTTTATAAATTTATTTGTCCAAAAAATTGACGATGTATACAACTCTGTAATTTTATATCTTTTCACTTTATCTGCTTCAAAACTTTTTTCTATATCTTCAGCTTTTACATTTAGCGATTCATCTATAGAACCATATTTTCTATTATGTTTTTTTACTAAAAACTCTGTTGCGTTGGAATCTTGCATCCATTTTCCTAATAAGATTAACGTATTTTGTATTGTCTCTGTTACAATTTTATGAGCTTCTTCTATAGTTAAATCTTGCCCTTCTAGTTTATCATATGCTTGATTGAATTCTGTCCTATATTCAATATATGTTTCTGTAACTGCTTTAAAAACATCATCCTCATTTATATCTATTTCACTGTTAGCACTTAGCTTTTTAAAGAATTCCATATATTGTTTTTCATTCTCGGTCATAAAGGCTATATCATTATAAGATATGCTTTGCTTATTTAAATTATTTTTAAATCTTTCAAAATATCGTTCAAGATGCTCAATCCTCATAATACTTTCCTTTTATTTGTTCATATAAATCCATCAAGCTTTCTAAAATATCTATTTTAGATTCTCTACTATTCAAGAACAAATACTCTACCCTTTCAAAAACTTCCCTATCTTCTTTATTTCTTATCTTCATTCTTGTGCTATAGTCTAAAAATGTATATGTTGGTAAAATATTTTCATTATTTTTTTCTAAAATATTTTTATATAAATTTATAAATTCATCATATATAATTGATATTTTATTTATTATTTCATCATTATTCATTTTTCTACCTTCATTTTTTATAATGGCGGAAAGAGTGGGATTCGAACCCACGTGCCAGTATTACCCGACTAACTGATTTCGAATCAGCCTCGTTATGACCACTTCGATATCTTTCCACATATTTATATTATAATAATTCACTTTTAAAAAGTCAAATTTAGCTGCTTAATCCACATATTTTTAACAATTTGTGGATTGTTGTTTTTTCTTTTCTCTTAGCTCTTTAAAAAAATCTTGTAATATTCCTTTACACTCTTTTTCCATTACTCCTTTTCCTATTTCTACAATATGATTAAATTTGTAATCTTGTAAAATATTCAGAACAGATCCACATGCTCCTGTTTTTTCATCCACTGTGCCAAATACCACCTTATCTAATCTAGACTGTATCATTGCTCCTGCACACATCACACACGGTTCAAGTGTTACATACATTGTACACCCAGTTAGCCTCCACGTGTTTAATTTTTTGCTCGCTTTTTGTATTGCTAGTATCTCTGCATGTTTTGTTGTATCATTTTTCATTTCTTTTATATTATGTGCTCTTGCAATTATTTTTCCATCTTTTACTATTACTGCTCCCACTGGCACTTCGTCTTCTAAATACGCTTTTCTCGCCTCCTTAAGTGCAGCTTTCATAAAATCTTCTTCCATATGTTAGTCCCCTTAATCATTTTATTTCACTTTTTTCTTCTTCTTTTTTGATAATTTATCATATAAGAATTTTTTTGTCTATATTTTTCGCATAAAACGATTTGTTCTAATTTTAAAATTCTCACTTTCTTTATTCTATAATTTCTTTAGTTTTCATTGAATACACAAATTATTTTCTTTATTAGTAAGGAGGTTTTATAGATGAAAACCCGTATCAAAAATTTAAGAGAAGATCACGATTTAACTCAAAAGCAACTAAGTAAACTTCTTAGTGTTTCTCAAGTTGCCTATTCTTATTATGAATTAAATAGACGAAATGTACCCCTTGACATTCTTTTTAGGTTAGCTGATTTCTATAATACAAGTATTGATTACCTATTATACAGAACTGATGAATCTATGCCCTACCCTAGATCTACTGAAACAGCTAATAATATTAGAACTGATTTTTCCTTCAAATAAAAAATAGAAAAAAGAGAAACGGTTTTTTATATTCCGTTTCTCTTTTTTTATTGTAAACCCACCAACAAAATAGATAGAGTTCGTATAAGATTGTTTTGGTGTGCTTGAAGGGAGTCGAACCCCCGACCTCTCCCTTAGGAGGGGAGCGCTCTATCCAACTGAGCTACAAACACGTTTACGAATATAATATAACATTTTTGTCTGTTGCTGTCAATTGTTTATCACACTTAAGTTGATACTCTCCCCATCTACTTTATTATTAAAGCGGGACGAGAACCGCTTGCCGCTGCTGTAGTTGTTGCTCGCACTGCTGTTGCTACGGTAAGACGCTGGACCGCTTGAGCCACTGTAGCCATAACTGCCGCCTCTGACAGCACGGCCGTCGGTATTGTATGCCTCTTGGGTCCATTCCCAACAATTTCCAGCTAGGTCATATATATTATTGGCTTTCCAATATTCACTATATCCTGTTACTTGATTTCTTCCATATTTTTGTGTTCCTCCATCCATTACTGCTGCATTTCCGGTACTATCTGCGTGATTTCCCCATGTATTAGAATTAGTTATACTTTTTCGCTCTCCTTTTTTAGAGATGAAATCACATGCTAAATCCCACTGGATTCCCCATATCATTTTACTTTCTACTTTATCACTTGCATTTAATGTTGTACATTTTTTGTATAAATCGTACCAATTTATATCTGTTAATGTTGCCTTTCCTTTTTGCACTCCCTCATTCGAAAGTTCATATCTTCCGATATAAAATCCTCCATATTTTTGGATACTTGCTATCATATTAGCATAATCTGTTGTAAATGCTTTCGCCATTGCTTTTGGACTATCATATCCTAATATCGTTTTATAATATGATTCATCTTTATCGTAATCAGTTACTAAATCCGTCTCTCTCCATCCTGTTGTATTTGGTTTACTTCTTGATAAAGTTACTGTATTCCCTGTTCTTCCTATCGTTACAGAGTTTGTATACATTTTTGTTGTTACACCAACATCTCCTGATAAAGCTATTCCATCATTTGAAGTTACGTACATACTTGAAAGTACACTTTCTTCTACTGGAATCCACACCCATTCATTTCCTTTACTATCTTTTATTACTAAGCCATTATCTACCGAACTTTGGGCTGGTGCAGAACTTCCATCTCCCCAAGTTGCACTTCCTGCATTTATTGGTATGTATCCTCTTGGTATTATCGGATTATTCGTGTTTGGTGTTCCTCCATTTATTGTTCCGTTTCCTGTTGCTTCTGTATTTAAGCTTACTTTCATTATTTTCCATGTATTCATTTTTAACGTTATTCCATCTGAAAATGTTGGTCTATCTATTGTTTCTCCTACTTTCCCATTTGCTGTGTAATTCGATATACTAAACTCTATTTTTGTATCTGGTGTTTTTATCTCTTCTATCTTATATGTTGCTGTTCCAATTTTTCTATCTTCGCTCCAGTTTATATTTACGTTTGTTCCATTTATCATCACTGTTGGATTTATTTCATAATTTGTAAATAGCTTTAGTGTTACTGTGTCTCTCTCCGTTGCCCAATATTTGTTTATGCTATTATTACTTTCAAACGTAACTATTGAAATTATTGGTAAATCTACTTGGTTATAATAATCTGTTGTTTCATTATTATCTAATATCGTGTAATATGTTTTTCCTTGATATTCCACTCCTTCTTGGCAATACACTGTTAAACTCTGTTTATCTACTAAGTATGTATTTCTCTTGTTTTGAATATTTACACTCTCTAGCAGACTTATATCTATTTCATAATATTCTCCACTATCATTTGGATTTTTGTTATCTTCTGGTGGTGTAAATTCTACTTGTGTTTCTGCATCTTCTAGTGGTAATTCTCCTTTTTCCATATAATATGTTTGAACTGCTTCTGTTAATTCTATTATATCGCTCTTTACTGCATTATATCTTTTTAATTCCATCGTTTTACCTAAACCCAATTGTGTTGTAACACTTGCTAATATTAACAATACCGTAATTGTTATTGTTAATTCTATCAAAGTAATTCCTCTTTCTTCTTTTTTTATTCTCTTATTTTTCATGATTATTTTCTTTTTCCTCCTTTGTTCCTAGGAATTATTTCTTTGTTTTTCTTTTCCTTAAGTTACATACTTAACGAAGTAAATTTTATAAAAAAATATCATCCTATACTTTTGGGATAACTGCATTTCAAAGATTTAATGCTCTTTCAAAAGTGCTCCCCTTAAATAAGAAAATAAAAAATTGCTTTTTCGATTTTTTACTTGAAATACAAAGATTTTAGTAATATAATTTTTAATATAGTACTTCTTTAAGTATGTAACTTAACGAAGTACTAATTTTGCTAAAGCTATAAAATTTATCTTAATCATTTTATGTATATTTCTATTCTACCTATTTATAGTTTCTATTTTTTGTGTTATAATCTGTTGTACACCGTTTTAGGAGGATATATATGAAACACATTTTAGGCCGTGTTAGGCGTGCAGTTGAAGATTATAATATGATTGAAGAAGGCGATAAAATAGCTGTCGCTTTATCTGGAGGAAAAGATTCTATTACTCTACTTAAGGCTTTAAAGACATTACAAATTTTTTATCCAAAGCACTTTGAATTAATTGCTATAAGTGTAAATCCTGGCTTTGAATATTTTGATGAAGCTTTTTTGCAAAATATTTGCGATTCAGTTAGCGTTCCTTTGTTTATCGAAAGATATGATATAAAGGATATCGTTTTTAATGATAGAAAAGAAAAAAATCCATGTTCGTTATGTGCTAATTTGCGTAGAGGTATTTTAAATAGTACAGCCATACGTGAAAATTGTAATAAATTGGCTCTTGGCCACAATCAAGATGACGTTTTAGAAACTTTTTTAATGAACTTTTTCTATGCTGGAAATCTTTCAACTTTTGGACCAGCAAATCATATGAGTAGGTCTAATATTACAGCTATTCGCCCTTTGATATATGTAACTGAAAAAGATACAAAGAATTTTATAAAGCGTTCTGGTTTATCAGCCATGCCAAAAGTTTGCCCTATTGATGGAAATTCTACAAGAGAAGATATGAAAAATTTAATATATTCTCTAAGTAATAAATTGCCTTACATTCGTTCAAATATGCTTGGTGCAATTGAAAGAAACTATATAAATGGTTGGAAAGCCCCAAATAAAAATAATTCTAAAATTGACAAAAATAAAGAACTAAATTAATAGTTCTCTATTTTTTTTATTTAATTTTCTTCTAATGTTTTTACAAATTCGCCCAATTCTTTCAAACTTGTTTCTGCTTTATCCATAGTATCTTCTCTAACACCTATATAGAACTTAATTTTAGGTTCTGTTCCTGATGGACGTACACAGCACCAAGCTGAATCACTTAAATCAAAATATAGCACATTAGATTCAGGCAATGTTGTTTCTGTTTCAACATTAGTCTTTAAGTTCTTGATTTTCTTAAGTTTATAGTCTCTAAATTCTATTACATCATATTTACCAAATTTAGTTGGTGGATTTTTTCTTATTTTATCCATCATTTGCTTAATTTTTTCTGCTCCTGTTACCCCTTCTTTTACTATAGAAACTGTTAATTCTCTGTAATATCCATATTTTTCGTATATGTTAATCATTTGATCCCATAATGTGTATCCTTTAGATTTATAATAAGCTGCAGCTTCGCAAAGTGCCATTATTGCTGCTATTCCATCCTTATCTCTCGCATGAGTACCTATTAGGCAACCATAGCTTTCTTCAAATCCGAACATATATTTATAATCGTTATTTTGTTCAAATAATCTAATTTGTTCTCCAATATATTTAAATCCAGTTAATACTTCTATCAACTTTAATTTATATTCTTTTGCTATTGCATCAGCTAAATTTGAAGATACGATAGTTTTTATGAATGCTCCATTTTCAGGTATCATATTTCTTTCTCTTTTTTGTGATAACTCATATTCTGCAATCAATAAAGCAGACATATTTCCAGAGAAATTTATATATTTTCCAGTTTTAGAATCCTTAGAGAATATTCCAAGCCTATCTGCATCTGGGTCATTTGCTAATACAACATCTGCATCTACCTTTTTAGCTAATTCTAAAGCTAATTTAAAAGCTTTTGGATCTTCTGGGTTTGGATAGCTTACAGTTGGAAAATTACCATCTGGCTTTTCCTGTTCTGGTACAACATATACGTTTTCAAATCCTAATTCCTTTAATATCCTTTGAACAGGCATATTTCCTGCGCCATGTAAAGGTGTATATACTATTTTAAGGTCTTTTTGTACCTTTTTAATAACCTCTGGATTCAACACCAATTTTTTTAATGTATCTATATATTTGTCGTCAAGCTCTTTTCCTATGCTGCTATATAAGCCTTTTTCTACAGCTTCTTCCTTGCTAATTGTTTTTATTTCCGCAAAGTCTTTTATTGCATTTACTTCATCAATGATTCCTTTATCAATTGGTGCAACTATTTGCGCTCCATCATCCCAATATACTTTATATCCATTATATTTAGGAGGATTATGACTTGCAGTAATCATTATTCCTGCTGTACAGCCTAACTCTCTAACTGTAAAAGATAATTCTGGTACTGGTCTTAAAGATTCAAACACATATGTTTTTATTCCGTTTGCATTTAAGCATAACGCTGCTATTTCACTAAATTCTTTTGACATATTTCTTGAGTCGTATGATATTGCAACACCTTTATCTTGGCAATTATTTTTAATTATATAATTTGCAAGCCCTTGTGTTGCTTTGCCTACGGTATAACGGTTCATTCTATTACTTCCGTTACCTATAACTCCTCTTAACCCTGCTGTTCCAAATTCTAAATCTTTATAAAATCTATCTTCTATTTCTTCATTATTTCCATCTATGCTTTTTAGTTCTTCTTTTACGCTTTCATCTATAATCGGATTATTTAACCAATCCTTGTATTTTTCTAAATATTCCATAATTTCTCCTTTTTATTTATTTTTATTATGAAAATCTGTATATAGTTTTCTAGCTGTTTCTGGGCTATCTACTCCTTCTGCATTTTTTACTGGAGCAAACTCATCCTCCCTCTTTACTCTTAATATTGCCATATTATCTAATTTTTCAAAAGCATCGAATAAAAATGCTTCAAATTTATAGGCATTTGGCTTATCGCTTGTTACTAAATTGCCATTCTCGTCTATATACTTTGCTTTCTTAAATGCACTATGGTATGGCAATTGGTCTTTGCTTACTTCCTCTATAGCCTCTAAGCTAAATAAGTTGCAAAGGATATGTGATTCAGCATATTTTAATTCTCCATCCTCATTTCTATCATTTGCCATTTCTTCTGAAATCTCGCTGTATTCTACAACGCTTGGTCTTCCATTTCTCTTGCAGAAAGCACCTACTTTTTCTGTTGGGTATGCTTTTACAACACTTTTGCCAGCTGCTTTTACCTTTTTATCAACTGCTAATCCAACTAATACTGGATCTACCATATTTACTAAAACGTTATCAACTCCGCCTATAAATACCCATTCAATTCCTTTTGATTTCATATCATATATTACGCCGTCATTTCTCATTGAATAGAATATTCCGCCATGTCCATCTGCTGCTAATTTTATTAAGCCATCTTCTCCAATTAATACTTTTCCATTTGTATCTATCATTGGTAATTCGCCTTGTTTAAAGAACATTACCTTCTCTTTTGGATACCCAAAGTAATTATTTTTTTCAAAGAATGCTGTTGTTGCCTTGTTATTATCATTGCTTGTCATTATATACCAAGATGTATAAACACCATATTTATCTTTTGCTCTTTTTAATGTATCGCATAAAATTTCAAATATAGATTTATGAGAATCTAATCCTAAATCATATGTTCCTTTTGGTCCATTATGACCTAATCTTGTTCCTTGTCCACCAGCCATTGTGACTACAGCAAGCTTATTATTTTTTATATATTCTATACCTATATTTTCATATTTTGAGTATTCTTCTTTACTCAACTTGCTTTTATCTGTGTATTGTATTGGTTCTATTTTTGCTTCTTTATAATCTAGTTTTTTATTAATTTCTTTATATAGTCCTTCTATTTGTGAAAAATCTATTGTTAATATTTGATCTAACAATTTATCTTTTTTATCTTGTGTTAATTTTTCATAACCTTTTAAAAGGTGCTCTTGCCCATATTTTTTTAATTTTTCTTGAGCTGCTTCATATTTTTCTTCCATATTTTCTCCTTCCACTATATTAATAATATAGTTAGCTTTGTATTATTCTATGATATTATACTATTATTAAGAAATAGTCAATAAAAAGTAATAAATAAAAAGCATGAATATTACATCATACTTTTGTTCATTATTATATGCTTATTTGCATTAAATATTCTTTTGCACCTTTTTCTCCTGCTGTATTCAATACTGCATCGTGGTTATTTAAAACCTCTTTTATATTTCTTATGTTTTCTATATAGTAACAATTAATTACTTTTATATCTTTTTGTTCTGCTTCTTCTTGGCTCGCATAATTTTCTATTATATTGTTTACCTTTTCTATGTACTCATTACTTCCTGCTATTATTATTTCTGTTTTCTCATTGTTTGTTATGCTTTCCTTTATTATTCTCTCAAATCCCTCTTGATTAAATAATTTTTCATTCCATCCAATTCCTAAAATTTCCTTCTTGTTTGTTATTCTTAATTTTCCTAATAGCATTTCTACTTTATCTTGTGCGTCTTCTTCTAGAATAGTGATAATTTTATTTTCTTCGTTAATAGCTTTATTTACGTGAGGTAATAGCATTGTTATTAAGTGCCAATCACTTGCATAAAAGCTACATACCTTTCTAATGTTTTTATTAACATTATTCATTTTTTATCCTCCTATTCATTTTCTTGTTTGGTAAATATTACCATTTTTACAGTAGTGTGTCAATATTATTACAATTGTAATCGTATGTCATTTTTCGACTATTCAATATTTTTCTCTATATATCAACATTTTATTTTTTAGGGTTCTATATTTTTACATTTTTATTACATTCTTGTTACATTTCGTTTTATTTTCCAACAATGTATATTTTTTTATTTTTAGTCAATAATTTTATTAAATATCAAAATATTATTAAATTTGAAATTGAAGGTGATTTTATGAAATTTATACAAAAACACAAACATGCTATATCTAATTGCATTATCTTATTAATTCTTCTTGCCGCATTTATTATTGTTTCTGCATACTCATATGTTTCTGCCGTATCTTATGATATTGCAGACAGTGTTTTTAGATTACACGTTATTGCTAATAGTGATTCTGCGGAAGATCAATCTTTAAAATATAAAGTAAGAGATTCACTCCTAAATTATATGAATTCTCTTGTTTCTAGTACTACTTCAAAAGATGAAGCTATGGAAATTGTAACTAATAATATTGATAATTTTAAAAATATTGCAGAATCTACAATAAGAGAAAATGGATATAATTATTCTGTAAATATCACTGTAGGCAAGCATTCATTCCCTACTAAATATTATGGTGATATTTCCCTACCTTCTGGTATATATGATGCTTTACGTGTTGAAATAGGTAGCGCTTCTGGTCAAAACTGGTGGTGTGTAATGTTCCCTCCTCTTTGCTTTGTTGATATTTCTTCAGGAATTGTACCTGAAGAATCTAAAAAGTCTTTAAAAAATAATTTAAATGATGAAGAGTATGATTTAATTACTGTTGATGATTCTTCTAGTATGAACTTTAAATTTAAAATAGTAGAATTAATTGAAAATATAAAAATCAATTTAGCACAAAAATAATAGAAGTATAATTATTAATATTGTAAATTTTTCTCTTTTATGTTATATTATTTTTGATTTAATGACATTATAGCTTAGGGGGAATAATAATTGGAAAAGTTAGTTATAGAAGGTGGAACAAATTTACGTGGAGATGTAACTATACATGGAGCAAAAAATGCTGCAGTTGCTATAATTCCCGCAACTCTTCTTGTTGACGGTATATGTACTATAGATAATGTACCTAATATTAGTGATGTTAAAATTTCTTGTAGTATTTTAGAGTCTTTAGGTTCTAAAATCACTTGGAATTCTAAACACTCATTTACCATAGATAATACAAATATTCATTCAACATCTGCACCACTAGATAAAACTAGTAAGTTCAGAGCATCTTATTATTTAATTGGTGCTTTGCTTAGCCGTTTTAAAAGTGCAGAAGTAGGCTTGCCTGGAGGATGCAATCTTGGAGCAAGACCAATAGACCAACACATAAAAGGATTTGAAGCTTTAGGGGCTACTGTGGATGTTGCTCAAGGAAAAATTTCTGCATCTGCTACAGAGTTAATTGGTTCGTCAATTTATTTAGATACAGTTTCGGTTGGAGCTACTATTAATATTATGCTTGCTGCAGTATTGGCTGATGGAGTTACAACTATTGATAATGCTGCAAAAGAGCCTCATGTTGTTGATGTTGCTAACTTTTTAAATACAATGGGAGCTGATATTCATGGTGCAGGAACAGATATGATAAAAATAACTGGTGTAAAGAAATTGTTTGGAGATAAATCTTACTCGGTTGTTCCTGACCAAATAGAAGCTGGCACATTTATGCTTGCTGCTGTAGCTTCAAAAGGAGATGTTACAATTCACAATTGTATACCTGAACATTTAGATTGTTTAACAGCTAAAATCTTAGAAATGGGCGGAAACGTTGAAGAATCTAACGATTCTATTCGTGTTTGGATGGATCAAAGACCTCTTAAAGCTAATATAAAAACATTGCCTTATCCTGGTTTTCCTACAGATTTACAGCCTCAAATAGGTGTTGCTCTTTCTATTGCTGACGGAACCAGCATTATAAACGAAAGTATTTGGGAATCTAGATTCCAATATACAGCAGAGCTTAATAAAATGGGAGCAAATATAACAGCCCAAGGAAAAACTGCCGTTTTCGAAGGTGTTGAATCTTTATCTGGCGCCCCAGTTTATGCTAGTGACCTAAGGGCAGGTGCTGCATTAATAATTGCTGGTATAATTGCAAATGGTACAACGGAATTATATAATTTAGATCACATAGATAGAGGCTATGAATCTATAGAAGACGCATTTAGAGGGCTAGGCGCAAATATCAAAAGAGTAAAAGAATAGGGTTGAATTATGTTTAATTTTTGTAGTTTATATAGTGGAAGTACGGGAAATAGTTTATTTGTAGAATCAGACCATTCAAAAATTCTTATAGATGCTGGAGAAAGTGCAAAAAAAATTGAGAACGCACTTTCTCTTTATGGTGTGGATGCTACTGATTTAAATGCCATAATTGTTACTCATGAACATATTGACCATATAAAAAGTCTTGGAACATTATCTAAAAAATATAATATTCCCGTGTATGCCAATAAAGAAACTTGGAATGCCATGCCAGATCAGGAGAAAAAAATATTAGATGAAAATAAAAAATTCTTTATTCCTAATAATGATTTTCAAATAAATGATTTAATTATTTCACCTTTTAAAATTCCTCACGATGCTGCTAATCCTTGCGGATTTAATATAAAAAATAAAGATAAAAAAATTAGTATTGCAACAGATTTAGGACATATTTCAGAAGAAATAGTACATAATTTAGAAAATAGTTCATTTGCATTACTTGAATCAAATTATGATTTAAATACATTAAAATGCTCAAAATATCCTTACCTGCTAAAGCAAAGAATTTCTGGTCCTAACGGTCACCTTTCAAATGCAGATACTGGTAAACTTATATCTACGCTTATTAAATCTGGTTTATCCTCTGTATTATTGGGCCATTTGAGCAAAGAGAATAATTTTCCCGAATTGGCTTACAGAACAGTAGTAGAAGAATTAATAGATAATCACTATGATGAAAATTCAATCTCTATAGGTGTTGCTAAACGTGATACTCCTAGTAAAATAATAAATATTGCATAAAAGGAGGTTTTTATGGTTCATATCAATGTTGTATGTGTTGGAAAAATAAAAGAAAAATTTTTTAAAGATGCTATCGACGAATATTCAAAAAGGTTATCTCGTTTCTGCTCTTTAAAAATAATTGAATTAAATGATGAAAAAATTCCAGAAAATTCAAATATCAATATTGAAAATATTATAAAAAATAAAGAAGGAAATAATATAATTTCTCATTTACCTAAAGACTCCTACATAATTTGCCTTGATTTAAAAGGAAAATCTTTTTCTTCAGTAAAATTCGCTGAAAAAATAAATAATATTTATGATAATATTAATAGTAATATCACTTTTATTATTGGAGGAAGCTTAGGTTTATCTCAAGAAGTTTTAAATAGAGCAAACGAATTAATCTCTTTTTCAGAAATGACATTTCCTCATCAATTAATTCGTATTTTTTTATTAGAGCAAATTTATCGTGCATTTAAAATAATAAATAATGAAACATATCATAAATGATTAAGATAATAAATTCCATATAATTATCGAAGTAGCTATTCCAACACAATCAGCTATTAATGCTGCTATTAAAACAAACCTTGTTTTTTTCACACCAATGCAGCTTGTATATACAGCAATTGTATAAAATGTTGTTTCTGTTGAGCCCATTATCGTAGCTGCTATTTTTCCTATTTTGCTATCTACACCATATGTTTTCATTATATCTGTTGCAATTGCCATTGACGCACTTCCTGATATAGGCCTTAAACAGGCTAACGGAATTATTTCTGTTGGAAATTTTAATTTATATAAAATTCCAGAAAATAAATTACTTATTAATTCTAATAAACCTGAATTTCTTAGCATTCCTACTGCTATAAAAATAGCCAATAAAGTGGGAAATAATTTTATTACAATTTCAATCCCCTCTTTTACCCCATCAATAAAAATATCATATACTTTCTTTTTTTCTTTAATTCCAATACCTACAACAAAAACAATTATTAACGGAATAGAAATTCCAGATATATAGTTTATTATTTTCAATTTTTTCTCCTTATTTTATTTATAAAGATTTTTGTTATTAAAATTCCAGCAATATCGGCAGCAATCGTTGCTCCCCATATTGGAACTATAATATTAGTAGGATTTACTGAATTTAAAGACGTTCTTATTGCTATTACAGTAGTCGGAATTATTTGTAAAGAAGCTGTATTTAAAACTATAAACATAGCCATATTATTTGTTAATATCTCTTTATTTTTATTTTTTTCTTGCATTGATTTCATTGCTTTTAATCCCAAAGGTGTTGCAGCATTTCCTAATCCCAATATATTAGCAATCATATTTATTGTTATTTCTTTATATTCTTTATCTTCTTTTTTTATAGTAGGAAATAAAAATTTCATTATAGGAGAAACCAGCTTTGTCATTTTACTCATTATCGAAGTTTCCTGTAATATTTTCATTACGCCATTCCACATACAAATCGTCCCGAAAAAAGTTATAGTCATTTGTACAGCATCTTTTGCCGAATCAAATATAGCTGTATTTAATTGATTAATTTTCCCAGTTCCAACAGAAAAAATAAATGAAATAATTATAAATATTGGCCACAATATATTTAGCATTTTTATCTCCTCAATATTTATGCTATTCCAAAAAATAATTTTTAGAATAGCTTTTTTATTTACTAATTAGTAAATAAAATTAATAATATTTGCATTTATTTGCTTTTCTATTGTTTTTTATGACAAAATATGATATTATCTTTATAGTTTTTGTCGATTTTTGACACTTTTAGGGAGGTTTGATATGAAGTCAACAGGCATTGTTCGTAAAGTAGACGAATTAGGTAGAATAGTTATTCCTATGGAATTAAGAAATAAATTAAAAATTGGAGAAAAAGATCCTATCGAAATATATGTAGATGGTAATTCTGTTATATTAAAAAAATTAGAAGAATCTTGTATTTTCTGTAATAGTAAAAAAGATATTATAAAATATAAAAACAGACCAATATGTAGTAAATGCATGAATTCAATAAAAAATATTGAATTATAATATTTATTTTTAAATAATAAAAAAACTATAATATTATATTTTAGCATTTACCATATTTAATAAATGTTTTTAATATATATTATAAGTTTTATTTTATTATTTTATTTTTATTTATATAAATTTTTTATATATTGTATCTTTTGGTACATTATTATTTTTTGCTATTTTTTTTATAATTTCTTTTTTATTTAATCCCATTTTTTCATAATAATTATATTGTTCTTCTATGGTTAATTTATTTAAATTTTCCATTTCTATTTGTTTTTCGCTTTTTCCTTTTATTTCAAAAATAATTATATATTCCCCTTTTGGTTCTTGAATATTATTTATTATTTCTTCAATATTTCCTCTAATAAATTCTTCATGAATTTTTGTTATTTCTTTTGCTAATACAATTTTAATATTTCCAAATTTTTCATTAATTTCTTTTAATGTTGATTTAATTCTATGTGGTGCTTCATAAATTATTATTGTTTTATTTTGTCTTTTTATATCTTCAAATTTTTCTTCTCTTAGTTTTTTATTTAATGGTAAAAATCCATAAAAAATAAATTCCTTAGTAGACATCCCAGATGAAATTAATGCATTAATAGCTGCACATGCTCCTGGAATTGGTATTATATTTATATCATTTTCTATGGCTTGTTTTACTACTTCTTCTCCTGGATCCGAAATCCCCGGAGTGCCCGCATCCGTTATTAATCCGACGTTCTTTCCTTGGCTTAATAATGCTATTAGCTCTTTAGTTTTTACATCTTCATTGTGTCTATGATAACTAATTAGTGGTTTTGAAATATTTAAATGATTTAATAATTTTAATGAGTGCCTTGTATCTTCTGCGGCAATTATGTCTACTTCTTTTAGTGTATTTATTGCTCTTAAAGTTATATCTTCTAAATTTCCTATTGGGGTTGCAATTAAATATAAATTTCCTTTTTCCATTTTATTTTCCTCTTAATTTTTTTATTTATTATTTATTTAATCTTTTTTATTCTAATTTATTCTATTTTTTTCTATTTTATTCTAATTTATTTAAATTTATTTTATTTTAATTAATTTATTTTTTATTATTTAATTTTTATTCTGAATAAATTCTATTTATTTTTTCTGAATATTTACCATTTTTTTCATAAATAAATAATGGTTCTAATATTTTTAAAAATTTATTTCCGCCTTTTATTGCTTTTATTAAAACTAAATTACTTTCTTTTCCCTCACTTGAATAAATAAATTTTAATTCTTTTACTTCCAATTTATTTTCTCTCATTAAATAAATAATATCTACTAATCTTTCTGGCTTATGAACCATATAAATTTCACCTTTGTTCTTTAATAATTGTGCAGATATTTTTATAAAATCTTCCAATGTTGCTTTTATTTCGTGCCTTGATATTAATTTTTTTTCATTTTCATTAATAACTCCTTTTCCAATTTCTTTATATGGTGGATTTGTTATTATTACATCAATACTATTTTTATTTAAATATTTTTTATTTATTATTTCTTTTATATCTTCATTAATAATTTTAAATTTATTTTCTAATGAATTTAATTTTATACTTCTTTCCGCCATATTAGCAACTTCTGGTTGAATTTCTATTCCTGTAATTTTTTTTAATTTTGTTTTTCCACATAATAAAATTCCCAATATTCCTGTTCCCGTTCCTAAATCTACTACTTCGCTATCTTTTTTTATATTTTTTGCAAAATCAGCTAGAATTACACTATCTATTCCAAAACAGAAACCATTCTTTTCTTGAATTATTTTTAAATTTTTATATTGTAAATCATCAATTCTCTCATCAGGCTTTATTTCTATCTCCATTAAAATATCCTCTCACAATTATTTTTTAGAAACATATTATATATTAAATATGACATTATGTAAATACTTGTGGGTGGTTTTATGAATAATTGTAATAATTGTTTTTTAAATAAAAAATATATTTGTAAAAAAAATTATATAAAAAAAGAAAGCCCTTTATGCTCTCTTTTTATAGTAGAAAATTTTTTATGCTCTTTACAAAATACTTGTACCTTAATAAATTTTTGTAATTTTTTTAAATAATTATTCTTCTCTTGCAAATTCATTTTCAAATGTAATCTGATTATCTAAAAAAGATTTATTTGCTTCTCCATCAATTAATATCTTTATCGAATTAACTTCTGTTAATTCTGTCATTGTTTTTACTATTGAATCAATAGTTTCTTTTTCTGCTTCTTTTCCTCCTTTATGATTCTCTATAAATTCCTTTGAAAAATCAATAATTAATGTATCATTATTTAAATCCATTTTATTTATTTTCGTTCCTTCGGGAATTAATGTCTCAAAATTATTATTTTTTGGTCCTGCCATTAATAAATTCATTAATGTTTTATATGGTTCTTTTACTAATTCTTTTACATCCATCAATCTCGCCTCTGGCTCTATCTCTCCAGTAGTTTTACTTTTAAAATATAGTGAAATTAATGTTTCCCTTTCCTGTGCTTGAGAAATTTCTTCTTCTGGTTCATATTCGCTAATTTCTATTTTTTTATTTTTCTTATTTATATACCCCCAAGCAATTCCTATAATTATTAAAATACAAATTAATATAATTATAATTTTTACTACTCTATTCATAATCTCCTCCTTATTTTTTTCTTTACCTCAACTTTATTCCTAACCCGTCCAATTTAGAACATAAATATTTTTTCTTTAATTTTCATCTCCATTTATAATTTGACAAAATAAGCATTTGCATATAAAATACTATTGATTTATGTCGAATTTTAAGGGGATATTCTGATATAAGCTTTTACCATATGGTAATAAGCAGAAGGGATTGATGATTATAGATGAAAAATTTATTACATGTTGGACTTGATGTAGGCTCTACTACCGTAAAGATTGCAGTCTTTGATAGTGATTTTAATATAGTTTATACAAATTATGAAAGGCATTTTTCTGACACAAAGAATACTGTTTGCAAAGTTTTAGAAAATTTAGTAGAAAAATTTGCAGATTCAGATTTTACAATTGCACTAACTGGTTCTGGAGCAATGTCTGCTGCTACTTTTTTAGACCTACCTTTTATTCAAGAAGTTGTAGCCTGTAAAAGAGCCGTAGAAAAATATATTCCTAGAACCAATGTTGTTATTGAGCTTGGTGGTGAAGATGCAAAAATAATTTACTTTGGTAAATCTATTGAACAACGTATGAATGGAACTTGTGCTGGTGGCACAGGCGCATTTATTGACCAAATGGCATCTTTATTAAATACAGATGCAGCTGGATTAAATGAATTAGCTAAAAACCATAAGATAATTTACCCAATTGCTTCTCGCTGTGGAGTTTTTGCAAAAACTGATATTCAACCTTTAATAAATGAAGGTGCCGCAAAAGAAGATATCGCCGCATCAATTTTTCAAGCTGTGGTAAACCAAACAATTAGCGGTTTGGCTTGTGGAAGGCCTATTAGAGGAAATATCGCATTTCTGGGAGGTCCTTTAAATTACCTTTCCGAATTAAGAAATAGATTCATAGATACTCTAAAACTATCAGAGCCTCAAATTATTGTGCCAGAGGATGCTCATTTATTAGTTGCAAAAGGTGCAGCACTAGATTCCTTAGAAATGAATCCTATTTCTGCGCAAAAATTAAAATCAAAAATTGAAGTTTTATATCACTCACACGACACTACTACAAACCCTTTAAAGCCTCTATTCGTTACGGATGCTGAGTTTGCCGAATTCAAGGAAAGGCACAGTAAAGATGTAGTTAAAAAAGGTGATTTATCTAAATTTAAAGGAGATTGTTTTGTTGGTATTGATGCTGGTTCAACAACCACGAAGCTTGTAGTTATTGATAATACTGGAACTTTGCTTTATTCTCTATATGCAAATAATGAAGGTAATCCTTTAAAAAGTGTTATGAATATGCTTAAAGAACTTTATTCTGTATTGCCTAAAGAAGCTACTATACGCTACAGCGGGGTTACAGGTTATGGAGAAAGTTTGATAAAAACAGCTTTAAATATAGACTTAAACGAGATTGAAACAATCGCGCACTATACTGCAGCAAAGAAATTCATGCCAGATGTAACTAGTATTGTAGATATCGGTGGACAAGATATGAAATACATAAAGTTAAAAAATGGCTCTATAGATAACATCATGCTTAATGAAGCATGCTCATCTGGATGTGGTTCGTTTATTGAAACATTTGCTAAGAGTTTAGGATTAACTATTCAAGAATTTGTAGATTCTGCACTTTCATCTAGAAATCCTGTTGATTTAGGCTCTAGATGCACCGTATTTATGAATTCTAAAATAAAGCAATCACAAAAAGAAGGTTATAGTGTTGGAGATATATCTGCTGGGCTTTCTTATTCTGTAATAAAAAATGCACTTCAAAAAGTTATGAAAATAAGAGATATGAAAAAACTTGGTTCCCACATTGTTGTTCAAGGAGGAACTTTCTACAATGATGCTGTATTACGTGCATTTGAATTATTAGTTGGAAAAAATGTAGTAAGACCAGATATTGCAGGTCTTATGGGTGCATATGGTGTAGCCCTTTTAGCCGTAGAACAATATGAATCTAATTTAGATATGGAATATAAATCAACTATTGCCACTTTAGATGATTTAAATAATTTAAAAATTACTTCATCTCATATTCGTTGTAATGGTTGTGAAAATCATTGTTTATTAACCATAAATAAATTCAGTAATGGCAGCAAACACATATCTGGAAATAGATGTGAAAAAGGCGCTGGAATTATAACTGGAAATGCAGAATTACCAAATTTATATAAATATAAATACAAGAGAATTTTTAATTATATACCATTAACAGAGGAAAATGCTCCACGTGGAACTATTGGTATTCCTAGAGTATTAAATATGTATGAAGATTATCCTTTTTGGTTTACCTTCCTTACAAATTTAGGTTTCAGAGTTATTTTGTCGGAAAATAGCACTCGAAAAACTTATGAAAAAGGTATGGAATCAATGCCTTCCGAATCGGTGTGCTATCCTGCAAAGTTATCACATGGCCATATAATTAGTTTAATAAAACAAGGAATAAAAACTATATTTTACCCATGCATGCCATATTCAAGAAAAGAATATGAAAAAGCAGATAATAAATATAACTGCCCTATCGTAATTTCATATTCAGAGGTTTTAAAAAATAATGTTGAAGAATTAAAAGACAAAAATATTAAATTTATGAATCCGTTTTTACCTTTTGATTCTAAGAATTTAGTAGAAACTATTTTGAAATTACCAGAATTTGCTGAATATAAATTTACTAAAAAAGAATTACAAATTGCTGCCAAACTCGCAGAACAAGAATATCAAAAGTGTAAAGAAGATATTCACAAAGAGGGACAAAAAGCTCTAGAATATATTGATAAAAATAATTTAAAAGGTATTGTTTTAGCAGGCAGACCATATCATGTTGATCCAGAGATTAATCATGGTATAGATACTTTAATAACAAGTTTAGGATTAGCAGTATTATCTGAGGATAGTATTTCAAACCTTACTGTTCCTAAGGCTCCATTAAGAGTCGTTAACCAGTGGGTATTCCATGCTAGACTATATGCAGCCGCAGATTTTGTTGGAAAACGAAATAATTTGGAATTGGTCCAATTAAATTCTTTTGGTTGTGGAGTAGATGCTGTTACAACTGACCAAGTTGAAGAAATTTTAACAAGCTATGGTAAAATGTATACTCTACTAAAAATAGATGAAGTAAATAATTTAGGAGCTGTTAGAATTCGTATCCGTTCTTTATTGGCAAGCATGAACAAGAGAATGAAAGAACAATATCAAGCCGAGTCTTTAGGAAATTATGAAACTAAGAAAAAAATATTTACTAAAGATATGAAAGATTATACAATATTATGCCCATTAATGGCTCCAATACATTTTGAATTATTAGAAGCTGGAATGCAATCTTTAGGATACAATCTAGAATTATTGCGAAATTGCACTCAAGAGACAGTTGAAACTGGTTTAAAATATGTCAACAATGACGCATGTTATCCTTCAATATTAGTAACAGGACAAATGATTGAGGCTTTACAATCTGGAAAATACGATTTAAATAAAACTGCCTTAATAATGTCTCAAACAGGTGGTGGATGTAGAGCTACAAACTATATAGGATTTATTAGAAAAGCTTTAGCTGATGCTGGATTTGAAAATATTCCTGTTATATCATTTAATGTTGTTGGAATGGAAAAAATGCCTGGATTTAAGCTTACTCCTAAGATGCTTGAAGTTTGTTTAAAAGCTGTAATTTACGGTGATTTATTGCAAAAATTATTAACTAAAAATAGAGCTTATGAGATTAATAAAGGTGAATCTGAAAAATTATATAATGTTTGGCTTAAAAAATGCAAAAAATTAGTGCAAACTTCAACTTTTGCAGAATTTAAACAAAGCATTTATGATTTAGTAAATTCTTTTGAACAAATAAAAATAGACACAACCACTCAAAAACCTAAAGTTGGAATTGTTGGAGAAGTTTTAATAAAATACCATCCCTTCGGAAATAATTTCGTTGCTGAAAAATTAGAAGCTGAAGGAGCCGAAGTTATTCTACCTGATTTTATGGGATTTATTAAATTTATGGCAACACATAAAATTACTTTTAACACTTTAATAAATACAGATAAGTATAAAGCAAAATTATTTAAAGTAGCAATAAAATTAATTGATTTATTAGAGAAAGACGAAAAAATTGCTCTTGCTAATTCTAAAAAAGATTATCTTCAACCTTGTGATATCTGGGAATTAGAAGACAAAGTAAAAAATATATTATCTATTGGCAACCAAACTGGTGAAGGCTGGTTTTTAACTGCAGAAATGATTGAATATATCGAACATGGAATTTCTAATATTGTTTGTGTACAACCATTTGCATGTTTACCTAACCACGTTGTTGGAAAAGGCGTTATAAAAACAATAAGGGATACATATCCTTACGCTAATATTTCACCTATAGATTACGATCCTGGTGCTAGTGAAGCTAACCAAACAAACAGAATTAAATTATTAATGTCTGTTGCTAAAGATAATTTAAAAAATAATAGCCTTTAAAATATAAAAAATAAAATAGTAATAAATTTTAATTATTACCATTTTATTTTTTATTAATTATTTTCTATTTTATCTTCTGGCTCTACTGTTTCTATACTTACAACTTTTTCATCACCTGATGTACGCATTAAAGTAACTCCCTGTGTTGCTCTGCCTAAAACGCTTACATCCTTCATTTTCAACCTTATAACTGTTCCAGAATTTGTTATAAGCATAACATCGTCATCTTCATTAGCAATTCTTATCCCTACTATATTTCCTGTTTTTGGTGTTATTTTATAAGTAATTACTCCTCTTCCACCTCTATTTTGTACTCTATACTCGTCTAACTCTGTTCTCTTGCCAAATCCGTTTTCAGTTATTGCTAACAATGTGGCTTTTTTATTATCTGCCAAAATAGATTCCATTCCAATAACATCATCTTCATCATTTAATCTTATTCCTAAAACTCCTTGAGCTGATCTTCCAACAGGTCTAACATCTTTTTCATCAAATGTTATACATAGTCCCTTGCTTGTTACTAAAACAACATTATCTTCCCCATCTGTTAATCTTACATCAATTAATTCATCATCTTCTTTTAAATTAATTGCTAATAATCCTGTTTTTCTTGTTGAATCATATTCCTTTAATGATGTTTTCTTTATTAGACCTTTTTTAGTTGCCATTAATAAATATTTTCCATCGTCAAAGTTCGTAATAGGTATTACTGCAGATATTTTTTCTCCTGCATCTAAGCTTAATAAGTTTACTATTGCTGTTCCTTTAGCAGTTCTTCCAGCCTCTGGAATTTCAAATCCACGTAATCTATATAATTTTCCTTTATTGCTAAAGAATAAAATTGTATCATGTGTAGAAGCTGTAAATATCTGTTTTACAAAGTCTTCTTCTCTCGTAGAAATTCCTGTAATTCCTTTTCCACCTCTTCTTTGGCTCTTATATGTATCTACTGGCATTCTTTTTATATAGCCAAAATGTGTTAATGCAACTACTGTTTGCTCATTACTAATAAGGTCTTCCTCATTAAATTCACCTTCAGCAGCAACTATTTTAGTTAATCTTTCATCTCCATATTTTTCTTTTATTTGCAATAATTCTTCTTTGATTATATCAAATACTAATCTTTCACTTTCCAAGATTTCTCTCAAATGTGCAATTAATTTCATTAATTCGTTATATTCTTCTTCTATTTTCTCTCTTTGCAATCCAGATAATGTTTTTAATCTCATATCTAGAATAGCTTGAGCTTGAATATCAGAAAGCCCAAATCTTTCCATTAATCTTTCTTTTGGATCATCATAAGAAGATCTAATAATATTTATTACCTCATCTATATTGTCTAAAGCTATTTTTAAACCTTCCAAAATATGAGCTCTCGCTAAAGCTTTATCCAATTCAAATTGAGTTCTACGTAAAATAACATTTTTTCTATGGTCTATATAATAATCTAAACATTGTCTTAATGTTAATATTTTAGGCTCTCCATTTACCAATGCTAACATTATTATTCCAAAAGTATCTTGCATTTGCGTGTTTTTATATAATTGATTTAAAACAACTCTTGCATTTGCATCTTTCTTCAATCCAATATGAATTCTTACTGCATTTTCTCTATCAGATTCATCTCTTAATTCAGAAATTCCCTCAATTCTCTTTTCCTTAACTAGGTTAGCTATATTTTCTATTAATTTAGCTTTATTAACCTGATATGGTAATGATGTAACCAATATTTTTTGTCTTCCATTGTTTAATTCTTCTATTTCTGCTTCTGCTCTAACAGTTATTTTTCCTCTTCCTGTAGTATAAGCCTGCTTTATAGCATCTCTTCCTAATATTAATCCTCCCGTAGGAAAATCAGGTCCTTTAATTATTTGCATTAATTGATCATCTGTAACATTGTCATCATCTATTATTTTAATAATTCCATTTATTACTTCTGTTAAATTATGTGGTGGAATATTTGTTGCCATACCAACCGCAATTCCTGAAGAACCATTAACCAATAAGGCTGGAATCCTTGCGGGTAGTACTTGAGGCTCCTGTAATCTATCATCAAAGTTTGGCATAAAATCAACAGTATTTTTTTCTATGTCTGTTAACATAACTTCTGATAATTTAGACATTCTCGCTTCAGTATAACGATATGCAGCAGCTCCATCACCATCTATAGATCCAAAGTTTCCGTGTCCATCAATTAATGGATATCTAAGTGAGAATGTTTGCGCCATTCTAACCATTGCATCATATACAGAACTATCTCCGTGTGGATGGTATCTACCTAACACGTCTCCGACTGTTGTAGCCGATTTCCTATATGGTTTATCCGATGTTAATCCATCTTCATACATTGTATACAATATTCTTCTATGTACTGGTTTTAAACCATCTCTAACATCTGGAAGCGCACGTTGTACTATAACACTCATTGCATAGTCAATATATGCGGTTTTCATCTCTTCTTCAATGTCTCTCTCAACGATTTTGCCATCTCTATTTTCTGTTTCTTTTGAGTCCATATATTTACCTCTTTTCTAAGTCTTTTTTCTTCTTGTATTATACTAAAACAGCAACATTTTTGCAAGTGAAAACACAGATTTTTCAAGCTTTTTCCATTAAATTATTAATTGTTTTTTTAGTAGTTTTATAATACTTTTGCAAGCTCCAATTCCTCTTCATTTAATTCAAAATTTTTTCCATTATTTTTAATTAAACTATGTAAATTTTCTATCACTCTTGCTGTTTTTATTGTATTTTCTATTGGAACTATTTCCTTCATTTTATCTTTAATTTTATTAAATTCTTTTTCCATTCCATCCAAATCTTTATTATTATAATATTCCCTCCACTTATTACAATATTTATTTATTTTTTCCAAACTATTTAATTGACTTTGAAATTCATTTTCTATATTTTTACTTATATTATCAATTATTACATTTTTTCCTTTTTTAATTAAATTTCCAATCGAATATGGTAATTTTCCATTATTAACAGTTTTATTTACCACTGTATTTATTAATCCTGAAACATTATCTAAAATACCACCTGTTTTTATTGCATTTTGAACCTGAGTTATATTTTCAAAATTTCCGTTAAATATTCCAATTGCACTCTTTCCTAAATCTATCGCTGAATCAATTGCCTTTTTCACTCCCTCCTTAAATCCATTTGTTAAAATAGTATCTTTTATTTCTATTACTTGATCTTCTATTAAATCCGGTAATAAACATCTTAATCCTAAATTTAAACCTGAATTAATTGTTTTTCCTAAAGTTGTTTCTAAGAAATTTTTTTGTTTATTATTTATTTCTAAATTATTTGAAATATTATTATTTATTTCTAAATTTTCCATTTAACCTCCTATTATTCTATAATATTTTTTTCATAATCTGCAGAATCAATTTGTGCTAATATATGATCTTCACCAACCATCATTAAGCATTCACCTCTTCTAAGCGATTTTATATCTATTGCTTCTTTGTCAGAAATATTTGTATATTGTTTTAATATTTTTATATTTTCTTCTTCTAAAGCAAAAAAACTTTTTATACTAGAATTATTTAATATACTTTTCCCAAATATTCCATCTTCTAATCCAAATAAATCAGATATATCCTGTGTTGCAGCAACTGCACTTCCTCCATATTTTCTTATGGTTTTAAATATTTTATATATAAAACTTGCCACCTCTTTATTTGATGTTACTCCAATTAATCTCCATATTTCATCTATATAAATTGCTTTTTTTATTTTTCTATCTTTTTTTATTTTATCCCAAAATAATTCTGTAAATAAATACATTCCATATTTAAAATTTTCTTCTCCTAATTCATAAATATCTGCAATAATTAATTTATTATTTATTTTAATATTTGTATAATTATTAAAAAATTTTAAAGAGCCTTTTACAAATGGAATTAATTTTATTTTAAATATTTTGGTTTCATCATTTTCATTTAATAAATTATAAAAATCTTCTAATATTGGCATCATATAATTATTTTTAAAAGTTTTTTTACCATTTTCATCAACAAAATATAAAGAATCATCATCAAATGTAATTCCTTTATTTTTATATAATTCAATTAATTTTTCTTCTAAAATTGCTTTTTCTTTTTCATCTAATTCTCCAAAAATTAAATTAAAAAATCCAATTAATTTATTTATTTTACTTGCTAAAAATCCACGTTCCTCTTCTAAACTCTCTTCTCTTATATCTAAAATATTAATATATGTATCAGAAGTAGGTCCTATTTTTAATAAAACACCATCTAATTTATTGCAAATATTAGTATATTCCCTTTCAGAATCTATAATATATTGCTCTATATTGTGTATTCTGTACCTTAATATATTTAATTTTAAAAAATACGATTTTCCAGCACCACTTGTTCCAAATACACACATATTTGCATTTTTATATTTTTCTTTATCATATCTATCAATAAAAATTAAAGATTTATTATATATATTTTTTCCTATATATATTCCTTCCTCATCATATATTGAAGATGAAATAAATGGATATGTTGCTAATATTCCATTGGTTAAAATATTTCTTTTTGATACTTCTTTTACTTCTTCTTTATTTATCATTAATGGTAAACACGATAAATATGCTGCCTCTTCTCTAAAATATGCTCTCCTTGTTTGCATACCCTGACTCTGTAAAATTCCTTCAACTTTATTTAATAAATATTCTATTTCATTTTTATTATTTGAAAAAATATTTACATAAATATATAAAAAGTATAATTCTTCATTATTTATTTGAATTTCTTTTCTTATATATCGTGCGTCATCATACGCATAATAGGCTAATTCCGAGTCCTGCTTATTACTATTATTTGAGTGAACATCTACTCCTACATTTCCAATATTATAAGTTAATTGTTTTATTGTTTTATATGTATCTTGTTTTTCGTAAAAAATAGAAATATTTAAATTAATATTTGAATCAATTAATGTTTTTAAAATTAAATCATTTTGTTCTCTAAAATAATTTGTAATTAAAATTGATGAATAATATGTATCATCAATTTCCAAATATTTTGGATTTTTATTATTTATATAAGTAGGACTTATTTTATCTTTAAAATTAAATAAATGAATTTCTTCTTTATTTTTATTATTTTTTATTTTTAATTTATTTATTTTAATTAATTATTTCCTCCTTAATTATTTATATTTTCTATATATTTTTTTGTATTTAAAAAAATATATAGAATTTCTTCTATTTCTTCTTGACTAGATACAGCGTAAACCTTGTTGCCACAGCGTGCTAAGCATTCTTTAATTTTTAAATAATTATTATTTAATTCTTCTTTTATTATTTCAATATTTTCTTTTTGGGAATCTTTTTTTATAAGAATAAAAAATTTTTTTGATGAAAATTTATTTTCATAATTTATTTTTTTAATATATTCACAATATTTTTCAGAAATATTTTTTATTTTATTATTTTCATTATTTATATTATTTTTTATTTTTTTAATATATTTATTTATATTTTCTTTATTACTTTGAATTAATATTTGAATATTAAAATTACATGTTTTTAGAAATAATTTATAAGAATTTAAAATAGATTCTTTTTCAAAATTAGATTTTAAATTAAAATTAATTGGATTTATTTTTAATATTTTTACATAAGAATTATTTTTTAATTTAATAATTCCATCTTTTGTTATCTCCTCAAACGGCAGCCATTCCTGCGTTGTATTTTTCAATTATTTTTCATCACCTCTTTTTTTATTTTTATATAATATTATTTTATTATAGTCAATATTTATCATATACAAAATATTTACAAAATTATTTATTTTATTTTTAAAAATTATTTTTTATTTTATTTTTTTATTTTTTTCGAATTAATTTTATTATTTTATAATTGATTTATTTATTTTTTATTGTTTTTTAATTATTTAATTTAATTATTTTTATTAATTAATTATTATTTATTTTATTTAAATAGTTTTTATTTTTATGAATAAAAAAATATTAATTGTGTATAATACTATTATAAGGTTAATATTAGTTGAACTAAGAAATATTTAAGGTTATTTATATATTTTATTTCCAGCTTTAAATATTTCGAGCAAAGATAAATTTATGCTTAATATTTTAGGTATATATTTGTCGGCGACATGAGTATATTGTGTGTATATTATATATGCTATATATTCTATGTTACGAGTATATTTATATTCCCTAGTTATCTTTTTTAGTCCTTATGGGATGAATAAGGTTGTTACTGGTATATTTATATTCAAGCGACTGATTAATATATTTGATCCGATGGTTTATTTATATAGCAATATATATTAGATTATTATTTAGGTATATTAGTTTTAGCTAAGATTAATATTAGCTTCATAATAATACCCCATAAGAAATATCTTATAGGGTATTATATTTATTTTATACGTCTAAGTTTTTAACATATTTTGCATTTTTTTCTATGAATTCTCTTCTAGGGGCAATTTCATCCCCCATTAATACATTAAATATTTGGTCTGCTTTCATTGCATCTTCCATAGTAACTTTAATTAATATTCTAGATTTTGGATCCATTGTTGTTTCCCATAATTGTTCTGGGTTCATTTCTCCTAAACCTTTATATCTTTGGATTCCAACTTGTTCTCTAGCAATTCCTTTTTCTGCAAGCTCTTTATATGCTCTAGTTAAATCATCATCTGTGTAGCAATATATATCTTGCATACCTTTCTTAGATAATTTATATAGTGGTGGTTGAGCTAAATAAACATTACCATTTTCTATTAATGGTCTCATATATCTAAAGAAAAATGTTAACAAAAGAGTTCTAATATGTGCACCATCAACATCGGCATCCGCCATTATTATTACTTTGCCATAACGTATTTTTGTTATATCAAAATCAGCTCCAATACCAGCTCCTACTGCTAAAATTACTGGTTGTAATTTATCATTATTATAAATTTTATCAGCTCTTGATTTCTCTACATTTAGCATTTTTCCCCATAATGGAAGTATTGCTTGGAATCTTCTATCTCTTCCTTGCTTTGCACTACCACCTGCAGAATCTCCTTCGACTATATAAACTTCACATTGAGAAGCATCCTTCTCACTACAATCTGCCAATTTTCCTGGTAATGTAGTTGATTCTAACGAATTCTTTCTTCTTACTAATTCCCTAGCTTTTCTCGCTGCTTCTCTAGCTCTTGATGCACTAATACATTTTTCCAATATTGCTTTTGCAACAGAAGGATTTTCCTCTAAAAATGGTGTTAATGCCTCTACTACCATTGATTGAACAATACCTGTTACATTACTATTTCCTAATTTTGTTTTAGTTTGTCCTTCAAATTGAGGTTCTTTTACCTTTACAGAAATAACTGCAGTCATTCCTTCTCTAATATCTTCACCTTGTAAGTTTCCATCTTTATCCTTTAATATATTATGGTTTCTTGCATAATCATTAAATACTTTAGTAACTCCTCTTTTAAATCCTTCTAAATGAGTTCCACCTTCTATTGTATTAATGTTATTTACAAATGTATAAATATTTTCTGAATATGCTGTAGTATATTGGATTGCTATTTCAACTGGTACTTCCCCATCTTTTTCTATATAAATTGGAAGTGGATGAATTTTTTCTTTATTTTTATTTAAAAATTCTACAAAAGAATTTAATCCTCCTTCAAAACAGAATTCTGATTTTCTTAAATTCTCATCATCTCTTTGATCTTCTATTACAATGTGTAAGCCTTTATTCAAGAAAGCTATTTCTCTAAATCTCTCTTCCAATGTATCAAAATCATAATTTAATGTTTCAAAAATAGTGCTATCTGCTAAAAATCTAACTTTAGTTCCAGTTTTTTTAGATTTTCCTACTTCAGTCAATTTCTCAACTGTTTTACCTCTTTGGAATTTCATTTGGTATATTCCACCGTCTCTTTGTATTGTTACTTCCGCCCATTCAGATAAGGCATTTACAACAGAAGCACCTACACCATGAAGACCACCTGAAACCTTGTATCCACTATCTCCTCCAAATTTTCCACCAGCATGTAATACTGTGTAAACAGTTTCCGCAGCTGAAATATGTGTTTTAGGATGTATATCTACTGGAATTCCCCTTCCATCATCTTCTACAGATATAATATTTCCCTTTTCTATTATAATATGTATATGTGTACAATACCCAGCTAAAGCTTCATCAACACAGTTATCTACAATTTCATATACAAGATGGTGTAAACCTCTTATAGAAACACTTCCTATATACATACCAGGTCTTTTTCTTACTGCTTCTAGACCTTCTAAGACTTGTATCTGTTCTGCATTGTACTCATGATTATATTTTTCCATTCTTTAAACATCCTTTCGTATCGTATTATATATTTATATAATAACATTAATTTTTATTTTTTTGCAATTTTTTTATATTATTTTTCCACCTTTAACATAAAAAACATTGTATTGTTCTTTTTCTTTAAATTCCATTTTATCTGTACAAGTTATTATTACTTGTGTATCTTTAATGTAATTTATAAAACTATTTCTTCTCTTTTCATCCAATTCAGACATAAAATCATCTAATAATAAAATTGGATATTCCCCTATTTCATCATAAATAACATATAATTCTGCTAATTTTAATGATAACACTGCTGTTCTATGCTGCCCTTGTGAGCCATAAATTTCAATTTCTTTTCCATTTATTAAACATTTAAAATCATCTCTATGAATTCCCTTTGTAGTATATCCTTTTATTATATCTAACTTTTTCCTTTGCTCTAATAATTTTAAATAATTTTCTTTATTTTCACATTCAGTTATATATTTAATTTCTAGAATTTCATTATTAGAAGTTACTTCTGGATGAATTTTTTGTATTTTATTATTTATTTTAGCTATAAATTCTTCCCTATATTTAAAAATAATTTGTCCATACTCTGCTAATTTTTCATTCCAAATTTCTAGCATATTATCTGGTTTATTTTCTTCTCTTATTTGTTTCAAATAATTATTTCTTTGTTCTAATGTTTTTAAATATAAATTTAATGTATAAACATAATTTGGCCTTAATTGTCCAATCATCATATCTAAAAATCTTCTTCTTCTATCAGGCCCACTTTTTAAAATCTGAATATCATCTGGAGTAAAAATAACTATATTTAATTTTCCAATTAATTCACTTAATTTTTTTATTTTTACTCCATTTACTTCAATTTGTTTTTTATTTGATATTATTACTTTTATTTTTCCTTCTCTATCAGATTTTTTATAAAAAATATTAGTTTCTAAAAAATCTTCTCCAATTTTTATCATTTCTTTATCTTTTGTAGTTCTAAAAGACTTTCCAAAACTACTCATAAAAATTGATTCTAAAATGTTCGTTTTTCCTTGTGCATTGTCCCCATAAAACACATTAATATGTGGATTTAATTCTATCTCTTGCTCTTCATAATTTCTATAATTCTTTAAAATAATTTTATCAATGTACATTTTATATCCTCAAAATAAATCAGTAAATGCTGATTTCCGTATATAGTTTTCCACATTCTGTGTTCTAGCTGTGGAAAACTTTGTTTAATCTTTTAGTTTAATTGGCAATATCATATATGTATAATCTCCATCACTTTCGACTGGTCTTATTATACATGGTGAAATGCTTGTACCAAAATCAACAAAGATTTCGTCATCATCAATATTTCTAAGTGCATCTAAGAAATATTTAGGATTAAATCCAGCTTCTAGATTCTTGCCCTCTGTATTTACAAAAATTTCTTCTTTTGCATCTCCAGTTTGGTTTGTACAAGAAATTATTACTTTTCCTATATCTATAGTAACTTTTACTGGATATTTCTTTTCTTTCTCTATACTAGATGCAGATATTAAACTTATTCTTTCAAAACATTCTTGTAAAGTGCTTCTTCTAACTCTTATTCTTGTTTCCCAATTTTCTGGAATAACACTAGAATAGTTTAAGAATTCCCCATCTAATAACCTAGTAACTATTTTGCAATTTTCCATTTCAAATAATACTTGATTTTTAGCTACTCCAATTTTTATCATATCAAAAGAATCATTTAAAATCTTATTTATTTCATTTAATGTTCTTCCTGGTATTACTGCAGAAAAATTGTTTACTTTATTTTGTAAAAATTTACTCTTCCATGCTAATCTAAATCCATCAACTGCTACTACGTTTAATTTATTATTTGCTATTTCAAATAAGCAACCTGTAAAAATTGGTCTGTTTTCTTCTGTGCTAACTGCAAAAATAGTTTTTCTAATCATATCTTTTAATGTAGTTTGTTCTATTTCTATTGAATTCTCTATATTAATTTTTGGTAATTCAGGGAATTCATCAGGATTCATTGTAGCTAATTTATATAAAGAACCTTCACATTCAATTACTAATAAGTTATTTTCATTTAATGTTATTACTATTTCTGTATCAGGTAATCTTCTTATTATTTCAGTAAACATTATTGCATTAACAACTGTAGCTCCTTGTTCTTTAACATTACAATCATTAATTACATATTCTATTCCTATTTCTAAATCATAAGTTGTTAATTTTATTTGGTTATCGTTAGTTTGAATTAAGATTCCTTCTAATATAGGCATTGTAGTTCTAACAGCTACAGCTTTTGTTACGGAATTAAGAGCTTTAAGGATTTTATCCTTCTCACAAATGATTTTCATATCTTAAATTTTCTCCTTTTTATATAATAATATTAATATATTTAGTAGTAGTAGTAGTAGGTGCTGTGGATTGTGTGGAAAACTTAGTCAAATATGTGTGCCCCTAGTTAAATTCATGTTGATAAGTTAGTGGATAAAATTGAAAGTTATCTACACTAAAATTTTACAACTGTGGAAACATGAGTTATCAACATTTTATTAACAGGTTTTCAACAGGGGGCTGTGGATATCTAATGTAAGCTTTCCGTAAGTAAATCTTTAAGATTTTAAAAGAAACATATTTTTCGCAAACAGGAATTTTAAATAATAGCCTTAGATATTTATATATCAATTATTTTCCATTTAGCAAAATGTTTTTCACACTTTCCACAATTAACTTGGTATTACTTTTTTCTTTTATTTCTTTTTCAATTTTACTACAAGCATGCATTACTGTTGTATGATCTCTCTTCCCAAAGTCCTTCCCTATCTGAGGTAAAGACATGTTTGCAACGTTTCTACACAAATACATTGCTATTTGCCTTGGAAAGGTAATATCGTTTGAACGCTTTGAGCCTTTTAAATCCTTTGGATTTATATTAAAGTATTTTCCAACAACTTCTTGTATATAATCTGAGGAAATTACTTTTTCTTGCTGAGAAACTATATCATTAATAGCTCTCTCTGCCATTTCCATTGTAATTGGACTATTTGTTAAAGATGCTTTGGCTATTAATTTATTTAAGGTTCCTTCTAATTCTCTAATATTAGAATCTATCCTTGTAGCAATATTAGATAAAATATCATCATCTATCAATATATTATCTAATTGAGCTTTCTTTCTAAGGATAGCTAAACGAGTTTCATAATCTGGATTTGAAATATCTGCGATTATTCCCCATTCGAATCTAGATTTCAAACGATCTTCTAATAATTGAATATCTTTTGGTGGTTTATCGCTTGATAAAATTATCTGCTTTCCACTTTCATATAAAGTATTAAATGTGTGAAAAAATTCTTCTTGAATACTATCCTTTCCAGCGATAAATTGAATATCATCAATTAATAGAACATCTATATTTCGGTATTTTGTTCTAAATTGTTCATTTTTATTATCTTTAATTGCATTTATT
The DNA here is from genome assembly GCA_934122115.1 of uncultured Clostridia bacterium. Lineage (GTDB taxonomy): Bacteria > Bacillota > Clostridia > TANB77 > CAG-508 > UMGS1901. The sequence continues at coordinate 12,284 of CAKOVU010000007.1, read as the reverse complement.
AGTTGATTTGTAAATGTTTCGGATGTAACATATAATACTTTAGCATTTTTATTGTTTTTTAAAATCTCATTTCCAATAGCATGCATTAAGTGCGTTTTGCCCAATCCAACGCCACCATATATATATAGTGGATTGTAAGATGAAGCAGGTGCTTCTGCAACAGCTAATGCTGCAGCATGCGCGAACTTATTATTATTTCCTACAACAAAAGAATCAAAAGTGTATTTTGCATTTAAATTTGTTATTGCATAATTAATAGGAGCTTCAACCATTATATTGTTGCCCGCATTGGGAGATTCTGTTTTTGCCTGTTTTTCTAGTTCTTCTCTTGATACTATTGTTACAGTGCAATCCTTATTTGTTAAAAAATTAAAAGTATTTGTTAACAAATCATTATATTTAGAATCAACAATATTTTTTTGAAACTCTGTAGATGTAAGTAAAACAATATCTCCATTGTTTTCACTTTGTATTTCTAATCCTTTAATCCACGTTTCGTAAGAAATTCTTGTGGTTTCTTCTTTTAAAAGTTCTTTTGCTTTTGTTAATAAGTCAGTTAGTTCATTTTGCATTAATGTTCATCCTTCCAAGATCCTAGAAAAAGATAGGAAATAAAAATTTATTCACATAGTTATCAACATAGTTATCCACAAAATGTGGATAACTTTTGCAATAGCTATTTTAATCCATATTGTAGTATTTTGCAAGCAAAAAAACACAAAAGTATTTTTAATAACAGCTCTTTTTTCGTATATAATATCAAAAATGAAGTTCAATAGTCAATATAAAAAATAAAAATATTTATTTTTAGCCTAAAAGCTTGACTTTGTTAGGAAAAGTGATATATAATTAACATTACTTATGAATAAAATTATATAACATATATAATATAAATATTTGAATATTTGGAGGTGCAAAGAGATGAAGAGAACATATCAGCCAAAACAAAGACAAAATCAAAAAGAACATGGCTTTATGAAAAGAATGAGCACAAGATCTGGAAGAAATATATTAAAAGCTAGACGTGCAAAAGGAAGAAAGAGATTAAGTGCATAAGGTTGAGACCACTAGATGATTTAGTGGTCTTTTTGCAATAGCATATCAGCCATAAAAGGGAAAAATATGAGAAAAATAAATACTTTAAAAAAGAATTATGAATTTAAAAATGTTTTGCAATATGGTAAATATTATGTTAGAAATCAAATTATAGTATATATAAGAAAAAACAATAAAGAAATAAACAACATTGGAATTGCAATAAATAAAAAGCTTTGCCATGCTGTTACTAGAAACAGATTGAAGAGGCTTATAAGAGAAAATTATATACTTTTAAAAGATAATTTAGAAGTTGGAAATGATATAGTATTCTTATGGAATAAAAACACAAGGTGTGAAAATGCCGATTTTTATGAAATAAAGAAGGAAATGATAAATATTTTTGAGAAAGCAAATATTTTAAAGTAAGAGGAAAGATGAAAAAAGCATTAATATATTTGATAAATAAATATCAAAAAGTAGTATCACCAATTATAAATTCTAGAGGGTATAATTGCAAATATTATCCAAGTTGTTCGGAATATACAAAACAAGCGATTGAAAAATATGGAAGTGTAAAGGGAACTATAAAAGGAATAAAACGAATATTTAAATGCAATCCATTTTCAAAAGGAGGGTATGACCCTTTAAAATAGGAGGTTTTTATGGGAGCAATATCAAATTTATTTGGATATTTACTTAATTGGTTATACCAAATTTTTAATAATTATGGTGTAGCGATAATTGTATTTTCTGTTTTATTACGTATAATTTTAATACCTATTACAATAAAACAGCAAAAATCAATGAAAAAATCAGCAGAAATGCAAGAGAAAATGAATGAGATACAAAGAAAATATAGAAATAATCCTGAAAAATTGAATCAAGAGACCATTGAACTATATAAAAGAGAAAAAATGAGTCCTTTTACAGGTTGCTTAAGTTCAATTTTACAAATTATAATTATATTAGCGGTATTTTATTTAGTAAGTAAACCTTTAACTTATATGAAAAAGGTTGATACAGGTTTAATAGATAAATATGTTCAAGAAATAAAAGAAGAAACTGGAACTAGTCCAGCATATGCAGAAATTGCAGTAATCCAGAAGAAAGCGGCAGAAGATAGTAATGTATATATTAATATGGAATTTTTAGGTTTGGATTTAAGCAAAGTTCCTAATCAAAATTTAACTGACTATAAAGTATATATAATTCCGATTTTATACGTTATAACTACTTTTATAAGTATAAAAATTACTAATAATCTTCAATCTAAAAAGAAAAAAGACGTAAAACTTATAGAATCTTCAGAAGACGGAGAAAAAAGCAAAGAAGAAGTAGATCCTCAAGAAGAAGCTTTAGAATCAATGCAACAAATGAATAAAAGTATGTCGTATATGATGCCTATAATGTCGGTGTTTATAGCTTTTATAGCACCATTAGGCTTAGCATTGTATTGGTTTGTTAGCAATGTATTGATGATAATAGAAAGATTGATAATAAATAAATTTGATGAAAGTAAGGAAGAAAAATAATACTTTCAGAAAGGATTTAGAAGATGGAAAATAAGATTATATCAGAGGGAAAGACTACTACAGAAGCAATTGAAAAAGGATTAAAGAAATTAAATGTTTCTAGACAGGATGTAGATATAAGGGTTTTAGAAGAGAAGAAAAAAAGCTTTTTTAACATATTAGATCCACATGTTGTAAAGGTTGAAATATCTGTAAAAGATAAAGGCCATGAAGAAAAGAAGCATGCAAAAGTTGAAGAGGTTTCTTCTCAAGACTTTGAAAAAACAAAAGTAGCATTAGAAAAATTTTTAAATGAATTTTTAGGTGCAATTTCAGAAAATATTCAATATATGATTAGTGAACAGGACGACCAATACTTGCTTGTAGAGATAAATGGAAAAGATGCTACTAAATTGATAGGATATAGAGGAGAGGCACTAAACGCATTGCAATTAATCTTAACGAATGTAGCTGCGAATGCAATAAATAGTTCTGTAAAAATAATTGTAGATATTGAAAATTACAGAAACAAGAGAAAAAACACACTAGAAGAATTAGCTGTTAAAATTGAAAAAACAGTTACAAAAAGTGGAAAAAAAGTAACATTGGAGCCAATGAGCCCATACGAAAGAAAAATAATTCATACAAAGTTACAAGATAGCCCAACAGTAAGAACTTATAGCATTGGAGAAGACTTAAATAGAAGAGTAGTAATTTGTAAAAAATAAATAACTTAATAAAAAAATCAGAAGTCAAAGTTCAGATTTTAGTTTATAAACTATGTCTAACTTTGTCTTTTTTAAAGAAAGGAATAATTTAAATGGATACAATAGCTGCAATATCAACGGCAACAGGGAGCGCAGGAATAGGAATAATTAGAATGAGCGGAGAAAAATGCTTTGAAATTCTAGAGAAAATATTTGTGCCAAAAAACGAAGGGGAAATAAAAGGTTATACTATAAAATATGGGAATATTATAAATTCAGAATCTAAGGAAATAATTGACGAGGTTTTGGTTTCGTACTTTGTGAAACCTAAGAGCTATACAACTGAGAATATGTGCGAGATAAATTCACATGGTGGCAGTATGGTAGAAAGGGCGATATTACAGGAATGCCTAAAAAATGGAGCTACATTGGCTGAACCGGGAGAATTTACCAAAAGAGCTTTTTTGAATGGAAGAATAGACTTGTCACAAGCAGAAGCTGTAATGGATATAATTAATTCAAAATCAGAAAGTGAAAGAAAAGCCTCAATAAACCAGTTAGAGGGAAAGTTGTCAAAGAAAATAAAGGAAATTGAGTCGATATTATTAGATGCAATGGCTGATATAGAGGCTTCGATAGATTATCCAGAATATGACATAGAAGAAATGACAAATAAAAAATTAGCTAGTATAGTAGAAGTTGTAAGAGAAAAATTAATCAAATTGCAAGAAAGCTATGGACAAGGGAAATTAATAAAAGATGGAATAAATACGGCCATAATAGGAAAACCAAATGTAGGTAAATCGTCATTACTTAATTTATTGCTAAATGAAGAGAGAGCAATTGTAAGTGATATAGAAGGAACCACGAGAGATACAATAGAGGAATACATAAATTTAAAAGGAATAACATTAAAAATAATCGATACGGCTGGAATAAGAAAAACAAACGACGAGGTTGAAAAAATAGGAGTCGAAAAGGCAATTAATATAATTGATCATGTTGACTTAATAATTTCAATTTTTGACGATTCTCGTGCGTTTGATGAGGAGGATGAGAAAATAGTCGAATTAATAAAAAATAAGAAAGCAATAGTACTATTAAATAAATCAGATTTACAAAATAATAAAATTGATGTGAATAAATATTTTAATTCAAATCAGAAAATAATAAAATTTTCAACTAAAACAGAAGAAGGGTTAGATAAACTATATGGTTATATTACTGAAATGTTTGATATGGATGAAATTAGCCTAAATAATGGGGAATTGCTAACAAATATAAGGCAAAAGAACCATATTGATAATGCAATAGAAAATTTAAACAGGCTTGACCAAGAAGTAAAGAATAACCGAACAGTAGACATAATTGCGATTTATATAAAGCAAATTTTGGAAGAACTTGAAAGTATAACAGGCGGAAGCGTTTCAGAAGATATTATTAATGAGATTTTTTCCAAATTTTGCCTGGGAAAGTGAAAAACGACAAAATTCGACAAATAGGTGAAGAGGTAGTGCAGCAACCACAAAGAGACAATAAAATTAATGAAAGTATATTGAAATAAGGAAATGAAAAACAAAAGTTGACAAAAAGACGCAGCGAACACCAAAATCGTTTCCGCAATATCAGGAGGGAGTAAGGAATGCAGTATTATGCAGGTGATTATGACATAGCAGTAATTGGAGCAGGACATGCTGGATGCGAGGCAGCTTTAGCATCAGCAAGAATGGGAATGAAAACATTGCTATTTTCAATAAGTTTAGAGGCAGTGGCTAATATGCCATGCAATCCTCATATAGGAGGAAGTTCGAAAGGACACTTAGTAAGAGAAATAGATTGCTTAGGAGGTGAAATGGGAAAGAATATAGACAAAACGTTTGTCCAAATGAGAATGCTTAATACCTCAAAGGGACCAGCTGTATATTCTTTAAGAGCGCAAGCTGACAGAAAGCGATACCAAATGGAAATGAAGCACACTTTGGAAAAGCAAAAGAATCTATTTTTAAAACAAGCTGAAATAGTGAATATTGAAATAGAGAACGGAAAAGTAAAAAGCTTAAAAACTAATATAGGTGCAGTGTACAATGTAAAGGAAATTATTTTATGCACAGGAACATATCTTAAAGGAAAAATATTTATAGGAGAGACATCTTTTGAAAGTGGGCCAGATGGCGTGTTTCCAGCTAAAAAATTATCAGAGGTACTAGAGAAAGCGGGAGTGAAGCTTGTCAGATTTAAAACTGGTACACCTGCTAGAATAAATAAAAATAGTGTGGATTTTTCAAAAATGGAAATTCAAAAAGGAGATGAAGATATAATTCCATTCTCTTTTGAAGATAAGATAGATAATAAGCAAGAGCAATTGCCATGTTATCTTACATATACAAATGCAGAAACACATAGAATTATCAGAGAAAATCTTCATCGTTCTCCACTATATTCAGGAGAGATAATCGGCACTGGACCTAGATATTGTCCATCTATAGAAGATAAAGTTGTAAGATTTGCAGATAAAGAAAGACATCAAGTATTTATAGAGCCATTAGGAAGAGATACTGATGAAATGTATGTGCAAGGAATGAGCTCATCATTGCCAGAAGATGTTCAAATTGCAATGTATAGAACATTACCAGGATTAGAAAATGTAGAATTTACAAGACCTGCATACGCTATAGAATATGATTGTATAGATCCATCAGATTTAAAATTATCTTTAGAATATAAAAAAATAGAAGGATTATTTTGTGCAGGACAAATAAATGGAACATCTGGCTATGAAGAAGCTGCTGCACAAGGAATTATGGCTGGAATAAACGCAGCAAGAAAATTACAAGGAAAAGAACCTATTATTTTAGATCGTTCACAAGCATATATTGGAGTTTTAATTGATGATATAGTTACAAAAGGAACAAATGAACCATATAGAATGATGACATCTAGAGCAGAATACAGGCTGCTTTTAAGGCAAGATAATGCTGATTTAAGGCTTTTAGAGATAGGACATGAAGTAGGACTTATATCTGACGAAAGATATGAAAAATTTTTAAATAAAAAAGCAAATATTTTTAATGAAATAGAAAGAATATCAAATAAAATCATAAAACCTACAGAAAAAGTTAATGAGTTCTTAAAAAAATACAATTCTTCTCCAATTACAAATGGTGTAAAAGAGATAGAATTGCTAAAAAGAACAGAAATAAGATATGAATCATTAAAAGAAATTGATGAAGAAATAGGAAAATTGACAAAAGAAGAGGCTGAAGAGGTAGAAATACAAGTAAAATATGCAGGATATATAAAATTACAAGAAGCTCAAGTTGAAAAATTTAAAAAATTGGAAGCAAAAAAGCTTAGAGAAGATATTAATTATTCTGATATAAAGGGATTAAGAATAGAAGCAAGGCAAAAATTAGACAAAATAAAACCTTTATCAATAGGTCAGGCCTCAAGAATATCAGGTGTTTCACCAGCTGATATATCTGTATTGTTAATATATTTAGAACAATTAAAAAATGCTAAGGAGTAAAAAATGGATATAGAAGAATTTAAACTAAAATTGATTAAATGTTTGAATGAAATAGATATAAATGCAAGTGAAGAAGAAGTTAAGAAGTTATATAAATATATGAATACTTTAATAGAGTGGAATAAAGTAATGAACTTGACAGCTATTGTAGAGCCAAATGAAATAATTGTTAAACATTTTGAAGATTCTTTAACAATAAATAAATATATAAACGAAAATGATGAAGTAATAGACGTGGGAACTGGTGCGGGTTTTCCAGGAATACCGATAGCGGTATTTAACGAAAAAGCAAATATAACATTGTTGGATTCATTAAACAAAAGAATTAACTTTTTAGCAGAAGTTACAAAGAATACAGGAATAAATAACTGTAGTTTGGTTCATTCAAGAGCAGAAGATGCTGGTAGATTAGAAAAATATAGAGAAAAATATGATATAGCAACATCTAGAGCTGTAGCGCCTTTAAATGTGCTAGTTGAATATCTTTTACCTTTTGTAAAAGTAGGCGGATTATGTATATGTATGAAAGGTCCTAAAATGGATGAGGAAGTAAAACAATCTGAGAATGCTTTAAAACAATTGGGTGGAAAAGTGGAGAAGATAGAAAAGATTATATTGCAAGGAGAAAATATAGAAAGAAATATAGTTGTAATCAGAAAAATAAAGCAAACGAGTAAGGAATATCCTAGAAAAGCTGGTTTACCAAGTAAAAAACCATTATAAAAAAAATAAAAGAATTATAATAAATTCATTGACATATTGATAATATTCATATATTATTAATATGTCATTTTTTATACAAAAGGAGGAATCATTTTGGGAAAAGTTATATCAATTGCTAACCAAAAGGGTGGAGTCGGAAAGACTACAACAGCAGTTAATTTAAGTACTGTGTTAGCAAAAAAAGGACGAAAAGTTTTACTGATGGATGCTGACCCTCAAGGTAATGCAACAAGTGGATTGGGAGTGAATAAAGAACAACAGTTTTCAATATATGATGTTTTAATAGAGGATATCGAAGTGGAAAATACTCTACAAAAAACAAATGTAAAAAACCTTGATTTATGTCCATCTAACATTAATTTAGCAGGTGCTGAAGTTCAACTTGTCTCAATGGAAAATAGGGAACATAGGTTAAAGGAGAAAATTGATAAAATACGAGATCAATATGATTTTATAATAATTGATTGTCCACCATCATTAGGCTTAACTACACTAAATTCATTTACAGCTTCAGATAGTGTATTAATTCCGATACAGTGCGAATACTATGCTCTAGAAGGGCTTGGACAACTTATAAACACAATAGAATTAGTAAGAGAACATATGAACAAAAGTTTGTATATAGAGGGTGCATTGCTTACTATGTACGATGCTAGGACGAATCTATCAAACCAAGTAGTAAAAGAAGTAAAAAGATATTTTGACAATAAAGTGTATAAAAATATTATACCAAGAAACGTAAAATTAAGTGAAGCTCCAAGCTATGGAATGCCAATAACTTTGTATGATCCAAAGTCTAAAGGAGCAAAAAGTTATGAAAAATTTGCAAAAGAATTTTTAAAAATAAATGATGAAGAGCAAAAAGCTAAACATATGAAATAGGAGGGTATTATGGCTAATAAAACAGGATTAGGAAGAGGATTAGATGCTTTATTTGGTGATAATTATAAAGCTAGCGATGAAAAAGGAAAAGAAAATGATGATAAAGAAGTAATAGAAAAGATTAAGATAGTAGAAATAGAGCCTAATAGGGAACAACCTAGAAAGAACTTTGATGAGGAAAGCTTAGAGGAATTAGCAAACTCTATAAAAGAATATGGTGTTATCCAACCAATAATCGTTACAAAGAAAGATGATTATTACGAAATTATAGCAGGAGAAAGAAGATGGAGAGCTGCTAAAAAAGCGGGTTTAACAGAAATGCCTTGTATAATAAGAGAAGACAAGGAACAAACTAATAGAGAAATTGCTTTAATTGAGAATATTCAAAGAAAGAATTTAAATCCTATAGAGAAAGCCATGGGATTAAGGAAACTTTTGGATGATTATGGAATGAGCCAACAAGCATTAGCAGATAAGCTTGGAATGAGTAGAGCAAGTGTTACAAACTCTGTAAGGATATTAAATTTGGATAAAAGGGTAATTGATTTAGTTTTGACCCACAATTTAACAGAGAGACATTGTAGGGCTTTATTAAGAATCGAAGATCCAGACAAACAATATGAGATGGCAAAAAGATTTATTGAAAACAATCAAAAAGTTGAAGATGCTGAATTAGCAGTAAATAATGTAAAACAACTTCCAAAAAAAGATAAAGATAAAGCAAAAAAATATGAAGCCATTTATAGAGATATAGAAAATTCATTTCAAGGTTTCTTTGGAACAAAAGTTAAGCTAGAAGCAGGAAAAAGAAAAGGAAAAATTGTTATTGAATATGCCTCAAATGATGATTTAGAGAGAATTTTATCTTTAATAAAATAAGGAGCGAATAGATGGAAGGCTTTTTTAGTTCTAATATTTTGATGATTATTATATTAGTAATAAATGTATTGATTTTTATATTATATGTTTTGAGTAATATTAAATTATCAAAATTACGTAAAAATTACTCAGACTTTATGACGAAACTTGGGAAAGGGGAAAATATAGATGTTATGCTTAAAGACTATGTTTCCCAAGTTCAGGATATAAAGCAAGAGAATAAAGAAATTGAAAAGTATTGTGCTGTGTTGGAAAATAAAGAGAATAATTGTTTACAAAAAATTGGATTAGTTAGGTATAATGCTTATAAAGATACTGGCAGCAATTTAAGCTTTGCTGTGGCTATTCTTGATGAGGAAAATTCTGGAATAGTATTAAATGGAATATATGCAAGGGATTCATCAAACATATACTGCAAGAATATTGAGAAAGGTGAATCGCCATATGCTTTATCAAAAGAAGAAAAAGAGGCAATATATAAGGCAATTAATAATAATTAGAATAATAAGGCAAAAATAGAAAATAATAAAAAGAACAGGTTTGTAAAAAAATATGTAATAAATATTGACAAAACGACTAAACCTGTGATAGTATATAGATTGTCACAGATAATAGTTGTGGAGAGGTGGTCGAGTTGGTTTATGGCACCAGTCTTGAAAATTGGCGTAGGTTTGTAGCCTACCGTGGGTTCGAATCCCACCCTCTCCGCCATTTTTTTATAAAATGGAGGCGTACCCAAGTGGCTGAAGGGGGCAGTTTGCTAAACTGCTAGGGTTCGTAAGGGCCGCGGAGGTTCAAATCCTCTCGCTTCCGCCATATAAAAAAGTTATAAGATTTTAATTCTTATAACTTTTATTTTCTTGTATGTGTTTTAAATCTTATATCATCTCCAAAGAAATAGCAGATGTTGTAGCTACCAACAAAACGTGAAATCATGCGCTCGCCATAAATTGTTGAAAGATTATTCATGTCTAAATTAGTACTAATAATTGTTTTTGTGACTTTATTACTTTGTGGTAATAACCTAGAATTTATCAAAGTAAATAATTCTGCAAATTTCATATTATTCATGCTTTCAGTTCCCAAATCATCGATTATAAGCAAATCTACGTTTAGCAATTGTTCATAAATATTGATACTGGATGTAGATTTTCCGTAACTTGAAATTTATTATAGAATCTAGCATAATTGGAGCTGTTTGATAAAGTACAGTTTTCCCTTTTTTTAATAAAGAATTTGCAATACAGCTAGATAAGAATGTTTTTCCAAGACCAGAGTTACCTGTAAATAATAAGTTTTTTTCTTCTATATTATCAAAATTATTAATGAAATTTAAAGATAATTTTTTTATTATTTCTATATTTTGCCTAGGAGAAATATTTGAGCCGTATTTTTCCTTATCTGGAGTATCTGAATAATAAGAAGAATTAAAATTCTCAAATGTGTGATTATGCATATTGTAAACGTTTGAGCTATTGTATTCTAAATCGAATAATCGTTGTTCTAAGCAGGCACACATTTTTGTATTATAACCAGATTGAATGTATCCGGTATCTTTGCAAATTGAACATTCATATTTAGGAAGAAGGTCATTCTCTGATATTCCCATATTTTTTAATATCGTTTTTTTCTCATTTTTTAGTGTTGCTATTTTTAAGTTTAATTGACCCAACAATTCTTTAGAATTATTAGACAGCAAAGATTTTGCAGTATCTATCGAGAACTTTGCTAATTGAGAATCAATCTCCTCAAGGCGATTGTTTTTAGAATATATTTCTTTTTTTAGTTCTCTTGCTTTAAGTTCTGCAAAATCTCTTTTCTTTTGATATTCGTACAGTAGGTCCTTTAGATTTGTATTGTTCAAAATACCACATCCCGCATTATATATTTTTATATGCTAATAGAATTATTTGCATATAAATTAGAAAAATCATCATATGAGCGTTGATTATAATTATTATAACTATTCTTTTTTTCAAAACTCTTAATATCTTTATTTTTCTGCTTAGAATCTAATATAAACTTTTCAATTGATTCAGGTGTTTTTAAATTTCTTTCATGCCAAGATGAGATTAATTTATCTATATAATCAAAACTTGGATTTGTTTTTGCTGTGGTTTTTTTCAATGCTATTTCTATTATTTTTAAATCATAACCAAAGTCCATTACCCATTTATCAATATAGGCTGTTTCGTATTGTGACAATTGCCTATTAAGACCGAGTTTCTTTGAAATAGTTTTATATATTTTCGATAAAGTTTCTTGTTTCTCATAATATTTATCAAGATCGCTAAAAGTTTTTATATTGTTGTTTGCCCAAGCTTCAGCAACTGTTTGAATATAATTTTTATGCAGAGCTGATCTCTCAAAACAGTATCTAAATAGGGCAATCATGACTTCTTCATCAAAAGAATATTTTGAAAACCATAAATCGATATCGCCATACCAAGAAGGCGACATAACCCCTTGAAAGAATTCGTTATTAATATTTTCAATTGCCTTAGCACGGTATTGATTTTGAGCTGTTTTTTGAATAGCCTCAGGAGACAAACTAATTCTAGGATTATACAATTTTCTAAGTTCTAATTCTTGAATATTAGTAAGCTCATAGCCAGAAGTCTTTTTTAATAATAATCCTTCATTTTCCCAATATTTTACTGAGTCTTGAATTGTTTTTAAAGGTAATTCAAGTTTTTTAGCTAAATCATTTATTTTTATCTCTTTACTATACTTTGAAAGAAATAGCAAATATAAATAAACCTTTATTGCATCAGAAGAAGCTTGAGAAAAATATTCTGTAAAGAATATATCTGGCAAGCTAGTTTGAGAAAACATTAAAGATTCATTTACCGATTCAAGTTTCATATTAACACCTCATAATTAAACAAATTATAACATTATTTGCGTTTATTTACAAGGCAAACTTAATATAAAATTAAAACTTAAATTTGTTTGTATAAATATATTTTTCTTGAAATTATAAATTTAAAAATATAATAAAAAACGTATAAAATATTT
>CAKOVU010000006.1:0-69368 GCA_934122115.1 uncultured Clostridia bacterium | reverse complement strand
TTTACACCTCTTTACAAAAAAATATATAAGCTAAATATAATAAGTTTCCTAATATAATTAATAATATTCCTGTTTTTATTTTTACATAATCAATCCTCCATTTCAACAAATTTCTATTTTTCTAATTCATATAATACCATAAACTCATTTATCCTGTCAAAATTATCCAATGGATAATTTTGACAGGAACGCTGTAAAGTATTTAGCTATCTTATCTTTATGTACAAATCGACTCTTTTGAAATTTTTCTTTGTCAATCGCCTCACGATCGATTTTGTGGCAATTTTTATTCATTTTAGAGTAAGTTATCGATTAAAGAAATGTTAAGCAATATCAAGCGTTTCTGATATTTCCCCAAATTGTATGCTCATACGGGGGTAAAATCTCCTGGATGTGAAAATAAAACTACCCATTTTCCTTTATACTGATTTAAATTTATCTTTCCCATTGTTGTATCAGCTTCAAAATCTGGGGCCTTTTGCCCAATTTTTACAATTCCATTCATCATTATTTCATAGTCCATAAAAATAAACTCCTTTCATTATTTTATAGTATGCAAGAAGTTCTATTTTGTTAATATATTATTCCAGCTTCTCTAGATATTTTTTTTTTATTTTATATGAAGAATGTACATATCTGTTAAGAGTAATATTTACATTGGAATGCCCTAATATTTCACTTAGTGATTTAGGATCCATTCCAACTTCTATACAGTTTGTAGCAAATGTATGCCTTAATATGTGGAATTTATATGGCTTTACATTGCTTTCTTTTAATATGCATTTATATATGTATTGATAACTTCTAGGTTCTAAAAATTTTGTTTGTGAACCTGTAAGAAAAAAATCTTCTTTTTTATAATGTTTCTGTAATGGCTGTAGAATTTTATATAATTTATCCGACATAGGTATTGAACGTATAGATGTTCTTGTTTTTGGAAGATCTATTATTACACTAGATTTCTTCTCGATATATACTCTTTGCAAGGTCTTCCTCACATTGATAGTTCTATTTTCCAGGTCTATATCTTTCCACTTTAGTGCACATATTTCTCCAATTCTTAAACCTGTGTTAAGGCAAATTATAATTCCAAGGCTTTTTAAACTATTTTCCTCAAAGCAATGCTTTATCAATCTACTTTTTTCTTTTTTATTCAATATATTTAAACTAGATACTTCCAATTTTGGTAAAATAATATCTTGAATAAATACGTCAGTATGATATTTACTATTGGTATATTTTAATATTGCTTTCAATACATTCATAATATCTCTTGTTGTCTTCTTTGATAATATCATAGATAAATCATGAATATATTTGTTGTAATTATATCTTTCTAATTGCTTCAGTCTCATTTCTTCAAATTCTGGCAATAAGTGTTTTTCTATTATAAACATATAATTACAATAAGTAGACTGTTTTATTGTATTTTTCTTTTGTTCTAGCCATTCTTCCGCCAGTATTTTAAAACAAATTGTTTTGTCGTATCTTACACTTATAATCCTTTGTAAAATTCCCATATAATCATCCCCATAGTGCTACTTCTTTATTATTTTTACTCTAACAATCCTTTTATTTTTTACTTTATCTATCTTGTATATTGCTTCCTGTGTTTCATATGCTATTTTTTCGCTCTTTTCTGGTATTTTTCCTATTTTGTCAATTAAATAGCCAGCTAGAGTATCATAATCGCCTTCCTGGATTTTTATATCTAGTATTTTTTCTAAATCATAAATTGCAACATTACCTTCAAACACATACGTTGTATCATTTATTTTCTCATATTTATATTCTACATCATCATATTCATCATATATCTCCCCTACAATTTCTTCTAAAATATCTTCCATAGTAACAATACCAGCTGTTCCACCATACTCATCTATCACTATAGCCAATTGTTTTTTATTTTTGCGCAATTCATTAAACAGTTCATCAACCGGCTTGGTTTCAGATACATAATAGGCTTCTTTCATTATATGTTTCACTTTTGTATTTCCTCTTTTTCTAGCAGTAATTAAATCCTTAACATACACAATTCCCTTAATTTCATCTATTGTCCCTTCATACACTGGTATTCTACTATATTTATCATCTTCTGTAAGTGTCCCAATCATCCCAGCAATAGTTGCATTCATATCTATTGCAAATATATCGTTTCGCGGTACCATAATCTCTGAAACAATTTTATCATTAAATTCAAATATATTATTTATCATTTCTTTTTCTTGTGATTCTATTGTTCCATTTTCTTCTCCAGCATTTATCATCATTCTTATCTCTTCTTCTGTTACATCTTCGGATGTTTCTGAATTTACTCCAAACATCTTTGATATAACATTAGTAGAGATTGTTAATAATTTTACAAAAGGTAACGTTAATTTTGATATAAACTTTATTATATACACACTTGTATAAGCAACTTTTTCTGCATATTTCATAGCTATTCTTTTTGGAACTAATTCTCCACAAACCAAAGTAAAATAAGATAATATCACTGTTATTAGCATTATTACTATATTTCTCCACGTTCCTATAGATATAGATGGAATAGCCGTATAAAATAGTGGTACTACTTTATCTGCAAATGTATCCACTGCAAAAGCACTAGATAAAAAGCCAGCTAAAGTAATACCAATTTGAATAGTCGCTAAAAATTGGCTTGGATCTTTTAACATTTTATTTATTAACTTTGCCCTTTTATTTCCATCTTTTGCTTGTACTTCTATTCTTGCATCATTAAGAGAAATAAAGGCTATTTCAGATGCAGCAAAAAAAGCATTTAATAAAATTAAAATTATTAATATTACTATATTACTAATCATATTTCACCTACTATTTCTAGTATGCTTTTTTATGTAGCATTTATTCAGTATAGTATATATGATTAGCAATATAAATTATTTTACTAAAAGATATCCTACAATTCTTAAGTATTCTATATTTTCCAAATTATTTTTTTCATCTTCTTCATATCGAATATTAAATTCTGTTATGCAAAAATCAACATTCTCATTTATAGTTAATAGCTTATTTTTACTTATGTATTCTGTTGAGCTATTAGTTCTATTTTCATTAGCAACATTTTGAATATATTGTTTTAAATTTATATAAATTTCGTCTCTTAAATTCAAATCTTCTAAATGTTCCACACTTAAATCATTATAGGTTTCTATTACTCTAGACATTAGTTTGTAGCCTTCAACACTAACTACTCCATTTGAATCAAGCATATAGCTTGCAGATTTTGTGCTATAACACGTAGTAGCTTTATATGGATCAAGTCTATTTTGTAAAACATTTCCTAAGCCCAATCTACTTAATCTTTTGGGGATGTATTTTTCTCCATCCTCTTGCTTTTTCAAATAAGAATAAGCACTTACTATTATATCTTGTTCTCTTTCATCTAATTCTTCGAAACCTTTGCCCTCTGTCCACGCTTTATCTAATCTTCTTCCTTGATTTATATTAGATATTGTTTGCATATTTATAATTGGGCATATTGTTACTACGGCTATTAATACCATGGCAGCAGTATAAATATGTATTAAGTATTTTTTATCTTTGTATACATTTAAGAATATAGCTATTGCTTCAAATATTATAAAAATAATTCCCAAATATCTTATTGGAGTTAACCCATTTTCAGCACAACGAACTCCTATTGAATACACTTGTAATCCGATAAATGGTATAAAAGCAATTGGTAGTAACTTGCAAAGCTTGTTGATTATTTTATTCTTTTCTTTATAGCTTTCCAATGCTATCCATTCTGGGAAAGATACAATAAATAGTACTGATAATATTCTAAATATTGCATTCTTTGGTATTTGTTTTAATATAAATATCTTCGCCATGTATATATAAATTATAGCAGTTGCTAATAATATTAATGGTAACAGTACAAAACAAACTATATTGTCTATAAATTTTGTTACTTCTGTTTTAGTATCTGTTACTGCCATTATGGTAGCTGGAAGTAAGAATAAACCTAATAATGCTGTTTGCATTCTAAGCATTATAACAATAAAACTACTTCCATCTAATAAAAGCATTTCCAAAACAAAAAGTATTGCTGTTAATCCTATATTTAGAATAATATATGTAATACCCATATGAAGTAAATTTTTACTTACTTTTAGTATATATTTGCTAAGACCTTCCCCTGAGTCTTTTGTAATTTTAAAAATTGCTAGTAATAATACAATTAAACAATAACCTGTTACCATTCTCGAAATTGTGCGTGTAATATGTACATTAATCGCATAATTTATTACAATAGCAATAATAATTCCCAAAACGTATAAAATTCTTCGTTTTTTTGTATTTTGCATATACGTTTCAATCGCAAAAAAGTTAAGTGCACACAATACTGCAATCATAAGAAATCTGCTTGTAAAATTCATAACAAAATTACTTGGCATTAATGTTAATATTAATGTTGTTACTATTATTACAATATTTGTTGCTGAATACTGCTTAATATTCTCCTTATACGTTGTAAACATCCTTTTAAAAAATTCTTTTATTTTCATTATCTCTTCTCCCCTTATTTTATAATTATTCTTCCGTTCTTATTTTTCTTCTTTATTTCATCAGAACGATAAGATATAATTCTATACTCATTCTTTCCATCAAATGTGATAGTAACAGATTTTGTATAGTCATCATCTACTACTCCATGCTTTTCTTCTATTACCAAACTTGCCTTGGTCTCTTTCATTGTTTCAAAAGTGGTAATAAATCCTATTCCAGTCCCGCCTTCATCTTTATGAGTAGTTGCAGGTTCCAATCCTAATTTTAGTAAAGTATCTATCTCAAACTCTATTCCTGTATCATACACAGAAAATTCATAATATTTATCTTTCATTCCTAGAATTGCGATGATGCTTCTGTTTTTATTATTACTATGGTTAATCGCAATTATTGCATCTCTTATATGATCACCAATCAGTGTAACTAATCTACTTTTATCTATTAGATTGTTTATCATATAAAATATATTTCCATTTATCTGCAAATTGAAATCTATATTATTATTTTTACATTCACTTTGCATATATTTAAACATATCATCTATTTCAGGAATATTGGTTGTGTACAACCTATCAGCTGTTTTTATTTCTTCTACTTTTCCTGAATATTCTTTCGATAGTGATTGTATCTTATCCATAATGCCAATTTCATCACTTGCCTCAGATTTTGAATTCTTTACAAATTCCTCTACTGCTAATTCTAGTGATTTCTGCCTATTATAAAACTCGTGGTTTAATTTGCTTATCTTAAACTTTTCATCTGACAACTCTTGAATTTTCTTATCTTTATTGGCAATTTCTTCTTTATCTTCCTCCAATGTTTTCTTCAACAGTTTCTGTTTATAATACAGAATTAGAGTTTTTTGAATCATGATAAACATTATGATGCCGAGAATTATGAATGCAACTAGAATTTGTCTTGTTAAATTTCCATAATAATTGCCAAATAAGCAATACAAAAATATTAAAACAGAACTAATATTTATCATTATAATATCAATATATTCGCTATTTGTCTTATTCTGTATAAAATCTAAACCTTTTTTGAATCTTTTTATTTTAAAGAATATAATATAAATAATTACATTTATTATAGAGATTATCACTAAATTTAAGCTACTATCAATTATTGACAACTTAAGTTTTACTCCAAGTTCTATTATGCTAGCTAGCGTGAACATAATGTATTCTAATGCACTTGCAATGAGGTTTGTAACGAATATAGATTCGTTTGATTCTCTATCCATAAATTTTATAAAGCCTAATTGTAAGAAAAATGTAATGATTATTATCCATATTCCACTTATATATTGTTTTATCATGCTTGTTATTGTTGTTATAAAAATACTAGCTAAAAAAATTTTTATATACAATGCAGGATTTCTTGTTCTATTTAATATTCTATAGAATATTAAAATTGTAAGAATGTTTATTAATAAATATTTTAATATTGTATTAATTAAATTTTTATCCATAAAACATGCCCCTGCTTTATTATACATAAAAAAAGAAAGGTAATCAATAACATTTACCTTTCTTTTAAAGATTATAATCCTAAGATATATCTTAACCACTCCCAAATGTCCATCGTATCCATAGGTTTCACCACCAATCTTTTCATTTTTTACAATAAAAAGATATCACCTATACCATGTGGTATAAGTGATTGGCGGTAGCTCATTTTATTTACATTTTTTGATTTTCTTTTATTTTATGTGACAATTATAGTTCTTTCTTTATCTTGCTTACATAATAATATATGAATTCTGTTGGAGTAGGCACTCCAGTTTCATAATTTATCTTAGCAGTATAATATGTAGTCAAATCTTCTATTGGTGATATTCTCCAAGCATACAAAATTGCATTTTGCATTGCTCTGCTAATTGTGCTGTTTGGTCTTTTATACGTGTTACTTAAATATTGAATAATTGGTGTCTTTTCATTATTGTTTTCATTCTGTATTAAATATTTTATTGCTTCATGTAGATATTTTCTTCCTTGTAAATGTGTTCCAACACCTATTAAATCTAATGCTTCATCTATCTTTTCGCATACCTTTTGCATATAATCTTGATCTGTATTAATTGCCATTTCAGGGTTTACCTGCTCATTTTCTTTATAATCTTTTAATATTAATAGTGTATTTATTACATTCTGTTCTGAATATTTTGCTTGTTTCTTATAAAATATAAAATCAACTTTATTGGAATGTAAATAATCATATACTGAATCAGAATATACATTTGTGGTTACTACTATTTTAGGATTTACTGGAAGTTTTAGTTTCTTCAATTCTTTAAGAAATTCGAATCCGCTCCCATTTCCTGTTCCACTATTCAACTCTAAATCTAATATTATTGCATCCGGTGAATTTTCTTTTACGCACTTTATTCCTTCAATATCAGAATCCGTTATTCCAACAAATTCAATATCACCCATCGAATTTGCTATTTTCCTAAAGTTATCGCATGCTTTTATGTCATCCTCTATAAGCAATAATTTCATCATAGTACATCCTTCCTCTTATTTTTATTTCCATTTATTTTCATATAATATCATATATTGTAATATTTTTCCAGTTTTTTATTAAAATTTGCCTATTTAAACGTAAAAAACAGGTGTTTAGTACAACTGTTTAGTAACTATTTACCTGTTCTTAAAATATTCTATTATAAATTCTGTTCCTCTTCCTTTTTCAGATTGAACTTTAATTGTTCCATTTTCTTTTTCTATTATTGTTTTTGCTAGTGAAAGTCCTATTCCTATACTAGATTCTGCAGAACCTTCACCTTTATAAAATCTTTCAAATATATGTTTTATATCTTTCTTGTTTATTCCTTCACCATCATCTTTTATTCTTAATCTTGTGAAAACAAGATTGTTTTCTACATATATATATATTGTACTACCTTGTTTGCTATGCTCTATTGCATTTTTTATTATATTTGTAAGAGCCTCTAATTGCCAATTATAGTCTGCATTAATGTATATATCACTATCTATTTTCTTCTTTACATTAATATTCTTTACATCTATTAATATAGCTATATTATCTAACACATTATCTATCAACTTATTAAGATTAATTTTTTCATCTCTCATCACTATTGCACCTGCATCAAATTTTGCAAGCTTCAATAATGAAATTACTAAAGAAGATATCCAATTAACTTGTTTGCTTATTTCTTCTATAAATTCTTCCCTTGTACTATCATCCATATTAGGATTTTCTTCAATATTATCCAGCATTATTCTTATTGATGTAATTGGTGTTTTTAATTGATGTGATATATCTGCAATCGAATTGCTTAAATTATTTTTCTCTTTTTCACTATTTATTGCAGCTTCTTTAAGTAATATTGTTGTTTTATACAGTTCATTTCTTAGTTTAGAAAGTTCACCTTCTGTATTTTCCTCAATCTTTAATTCATAGTTCCCATTATTTATCTTGTTTAGTTGTGTAATTAACTTTTCTATTTCTGCATTGTTTTCTTCTTTTTTTATTATTATGATTAAAGCAATTATAGCACCTGTTAGGAATATTACTAATGCATCTACTTTAATTAGATTCTTTTCTTTTTCTTCCAATTCCCTTATGTATGATATATTGTCTTTGTAACCATATTTTTTTATCATATTATAGCCTTCACTATTTTTATCTGCATTATCTTTATTTTGAAGTATACTTATAATTTCCTCTTCGCTAGCCTGCGGATATTTTTCTCTTATGTTTGATATTATATTTATAATAGTATTATTGACTATCGCTTCATAACTTTTATATTGTAACTTTAATATTGCAGTAAACACTATTATTGCTGTGATTGTTCCTAATATCGTTTGAACAATTACTTTCTTTAAATTTCTATTTCTCATTTTTTCACCTATTAATCTATTCTGTATCCAATTCCCTTAACTGTTTTTATAATATCTTCTTTTCCAAGCTTTGCACGTATCCTTTTTACATAAACAGTTAAGGTATTATCATTTACAAAGTTTCCTGCGACATCCCATATCCTGTCCAAAATACTATCTCTTGTAACAGTTTTACCAATATTCCAAAAAAGCAATAATAAAATTTTGTATTCTAATGCTGTAAATTCTATCTCTTGCCCATTTACAAAAACTCTTGAAGCATCTACATCTACAACAACATTTTTCGCTTGAATTCTTTTATTTTCTGTCTTTTCATACCTTTTTAATATGTTGTTTATTCTAAGTATCAACTCTCTTGTTCTAAATGGTTTTATAATATAATCCTCTGCTTCAAGTTCTAATCCATTTACAACATCTTGTTCTTCATCTTTTGCCGTTAAAAATATCACCGGGGTCTTTTCTTTTTCTTTTATAAATTTACATAGCTCAAAGCCATTACCATCTGGTAGCATTACATCTAAAATAATAAGATTGTATTTGTTTTCATTTAGTAATTGTTTTGCTGCAAACACGCTTTTAGCAGGAGTAACTTCAAAATCCTCCTGCTCTAGCGAATATTTTAACCCTTTTATAATTATCTCATTATCTTCTATCAATAAAATATTTTTCATATATCTCCTTTAGCTTCTCACATTTGATTATACATATTTAAATAGTCATTATATATTCCTGTTGTAGATATTGTTATAAACTTAATAGAATATATATCACAATATACCAAACTATCATTTTCAAATGACCTTAGCAATATATAACTTGCTCCAACATCTTCCAATATTCCAATTCTATCTACAAGATTATTGGTTCCTATTAGAAACTCCACTCTCATAAGTTTTCCTATCTGTTCCCTTAAAAAAGCCGGTGTATAAATCGGATTTTTTAATGTTTCTGGCCAATTATCTTGTGGTATCATTTTATCTTCTTCCATATTATACCTCTTTCTATGTTTTACTATACAGAGGTGTTGGCCTATAAAAGCAATGGTCTCCCAGTCTTGTGTGTATACTTCCAGAACCATTATACGGGAATGTATTTGGGCAGGTTGGTCTAAACGGATTCATGTACCATAAACATATATCTACTTCATTTAATTTATTACCAGCTATTGCCCAATCAGCAATATTATATTCAATTTCTGTTGGAATCATATTATAGATATTTTGACTATTGTATGCTCCTCCAAGAATTTCCCTAGCGCAATCAAATTGTCCTTCTTGGTACAGTATATTTCGTATGTTTCCACCTTGTGAAACTCTAAGATATTCTCCTTCCGAAGCATTTACTCTATTCATTATTACAGATGCAACTGCTTTCATTCCGTTATCACCTTCACCGCCAGCTTCACATTGAATCATCCTCGCCAAAAGTTCTCTATCTGAATATGCCATAAAATTCACACCTCTTTATATTGTATGACCATGCAAATTTTATGGTTAACTTTATTCTGCTTTTTCTATCATTTCTTCATTTTGATTTTTCTGCTCTTTTTCTTCTCTTCTATCTCTAAATGTACTTATCATAACAATTATCGCACTTATTATAATAAATAAATAGAAATTTGCTCCTCTTGTTAGAAGCATTGCACTACTAATTATTGTCTCTGGAAATGCATTTCTAAATATTCCCAAAAATCCTCCTTCGCTTACTCCAACTGAGCCTGGAGAAGGTATTCCAGACACTGTAGCATATAGCACTGCTTGCAGTGTTAATATTTCGAAAATATTATGCTCTGTTAATCCAAATGCTAAATAAATCCAATATGGTACACTATAATAAGCTATCATTTGTACAACTGTTGTTAGTACAGTTTTTAGCATTAATATTTTGTGTTCTTTTATATATTTTGCACTTGTTTGATATGATTCTAATTCTTTTTCAAGTTTTTCCTGTTTCTTTTCTACATTAGGAATTCTAAAGAATTTCAGTAATTTTACTACAAATTTTATTAATCCTTCTGAAAGCCTTTTTGAAAAAATTGCAATTACCAGTAACATTAATGCACTTGAATTCAAGAAAATACCAAGTATTAATAAATAAATTAATCCGCTTTTTAACACATCAAAATGTAT
Source organism: uncultured Clostridia bacterium (assembly GCA_934122115.1). Classification (GTDB taxonomy): domain Bacteria; phylum Bacillota; class Clostridia; order TANB77; family CAG-508; genus UMGS1901. Next base: position 58,828 of record CAKOVU010000006.1, on the reverse strand, counting down.
TACAGCGCTTATAATTCCTACTGTTATCGTAACTATTTGTAAACTGCATAGTTGCATTAACAGCGCCAAAGTAGAATTTGCAACAGAAATATCATCCTTATGCATGTAATATATTTCCATTGGCTGTCCTCCGCTGGCAGCAGGAGTTATTGCACTAAAGAAAAATCCAATTAGTGTGTATCTAATATTACTTATAAACTTCGATTTTTCGCCAAGTTCTTTCAAAATTCTCGTAATATTTACAGCTTCTCCTAAAATGTAAATGCTCATCGCAAGCACTGCAAATAAAATATATTGTTTTTTTACCTTGGCAGCAACACTAAATATTTGCGAAACATCTTGATCTTTCAACACTAATGAAAATGTTAAAATTATAAGTAATATAAATATAGTTAAATTAACTAATATCTTTTTTATTTTGCTTTTCTTCTCTTTTTCCATGTTATCCTCATTTTCTGTATTAAATTTATCATTCATTTGTGACTTTTAAGTGACTTTCGCCCAAAAAAGGACATCCCTATTGGGCGAAAATTGCTCTTACTTTTGGTAATAAATAATGACTGCCGCCTTTTCCTTTTACGTTTTCTACCATGCTTACTACTAGTAATGAGTTGTCATCACTTTCTTCTACGTTAAACGCATTAAACCAGCCTATTTCTGTGCCTTCTGTGTCGTCTTTTGATTGTTTTATTTCCGCTGTTCCTGTTTTTCCTGCTATTGTTTTTCCTTCAATTTTTGCTGAATGTGCTGTTCCACTTGGATTCTCTACAACCTGTATTAAGTCATTTCTTATCTCATTTGCAGCTTCTTTTGAAAAAGCATTTTCTTTGTAGTATTTAGCCGTTTGTGAACTTGCATTCTCGTTGTACTCCAAGTATGGCATTATCATATTACCATCGTTTACAAATGCCGAGTACATCATCGCCATATGTATTGGGTTTACTAGCACTTCGCCTTGACCATATCCGGAATTTGCAAGCTGTGTTTCGTTTGTAAAGCTTTCACTGTTTGAGTATGAAGAATTGCTTATTGTTTGTGGAAATTCTATTTGTTGTCCAAATCCTATATTCTTTAGTGAATTTATTAAATTTTTGCCTCCTATTTTTAAAGCTGCCTTAGCGAAATATATGTTATCTGAATGTATTAATGCATTTTTCAGATTTGCCGGTCCACTATATGTAGAAAGTGTTGTTATATAGAAATCGCCCCAAGAACTATCGTTCTGCCACTTTGTTCCGATCCTGCCAAAGTCATCATCTGCCGAAAAAGCACCAGTAGTTAATCCTATTGCACCAATTATTGGTTTAAACGATGACCCAGGAGCATATGTTGCCAAATATCTATTATATAATAAATTATCTGGGTTTTCCGTTAAATTCTTATAATCTGCCGTTGTCATTCCTAAGCTAAAATCATTGGAATCAAATGATGGGCAACTTGCAAGTGCAAGCACTTCCCCCGTCTTGGGGTTCATAACAACAACAGCACTCTTGTCGTCTTTAAACTGTTCATATACAGTCTGTTGTAGTTTGCTATCTATAGTCAATTTCACGTCTTGACCGTCTTTTTGTTCTTGTTTTGCAATAGATGTTTTCTTATTTCCATTTGCATCTTCTATGTAGATTTCTGAACCGTTTACTGCTCTTAGAGTGCTTTCGTAAGCACGTTCTAATCCATATTTTCCAATTTTACTACTTGAAGTATACCCCTCTTTTGCCTTTTCTTTCAACTCTTCTGAATTTATTGGTTGGATGTAGCCCACTAATTGAGAGGTTGACACTCCCTGTGGATATATTCTCTCATCTGTATCAATTATTTTTATTCCTTTTATCTCTAGTAATTTATTCTTTAATTCCATTTCATTCTTTCCCACAGTCTTTAACGGAACAAAAGTATCAGCCTTGACATATGAAGCCGAAAGCTCGCTATTTATACCAGCTGAAGTCATGTTTAAAAGTTCAGCAATTTTTTCAATATTTTCTTCCTTATTATCACTCATCTTTCCAGGAACAAGGCCTATTTGCGAAGCAACTCCATTTGTTGCCAAGTATTCTCCATTTCTATCTAAAATATTACCTCTCTTTGCTTCTATGGTCTTTACCCTCACCTTATCTTCGGTATTCAACTCTAGAAAAATTAAGTTAGACGTCCAATCTATCTTATATTCTTTTTCTTCGTTCAATTCAAGAGTTACAGTATTTGTAAAGTCAACATGTCCAGACATTGTATCCATACTATTTTTATATGTAACTTTTGCTAATTTATTTTCATTTTCTATACTCTGTATGTCAACACTAAAATTTTTAGCCTCTATGCCTTCATAAATATTTTTATTTCTCTTAATAAAATCTTCTTCCGAAATATTAGCTTTGCTTTTTGATGATAACAAAGAATACATATCTTCATACTTCTTATCATTAATATATGAAGCAAAAGTCTGCAATACGTTTTCCGGTTTATTTTTAGGTTTATTGTTAAAATAAATCGTTATTCCTATTCCCACAGATATCGCTAATATTAGAATAATGCTTATTACAATAATTATAATCTTCTTATTTTTCATTATTACTTTCACCTATCCTCTATTTTCCATTACATTATATCATACAAAACTATGAATATCATCAGTTATATAAAATTTTTCAAAAACAAAAAGACCAGATTAATTACAATCCAGTCTTTTGCTAGTTACAACTTATTAATCCAGTCATTTTTTCCATATATAATTCTTTCTATTGTTACAATTTTTTTATTTTCATTTATTCTATAAAAAGCTATGTAATTCTTTATAATTAACTTTCTAATCTTTAAATCCATCAATTTTTCATCATCAATAATTACATATTTTTGTGGAAAATATTCTAGCGATTTTATTCTTTCTCTTATTATTTTTACATATTTTTTTGCAATAGTTGGTTCATTTAATGTTGCATTTATATAAGTGATAATATATTTCAAATCATCTTTTGCTTTTCCAGACATCACAACTTCATATCTTTCTTGCATTTGAACCTCCTATTTAATTCTCTAGTATTTTTTCAACCTCTTTAAAAGTTTCTTCTACAGAATGGACATTTCCCTGTTCAGAATCTTTTATTCCTTCCTCCAATTTTTCTCTTAAATCTTTTTTATCTTTTGCAACTACTTCTTTAGGCGCTGTAGATACTGCAACGGTATATTTCAAGTATTCAATATAATCAAGTACTTTATTTGAAAGTTCTTCCGGTAAAGTTTCTATTATATTGCATATTTCTTGCTGCTTAGTCGTCATATTATCAACTCCTTTTTCATTTAATATAAATATTATATCACACCTTCTACAACATTTATACTGTTTTTTCAGATCTTTTTTATATATTGTCCTGTCTTATTGTTTCTATTATATTTTGCTTGTTTATTTTGTTTAACGAATATTTCATTGTTAGTCCTACTATTATAAATACAAATATTACAGAAATTATTATTGCATGCCATGGTATTATAAATCCAAAGTCTATCGAATTTGTAAATGATTTGAATATTGCATATGAGCCTAAAAGCCCTATTGGAATTCCTATTAGCAATGATTTTGCTCCATACATTATGCTCTCTAATTTTATCATTTTGTTAAATTCTTTTGTTGTCATTCCTATTGATTTTAGGTTTGCAAATTCTTTTGAGCGTAGTATCATGTTTGTTGTTATTGTGTTGAATATGTTAGTTACACCAATTAGTGTGATTACTGCTATGAATCCATACAAGAATATTGATACGAGTATTATTATTCTTTTTTCTTGATCTGCATACTCAGCTAAATTGGTTACCATTATGTTTTCAAATTCTTCGCTTTCTTTTTTCAGGTCTGTTAGCTTGTTTTCTATTTCTGATGGTTTTTGTGCATCTATGCATAGACTTCCACTATTTAATTCACTCTTATCTTTAGTAACTACTGGATAGTCCTCTGATACAAACAAGTAGCCTCCCTCTGTATAACAGCTTTCATATCCCATTGGTCTTTCTGTTGTAATTTTAGAAATCTTAATTTGCTTTTGCTCATCATCCATAGTAACTTCCATTGAGTCTCCAGCTTTAACATTAAAATAATGCTCAACCTTAGATTTTCCTTGTCCTAGATAATGTATCATGTCGTCTCCAAGTATTGCTATGTTTGAATAATCTTTCTCGTTCATTCCAAGGCTTTTTACATATGACTTGAAGTAGTCATTGTTAACCATAACAATTGTCAAACCTAGAGTATTATATTCATATTTTCCAACATCTTCTGGGAAGTCTTCTTCATATATCTGTTTTTTATTTTCTAATTCTTCTTTAGCAAAGTCTGTTCCATATTTGTTTACATCTATCTCAGCACTAGTCTGATATGAATAACTATAGCTATTTATTCCACTCCATGTCGCAATTTTTTCATATAATGCTTCATTTCCACCATGTACGGTTATGTTATAGTTTAAATCTGTATAATATGAGCCTGTCATCATCTGTCCATAAGTTAAGAACGATGAAAGCGCTATGAATATTGATATACTTACAACTAGTGATACAACTGTTGTTCTGTATTTTTTTCTATTTCTTTTTAAGTTTTTGCTTGCAATTACTCCGCCTATGCCGAATAATTTTTTTGTTAGTTTTGATGTTTTTACTTTTCTGGCTTTTATTTTTATATCATCTGTTCCACGTATTGCCTCGATTGGTGGAATTCTAGATGCTTTTATTGCAGGAATTAAGCATGATAAGAATATGGTTATTCCAGAGATTGCTATTGAAATTAAAATTGCCATTCCCGGTACATTATACACAAATTCTGTACCTTCCATCATGTCTCCCATTAATAAATTTACTATCCACAATAAAATTATTATTGCGACAATTCCTAATAAAATTCCAAGTGGAATTGCAATTATACCAATATATAATCCTTCTAATAAAACACTTCTTTTTATTTGTTTTTTAGTTGCTCCAACAGATGCCAGCATTCCGTATTGTTTTGTTTTTTCAGATACTGAAATACTGAAACTGTTTCTTATTACAAACACACTACTTACAACTATTATTACTATAATAACACTTGCAATTCCATATAGAACTCCTAAAGTGCTTTCACTAAGAACTCCTTCGAATCTTAATAAATCTACATTAGCTTCAACTTCAATTTCACTCTCATTTTCCGTTTCTATTGTGTTTTTTATTTGATTCATTACATTTTCATATTCTTTTGGATTTTTTAGAGTTACGTAGAAGTTGACTATTGTTGTAGCAGATTTTGTATTTGCCAAAACTGTTTTTTCTGCGTTTCCAACGTTTTTATCGTCGTTTGAATATGTAACTGCCGTATAGCCTGGTGCTGTATATGGTTCTACACCCGTATTAGGTCTTTTCATTATTCCAACAACAGTATATTCTTTTGTCTGTCCATCAACAATTTGCTCTTCATAATCTTCGTTGTCTCCGGCTTTTCCAGTCTCTTGATATATATATTCTTTTGACGAACTTGCAAGATATGGATTTTTTTGATTAAGCTTACTGCCGTCCATTAGTTTTCTTGTTCCAACATTTAAAGTAATCTTGTCTCCAACATTAATCTTTACTCTACCATTATCAATTAAATGTTGCGGAATAACAATTTCATTCTCATTTTGAGCCATTCGACCTTCTATCAATTTATATGCACCTTTTTCGAAAGCATTTTCATTCATAGAAACCACATAAATATATGGTTTATCCTCATTTTGAATACTCTCAAACCTGCTGTATCCAAGCTCTTTTGTAGTATAGTAACTATCAACCGCATTGTTTTGCGTAATATATTTTTGCTGTTCTTGTGGCACATTCGAAAACGAAATGTGATAATCACCATCAGTATTCTTAATAAGATTTACAAACGTCTGCTGTGCACTCGTAACCAGCCCCGCAACAGCGCAAACCAACGCAGTAGAAAGCATAATTCCAATAATAGTGACAATGGTACGTTTCTTATTAAGCAATAAATTTTTCTTAGTCAACTTATTTAAAACATTCATTATATATTCCTCTCATCCTTTATTATCTTTCCATCTTCTATTGTTATAACTCTTTCTGCTTCTTTTGCTATTTCTAAGTCGTGAGTAATTATTACAACAGTCTGGTTAAACTTTTTGTTTGATAGTTTTAATAATGATATTATTTCATCACTCGCCTTTGAATCTAAGTTTCCTGTTGGTTCATCTGCAAGCATAAGTGCTGGATTATTTATCATTGCTCTTCCTATTGATACACGTTGTTGTTGTCCTCCAGATAATTGGTTTGGCAGATGCTTCTCTCTTTTTTCTAACCCTAATGTTTTTATTAGCTCGTCTAATCTTTTCTCATCAACTTTTTGCCCATCTAAATCACATGGCAATGTTATGTTTTCTCTTACATTCAATATTGGTATTAAATTGTAAAATTGATAGATTAAACCAATTTGTCTTCTTCTAAATATTGCTAAATTATCATCATTTAAAGAATAAATATCTTTTCCATCTATGAATACTTTACCTGATGTTGGTCTATCAACTCCTCCTAACAGATGTAGCAACGTAGATTTTCCGCTTCCGCTCGCTCCAACTATCGCAACAAATTCTCCTTTCTCTATCGAAAAAGAAATGTGGTCAACTGCATTGACCTGATTTTCACCTTTTCCATAAGTCTTAACTAAATCTTCAACTCTTAAAATTTCCATTATATTTTCCTTTCTTTTCAAATTTTCTTTTACTGAAATTATAATACAATATCAAAGTGACAAATAAATGACATTCTAACATTTCAGTTTCATTCATTAAAAAATTTCATTTGTCGTTTCTTGTCATACGATTTTCCTTGCCTTTACAGTACTTTCAGACTATAATAAATGTATTATAGTCATGAATATTTTTTCTATTATTTTATTTCTTATCACTTAACTTCTTTTTATATTTTCTAATTAATAATTTAATACTTATTCTTTACACTATAAAATCCGATTTGAAAGGCGTGACAATTATTGAAGAAAAATAATTCACCAGTTCAAACAGAAGAAAAGAAACTTTTAAAACCAAAGAATGATGTTGTTTTCCAAAGCATATTTAATCAAAACAATGAAAAGATTACTAAAGCATTCGTTGAAGCTTTACTCGACGAAAAAATCACTAAGATGACTATTAATAGTGACCAAATACTAGTCCGTAATACTCCTGATGACAAGCTTGGCATCTTAGACTTAGAACTAGATATCAATAATAATGAAAAAGTTGATGTTGAAATTCAGCTCATCGAAAGAGCAAACTTTGCTGAACGTTTACTTTTCTACTTTTCAAGATTATATGCCTCCCAAATTAAGCGTGGTGATGACTATTCAGAAGCTAAAAAAGTAATATTAATCGCAATAATTGATTACCCTCTTGAACTCACTCAAATAATTTCAGAAATGGAAACTGTATGGAGACTTTGTGAAATAAATCACCCAAATTTAGTATTGACAGACTCCATCGAAATTTGTATACTAGAATTGGATAAGGTTAAAAATACATACTATAAGAATAAGCTTGATAAAAAAGCTCAATGGATGTTATTTTTAGATGACCCTAATTCTAGGGAGGTTAAAGAAATTATGGAAAAGAATAATGATATTAAAGATGCAGTTATTGAGATTCATGAAAGAAGTAAAGATGAACAACTTAGAAGAATTGCAGAATTAAAAGAAAAAGCTATCATGGATGAGAAAGCTATTTATAAAGCAGGGCGACTTCGTGGAGAAAAAGAAGGAAAGCTACAAAATTCAATTGAAATAATAAAAAATTTACATTCTATGAATCTTACACTTTCTCAAATTTCACAGGCAGTTAATATGTCAGAAGCAGAAGTTCAAAAGATTATTGATGAAAATACATAAGCTTTTTTATAAAAAATAGTATTAATGAAATTATCTTCACTAATACTATTTTTTCTTTACATATTTATTTCTTTTTTCATCTCTTCCAAAATTTTACAGCTATTATCAAATTTTGCTTGCTCTTCTTCTGTAAGTTTTATATTTAAAATTTCTTGAACACCTTTATTGTTTATTATCGCTGGAACTCCAATATATATATCCTTATGTCCATATTCTCCTTCTAGCTTAGTAGACACTGTAAGAATTTCATTTTCGTTATTTAATATAGTTTTTACCAATTTTGCTAATCCTAAACCAATTCCGTAATATGTTGCTCTTTTCTTATTTATTATTTCATAAGCTGATTGTTGTACGTCTTTATAAATCTCATCTAAGATTTCTTTCTTTTCTCCTTTTTCATCCATTATATCGGTTAACTTTTTGCAGCCTATATAGCTATTTGACCATGATACAAATGATGAGTCTCCATGCTCTCCCATTATATATGCGTGCACATTTTTACTTGATACTTTTAATCTTTCTCCTATTAAAAATCTAAGTCTTGCTGTATCTAACACTGTTCCAGAACCGATTACCTTACTTTTTGGAAATCCAGAAACTTGTCCTACTACATAAGTCATAATGTCAACAGGGTTTGTTGCTACAACAAATATACCATTAAATCCAGATTTAATTACACTTTCAGTAATCTCTTTTACAATTTTGGCATTAGCAGCCGCAAGTTCTAGCCTTGTTTGTCCTCCTGGTTTCTGTGCTAGTCCTGCTGTTATTACTACTATATCAGCATCTTTACATTCATCGTAGTCTCCTGCTTTTATTTCTATGCTACTTGGTGCGCAAGGAATTCCATGTGATAAATCCATAGCTTCTCCTATTGCTCTATCTTTAGCTATATCTATTAACACCAATTCATTTATTCCACCTTGGTTTTCTAAAGCATATGCCATGCTCATTCCAACCATTCCAGTTCCAACTAAAACTAATTTTCTACTTTCTATCATATATATTACCTCTCTTTTCTTTTACTTGCAAAAAGAACAATCCTCAATTCCAGATAAATCTTGAATTTCGAACCGTCCTTCTTGCATTCTTTCTTAATATTTTATATCTTACACTTTTGCCCAAAACCAACTTAAACTGTCATCAATGCTCTTTTTCTTTTCTACCTTAGCTTGGATATCATCTACCCATAAATAAGATATGAAAGACAAAAACACAAATACGAAGTCTGCGAATAAGCTAACAGTTATTGCTTGATATACTTCTTCATTGCCTGAATTAAATGCAAATAGCTCTACTGAATGACCTACTAAAATTGTTAAAAATACAAATAACATTGTAGCAATAATTGCACTTTTGTGTGTTTCTTTTCCTAATATCAGTACTAACAAAAATAGTACTAATGCTAATAGTGCTGTAAAAGGATTAATAAAATTAATTATTGGCATTTGTTTTCCCTCCTATTTTAACTTTTGTTCTATTAATTTGGCTAAAGTTTCTGCTTTAGCTTTAATATAACCTTGCTCCTCACCTTCTATCATTACCCTAACTAATGGTTCTGTTCCTGAAGGTCTAATAAGTACTCTACCATTTCCTGAAAACTCTTTTTCTAGTTTTTGGATTTCTTTTTGTATTTCCTCATCTTTATCATAATCGTACTTTTTATTTGCATCAACTTTTGCATTAATAAGTACCTGTGGATATATCTGGATTATATCACATAATTTTGACACTGGCAATTGATTTTCTAAAATAATTTTAATTAACATTAAAGATGTCAAAATACCGTCCCCAGTAGGGTTATAATCTAGCATTATAATATGACCAGACTGTTCTCCTCCTAAATTATAATCATTTTCTAACATTTCTTCCAAAACATATCTATCTCCAACTTTCGTTTGTACAAAATTGATATCATTTTTTTCTGCATATTTTTTCAATCCTAAATTGCTCATTACAGTAGCTACTAAAGTATTGTTTCTTAATTTTCCTTTACTCTTCAAATAATTTGAGATTATTGCCATTATTATATCTCCGTCAATTACTTCTCCTTTTTCATTGACAGCTAAACATCTATCTCCATCGCCATCATAAGCAATTCCTAAATTGCACTTATTCTCTACAACAAATTTTTGTAATCCTTCTAAATGAGTAGATCCACATTTATCATTAATATTTATTCCATTTGGTTTATTGTTTATTATAATGTGATTTATACCTAATTTTGTAAAAACTTTATCTGCTACAGCAGAAGTAGCTCCATTTGCGGTATCTACGGCAACTACAAAATTTTCTTTGTTCATATTTTCTAAATCTTCTTCAAAGTTTTTTCTAAAGAAATATACGTATTCTTCTAATAAATCTTCTCTATTCTCTGCCACTCCAATTTTTTCATTAACTGCTGTTAGCTCTTCTAACTTTCCAGATTCCATTATTTCTTCTATCTCTTCTTCTAAATCATCTGGAATCTTCATTCCTTTATTACTAAAATATTTAATTCCGTTAAATTCATATGTATTGTGTGATGCAGAAATTACTACACTCGCATCTGCTTTATACCTTTTAGTTAAATACGCCACTCCTGGTGTTGGTATCACTCCCAATTGTTTTACATTTGCACCATAACTTAAAAATCCTGCAGTCATTGCTGCTTCTATTAAAGTTCCAGATATTCTTGTATCTCTTCCTATAAATATTGTAGGTACATGATCTGAATGTTTTGACAATACATATGCTCCAGCTTTTGCCACCTTATATACAAGCTCTGGAGTTAATTCACTATTGGCTATTCTTCTAATTCCATCAGTTCCAAAATATTTTCTCATATAAACCCTTCCTCTTTAAACGTAATTTATTCATTACTCATTATATATATTAATTTATAAAAAATGCAATATTTTTTTAAAAATTTTGCAACAAAAAAAAGAATCCATGTTTATATGGATTCATAATATGGAGCAGGTAGCGGGAATCGAACCCGCGTCATCAGCTTGGAAGGCTGAGGTTCTACCATTGAACTACACCTGCATTCTTAAGACATTTATTATTATAACGTGTGTATTTTAATTTGTCAATACATATTTTAAATTTTTTTAATTAATTTTAAAATTACTTTTCAGACTAGAAATGGTAAAAAGCATTTACCATTTCTAGTTTGAAATTTTTATGCTCTTGGATGAGCTTTTTTGTATGCATTTTTTATTCCAACATCTTGGAATTGCATATATACTTGAGTTGAAGAAATATCTGAATGCCCTAGCATGGTTTGAATTGCTTTCAAATCTGCCCCATTTTGTAATAAGTGTGTTGCAAATGAATGCCTTAATACATGAGGAGTTATATCTTTTGTTATATGTGCTTGTTCTTTATAATATTTAACTATTTTCCAAAATCCTTGGCGAGTTAATCTGTTTCCATTTACATTAACGAATAAAGCTTCCTCATCTTCATCTTTTATTAAATATGCTCTTGCTTCATCGATATATTCCCTTAAAGCTTTTATTGACATTGAGCCTAAAGGTATATTTCTTACTTTATTTTTGTTTCTGCAAACAACATATCCATCATCTAAATTAAGATCGCTTAAATTTAATGAAATTATCTCTGTAACTCTCATTCCTGTTGCATAGGCAAATTCTAACATTGCCTTATCCCTAGTTCCTTTTAAATCAACATCTTTCGGTTGTTCTAGTAGCAATTCTACTTCTTGAGAAGTTAAAATGCTTGGAACTCTTTTATCTATTTTAGGAGACTCTATGCTTTTTGTAGGGTCCTTTTTTACTCTTTTATTTCTAATTGAAAATTGATAGAAAGATCTTATTGTGGCTAAATTTCTAGAAATTGTAGACTTTTTCTTATTTTCTTCTTTTAGGTATTCCATATATTCTTTTATATCGTCTTCAGTTATTTTGCTGTAATTTAATTTTTTGCTATCTAGGTATTTTTCAAATTGTTCTATGTCTCTTTTGTATGATTGAAGTGTATTATCTGACAATTTTTTGTCTTGTTTAAGAAATTCCAAAAAAAGTTTTATTTGTTTTTCCATGTTAGCCCCTCTATTCTTATATTATTATTAATAATGCTTTACATAACCTAATAACTTATATTGTTATATCAAAATATTTGCTAATTGTAAATAGATTTACCCAATTTTCTACATTTTTTTCTTTTTGTACTTTTCAGTTTTTGAAAATGAAACATTAGCAAAATTTAATTAATTTTTGTGCAATATTTGTTGATATATATGTTTCTATCAAAGCTGCTATTATAAGCATTAAAAAGATAAATATGCAAAATATTGAATGTCTTAAAATTTGTATTTTTATATTTTCCGTTCTTCTATCTTCCATTATTTGCTTATAAAGCTTTATGCCACTCACAGCAAGCGACAATAAGCATGGTATATATATTATTGATTGTAATAGCATTGTTGACAGTATAAATACAATTCCCTTTCCAGCTCCCAAGCTTGCTACAATGGCTGAAATTGTGCAACCAATGCTATAACCTTTATATAAAATTACAATATATATTAACGGCATCCCTATAACAGTAGAACCTAAGAACCACAAAACCAATGTTATTCCTAAATTACTGAGTATTGAATTTTTTAATATCTCTGGCTTTGAAATTTCAGCATCAGATTTTATCCCTTGTATAAATGTATTTATATATCCATTTATTTGCTCTTGCTGAACTTCTTGGCTATTATTTACAAATATTATGCCAATTACCCATCCTATCAAAAACATTAATGTAACAATTGCATATATTTTTATATTTTCATTTATATAGCCTAATATCATATTTTTTAGCATGCTTTTTTGTCTCGGCGTTCTTTTCATTTCTTCCTCCTATGCTATCGAAAATCTATACATAATTACTATTCAATAACACAGAATTTAGAACTGTATTTTATTATCTATTCAGCACTTACTTTTCCGTAAATTCCTCCACCGCCTGCTTGTATCTTCATTCTTCCTTCTCTTGCCATTACTATTTCTTTAGCTATTTTTTCTCCAACTACAGCTTCTAAATCATCTTCTGATAATTTGTGTAATACAGTCATTTCTGTTCCAAATTTGCTTAATAATTTATCAACTGTTTTTGCTCCAAGCCCTGGAATAAACGTAAGTGGCACTTGGTATACATACTCTGGTCTATTTTTAGGGCTTTCGCTTTTTTCCTTGTCTTTTATTAAATCAATCCTATCGAACACTCCAAAAGTAACCTTACTGCTTCCACAATGTGGGCAAGCGATAACTGGTTCTTTCGTTTCTATTACTTGATTACAATTATCACAAAAAGTTCTATGATATTTTCCAAGTTTTGGGTCTAAACCATAATTACACAATACTTTTCTTCCGTCTTCCCCTTTTAAAGCCTTTACAATTTCTTTAAAACTTATATCATTAACCAACATCTTATTATATTCTCTTGCTATCTTAGGTAATGAATGTGCATCAGAATTGGTAACAAAAGTTTTATCTTGCAATTCTGATATCATATCAGCTAAATATGTATCTGCACTAAGACCTAATTCTATTGCAAAAATCTTGTTGTATTTCTCTTTAAAAATATTTTGTAATCTATCAGTACAATTTCCATAATAACTTTTAAACGGCGTAAAACAATGGGCTGGAATTAATATTCCATTGTACTTTTCAACTATATCAATTAATTCATAACCTGAAACATTTGACCTTTGAGTGCTTAATGTTATATTTTTTATATGTGTGCTCATCTCTTGTGAAAAGCCTTTAATATCTGATAAATGTGGGAAAAAGCACACATTATGTGCAGCTCCCGCTTTTCCATTTCTGCCTACTTCTGAGGTTTCAACTTCGCTGCCAAGTAATATACAAACTTTATCCTTGTATATTATTCCTCCATCTTCTATTTCATAAGCTTCACCTGTTTTTAAAAAATTTTCTATATCTTCTATTACATATGGAGAAGCACAATCAATAATTCCTACAACATTTATTCCTTTTCTATCAGCGCATTCTTTTGCTATATTAGCAAAATTTAAGCTTCTAGCAGCTGTTATTTTTATTGGTTTTCCACTCTCACTTCTTCCTATATGTACATGTAAATCTGCAAATATCTCTTCCATATCATACTCCTTCTAATTATTACATAATAAAAAGAGGATTCTAAATCCTCAATTTTTCTTTTGTTTGTTATTTGCTCATATCATCAAAACTTGTAATCCCACCATTAAAGAATGCACTTTCATCAATATTCTTTGGCTCTTTATTTTTATTTAATGATGGAACAACTTTATGGCCGTTCTTTTCTCCATATGTTAAATCGTTACTATTTGTTCTTCCTTTTACCACTGCTTCTAATAGGTCACGATAAGAATTTGTCACTTTATTAATATATTTTGATGGTTCTTGATCTATATATTCATTTGCCGTTTTTTGCATAACTTCAATTACTGAATCCACACCATTTATCATACCTTTATAGCCTCCATTCTATTTACAAATTCTTTAAATACTTCCAAATATTTATTTTCCTTGTCTTTTAAGTTTCTGAATTCTAATAATACTAATGCTTCATCCACTTTGAATCCAACTCTTTCTGGTCTATTTAAAAGCATTCCTCCAAATTGATCTATAAGTTCTAATATGTCGGCTTCTGGTTCTCTTGGTTCACTTCCAGAATATCTATTTATTTGTTCACATATTCTGCAGAACTTTTTATCAAACCCCAAAGTTGATAAATATTCTGCCCCTTCTTTTGCATATGTTCTTATTCTATTTATATCAGTAAAATTATCCACTTTTTTGCAGTTGCATAATAAGCACGCAGTTATTAGCATGTTGTTATCAAATCCTAAATTGGTATTATCCAAAAACAATTTTAAAAGTTCTGTTTTAAACACAACAGAATTATCAAAAAATATTGGCTCTCTTTTCGATAAATAATACATTATTTCCATTTTCTTTATCCAATTTTTTTCTGACAATATGTAATCCGCAAAAGTTTCGTTTCCCATATTTTCCTCCATGGATAGTTTATCTTATTGTACAAATGAATTATATTCTATATAGCTTCTATTTTCAACGTTTTTGGCAAAATGTAATTGTATTGTAATATAACTGAAATATTTATTTAATTATAATCATATTTTGTGTATAATCTAAGTTTGCTTTTGACTCTCCACCATATCCTAAAGTATATATATTTGTAGCATTTATGTCCAAATCTAACATTCTTGTTAATTGCTTATTTTTAGGCATTTTTTTATTCACGTATTTTCCAACAGATGTTATCATATTTAATTTTGGATTTTGATTCATAATTTCCGATATTAAAATTTTCCCCCTGCTATTAAATCCTAGTACTCTAACATATGGTACCATTTTTTTAGAATCTTCCATATCTTTTTTAGTTATTCCTAACAACACATACACCAATATCCTTTGTATTCGTGTTTGTGTATATCTTTTTGATTTAACTTTTTCAATTAATTCTTCAATATCATTTGTTTCAGAAGCCGCCTTTTTGATTGCAAACTCTAGTCCCTCGTTTACATCAGGTAAATTCTGTATTTCTTCTATTGGCATCACTCTTAAAGCATATATTATCTCTTTTTCGTACTTTTTTATACCTAATATTATGTGGTTCTTTTTGTATTCTTCGCCAATTATTTGATACGTACTTCGTGGAACTACCTTTCTTACTTCTGCATATTCTCTGTTTAACATCAATTTTCTTATTGCCGTAGCACTTGCAAAATCGTCTACTATCTTTTGATCGTTATAGTACACATTTTTTCTTGGCACTATATTAGGTTGTATCATGCTCTTTTGCTGTTTTAATGCTTTTAAATACTCTATCGCAAGAATATTATTTGAATTTGATAAAACATTTGCATATCGTTTTATATCGTTTAAATACATTAATACTGCATTCTCCCTTGCCATTGGATACGATAAACCTCTTTTTAATTCATGATTTAGTATTGTTTTATAATTTGCAGGCTCTGAATAAAAAACATTTGCAATATTATTTAATGTTGCTAAATCATTGCATTCTGCTCCAAACGATATGTCTGTAACTATCTTTAAGCTATCAAATATTTTTATAGCTCCACTAGCAAAATTTTCAGCGCTTGATATGCTATATATCGTTGGTAATTCTATTACCAAATCCGCTCCGCAACAAAGCGCCATATATGTTTTAGCCCATTTATTTACAATAGATGGTTCTCCTCTTTGCGTAAAATTACCAGATATAACACATATGCAAGAATCAGCTTCAGTAATTTTTTTAGACTCTTGCATATGATAGAAATGTCCATTATGAAAAGGATTATATTCTGCTACTATTCCCAAAACTTTTCTCACTAACAAAATCCCTCCCTTACATTTGCTTTTATATTTATTTATTGCTATAATATCATAAAAATGATTAATTTACAATTTATAGGAGATTTTTATATGGAAGAAGTAACAATTTACACAGATGGTGCATGTTCTGGCAATCCTGGTCCTGGAGGATGGGGATCTATTTTAATGATTAATGATAATAAAAAAGAAATTTCTGGCGGCTCCCCAGATACAACAAATAACATTATGGAATTAACCGCTGTAATTGAAGCACTAAAATTGCTTAAAAGACCTTGTAAAGTGGACCTTTATAGTGATAGTGCTTATGTAGTAAATGCTTTTTTACAAAAGTGGATTTATGGTTGGATTAAGAAAAACTGGAAAACTGCTAGTAATGAGCCTGTAAAGAATAAAGAACTTTGGCAAGAATTATATTCTTTAACCAAAGTGCACGACGTCACATTCCACAAGGTAAAAGGGCATGCAGATAATGAATTTAATAATAGATGTGATGAATTAGCTAGAATGGAACGAGACAAGTTTTAGGCAATATGGTATTGCCTATTTTTTATTGCTTATATGTATATCACTTATTTCAACTTTAAGTTCTCTTTGGATGATGTTTTGTATCTGCGCAACTTGCTCTTGTTTCAAATCTTCTGATTTTATTATTACATTTACGCTGTTGTCGTTTACAAATATTAAAACATCTTCAAAACCTTTGTTTTTTATCAAATTTTCTGCAATCATAATTGAATTCTTTCTATTATTTATATTTTGTATTTCTTGCACTGCTATTCCTCTTTGCTCTTCTGAAATTGAATTGTCTGTTAGTATTTTTTGATATGCTTCTATCATTTGTGAGTACATTGTATCTCTATCCAATTTCGACTGTGAAAAATATTGTTGAGTAGTCGAACTTACCTCTGCAGTATTCTCTTCCTTTATGGTATTTTCTTCTTGCACTATATTTTCCTCTTCTACATTACTGCTTACCAACCTTGCATCTCCCAATTCTGCATATTTCTCTGTATCCATATATTTAGCAGCTTCTAGTGTATCTGTGTTATTTGAAGTATAATTCATATACCCTGCAACTATTAGCATTAAAGCTATCGTAAAAATTATCACTTGATTTTTCTTTATTACATTTTTCATTTTCAAAATCTCCATTCATAATTTTTAATTCATTTCAAAAACCTGTATTCTATGTGTTGCTAAGCCAGTTGCCGCTTCCACTGCCTGTATAATATTAGCTTTTATTTGGGCATCGCCAGCTCCTTTAGCTGTAATAATTGCACCTTCAATTGTTGGGCTTATAATGCTCTGCGTTATTGGGCTTTTTATTCCGCTATTTTCTTCATATATTATGTCTTTCTTTACAGTAGTTTCTTCAACTTTTCGGTTACCTCCATTCGAGTCTGTTTCTTCTGTTAATTTCTCGCTAGAATCCTCATTATACATTGGTACAATTTCGCTAGTTTTAGAATACATTACCGCTACTTTTACTTCTCCTACTCCTTTTATTTTACTCAAAATGTTTTCAAGTTTGCTTTCCATATCATCATCCGCTTTACTCTTTTCTGTATCTGTTGCTAATGTTTTTGCTCCCACTAAATTTTGCTCCTGTGTTTTTGCTTTTTCGTTACCATTCCATATATAATTAATCATAACAACTGTAACAATTAGTATAATTATAAATACTACTAAATTCTCTATGGTTTTCTTATTATTTGAGCCATCTGATTTAATTAAACTACTCTTAATTTTGGATATTTTTTCTTTTAACATAGTTTACCTCCAATGAAATTAATCAATTATAATTGATTCTGAGTTTATCCCATATGTCTCTTGTAAATATTTTTTCAATTCTGTTTTATCTTTTTCTGATACCTCATCATTAACATTTTCTGTTGTACTATTGTCTATATTTACTTCATTTATAGCTATTTCAATTGTATTTGTTTTTTCAGTGTCTTCCTTTTTTATTTTAGATACCGATAAATTAATTTTTTCTATATCATATTGCTCATTTCCTTTTACTTTTACACTTAATTTTGTAACTCTATATTCTTTGGCCTTTAATTTATTTTTAATATCTTCTTCTAAATTCTGTGTAAAAATATCTTTTATTGTTTTACTACTACTGTCTTCCATTTCTTTTGCTACCCTGTTATTGCTATTTTCTATTTCCAATGCATATTTTGAAGTTTCTGAAATTACATTCTCATAATAATTTGCTCCCTTAAATTTGCTAATTATTGGAGAAATTATAGTGAATAATATATACACACCAATTACTACTTTTATATACTTTTTTATTGCACCTTGAGGAAGAAGCATTTCTATAATTGTAGCAATTATTACAGCTACAATTATTTCTTGCACCCAACCATTAAGCCAGCTTATCATATTTCACCTCTTTAACTTGCAAGCATAACGCTGCTATTAGTAATTTTAACAACTAAAGTTATTCCTATAATTAACATTACAGACACACTTACCATTATTCCTAAAAATAATTTAAAGGTTCCTCCTATTTGTTCTAACAATTTTACAATTTTTCCATCAGCTATCGGTTCGCATAGCGCCGCTCCAATATAGTAAACCGCCATAAGAGTAAGCAATTTTATTATTGGCACAACACATATTGATATTATTATTATTACTCCAACAAATCCAACTGCATTTTTTAGTACATTCGTACAACCTAGGACTGTTTCAACCGCATCACCGTAGTATTTTTCCAACAACTGGTATAACAGTAGATACTGCCGCTTTTGTAGTTTTTACAGTTAATCCATCTACTCCACTTGTAATATTACCTTCCAGTGAGCTTACGCCAACAAATATTGTCATTATTATTCCTAATATCCACAACGTAGTTGAGTTTATGAATTTAGATAATTTATTTATTTGTATCTTGTCTGAAATATTAGCAACTATGCTTAGTGCTATTGATATTAGAGAAAATGGTATTATCAATTTTGTAATTATATTTCCCGTTAATGTTATTATAAACAGTATCAATGGCTGTAGCATTGTGGCAGATGCTATACTTCCAGTTGCCAGCATTAGTGTTATGAGTATTGGTAGTAAGCAATTCATAAATCCTACTAAACTCTCTATTGATGCTTTTACCATATTTATTATATCTGCAAAGTTTTTCATAACGATTGTTACTATTAGAATATATGTAGCAAAGTAAATAATTTGCGATATAGATTTATTCTCTAACCCATCAGATATACTTTTTAATATACTATGTATTACTATTATAATGATTATGCTTGCAATTGCCGTAATACTTGAAATAGCTTCTTTAAAGAAGATTTTTAGTACTTTGTTCCATATATTGCTCGAGTTTACATTTCCTTTTATTGCTTCAGTAAGAATCGTTGATACATCTGTATCTTCTAGCACATCAGATTTATATTTTTCTGCCTCTTCTATAAAGCTAGTTATTCCCAAACCATTTGTCTGGCTTTTTATTATTTCATTTGTGCTTGCATAGCATTTATTTTCAAATAATAGCATTATTATAATAAATATAAACACTGCTTTTTTCTTCATTTGCTCTCCTTTATAGGATATTTTTAAGGCAATACCTTTATAATAGTTTCTAGTAAACTACTAATAATTGGTATAGACATAGACATAATCACTATTTTTCCTCCAAAATCTACTTTGCTTGCTATTGCACTTTCTCCAGAATCTTTACAAATGCTTACAGTATATTCCGTTAAAATTGCTATACCAGTTATCTTTATTAGCAATACTAGAAATTGATTATTTATTGTTGTTTTATTGGCTAGATTTTTTAAAATATCTATTATTCCAGCTATCTTTCCAATGGTTAGAGCTATAATCAAAATCCCTGCTATTATTGATACATAAACTGCAAATTCCGGTTTATACTGTTTTAAGATAATTATAATAATTAATGATATTAATCCTATTCCAATTATTTTAACAATATCCAAATTACTTCCTCCACATTATAAATTAAATATTGTTCTTACAGTGTTAAATAAACTGCTTATTTCTCTTATTACCATTGTTAAAACTATTATTAAGCCTGCTAAAGTTGTCATCATAGCTTGGTCCTCTCTGCCAGCTCGTACCAATACTTGATATAAAACTGCAACAAGTATTCCTATTGCTGCTATTTTAAATAATAAATTAATATCCATAAAAACTCTCCTTTACTTAAATTAATATTATCGCAATAACTAAACCAATACTTGTTCCTAATACCTTGTACAACTTTTCGTTTTTATTCTTTTCAATTCTAGCTTCCTCAATCTGTTTATCTATAAGCTCTCTTATTAAATTTATATTATTTATTTGTCCATCCAAATCAGAATTTCCTAATAGTGTTGCTAAACTTTTTATTATCTCTATATCTTCTTTATTAAAGTTTGTACCTTTTTCTTCTTCCTCTAAGCTTCTTTCCCATGCATTAGACGCTAAATCATTTTCCATATACAAACTTGCTTTTTCAAATATTTTTGAAATGTTTTCTTTTGACTCTTCAGATATTTCTTTAAAAACATCTGGAATAGTTTTATATGTAAATTTTATCTTGCTTTTAAATATGTCCATTGCTTTATTAAATTCTTCTAAATCTTTTACTCTACACGAATATTTTTTTGAGTACAATATTCCTATTGTCGATGATGCTAATAACAACAGTAAGATACTTGTATATTTTATAAAAATCATAATACTTGTCCCTCATAAATTTACTATTACATATATATTCTGCCACATTAAAATTTAGAACTATTTTTTAAATTATTTCATATTTTTCTTTTTCAAAATTTAATCTATATATATCTGTAATATATTTTTCTTTCTCTCTATCCTTTATAAAAATTATTACATCAAAAACTTTATTCTTTAATAAGTCGTTTATAGCTGGATTTATAATTAAATCGTTAATATCTTTTCCATGAGTAGTAAATACACCTTTTATACCGCAGCTAGTAGCATATTTAATAGCTTCTGCATCTCTTATACTGCCCAATTCATCTGCCACTATTACCTTTGGAGCCATAGACCTTATTGCAAGCCCCATTCCGATTGCTTTTGGAATATCACTAAACACATCGGTTCTTATTCCCAAATCATTTTGTGCTACGCCTTTATAACAAGCTCCAATTTCCCCTCTCTCATCTATTACACTAACATTTATCCCATTAAATTTTACGTTCTGATACACCTGAAATCCATTACTTATTTTCCTTACGATATCTCTTAATAATGTAGTTTTTCCAAGTCCTGGTGGAGATATTATTAGTGTATTTAATATATTGTTATGCTGCATATCAATTATGTGTTTTATAATGCTTTCACTGCAGTCTAATATTTGTTTACTAATTCTAAAATTTAAACCAGATATGTAATTTATATTTATTATTTTGTTATCCCTTACAACAGCTTCTCCCACAAGCCCAATTCTGTGCCCTCCGTTTATAGTTATGTATCCATTTATAATTTGCTCTTGATAAGAATATAAAGAATTCTCGCAGATTCTCTGCAATATGTAGTTAATCTCTTCTCTAGAAATATAATATTTTATTATTTCTTCTGATTTTCCTAATTTCAATATAATTGGCAAATTCAATCTTACTCGTATTTCTTCTAGGTTATTGGGACTTTTTTCTATGGCTTGTCTTAAAATTATAGAGATATTAATAGGGAAGCATTTTAAAATATTATCATAGTTCATTTTTTCTCCCTTGCTTTTTTACAAAAATAAAAAGACCATATAATAAATATATGATCCTTTTTATTTTTTAGAACTATTTTTTACTAATTATTTTCACTATTATGATATACGTTCATTACATCATCTAATTCATCCAAGTTGTCCAATAATTTTTCCATTCTTTCTTGTGCCTTTTCATCTAATGTAACATAAGTTGTTGGAACCATTTGTACAGAAGCTTCAACAAAGCTTAAACCTTCATTTTCTAATGCTTCTCTTACTTTAGAAAAGTCTTCTGGTGATGTTGTTACAGTATATATCTCTTCATCTGCTTCAAAATCTTCTGCTCCCACATCTAAAGCTAGCATCATTATATCATCTTCTGATAACTCAGTTTCTGCTTTATCTATTATTAATACTCCTTTTTTATTGAACATATAAGATACACATCCTGAAGTTCCTAAATTTCCTCCAGCTCTATCAAATACGTGTCTTACATCTGCTGCTGTTCTGTTTTTATTATCTGTGCTTGCTTCTACTATAACAGCAACTCCATTGGGTCCATATCCTTCATATGTAATCTCTTCGTAATTCTCATTGCTGCTTGAAGCTTTTTTGATTGCATTGTTTATAGTATCATTAGGCATATTAGCAGCCTTACATTTTGAAATAACATTTTTAAGTTTAGAGTTCCCAGCCGGGTCAGGTCCACCTTCTTTTACTGCTATTAATAATTCTCTTCCAAGTTTTGTGAAGATTTTTCCTCTTGCTGCATCAGCTTTTCCTTTTTTGGCTTGAATGTTATGCCATTTGCTATGTCCTGACATGGTTAATTCCTCCTTTTCTTTTTATAAAAAATCATTATAAATTGTAACATATTTTTTATATTTTGTGTAGACCTTTTTTAATATTTTTGTATTTTACTACTTACAATACGAATAAAGCAACTAGCAGATCTATCAGTTAGTTGCTTTAATTAACAGAAAATATTAACTGTCAAAAATTTTTCCTACTTTACTTATAGCATTTATTAAGTCATTATATTCTATTTCTTCAGCATAAAAATTATCTTTTTGATATCTTTTCCATTGTCGTTGCATTTTACTATCATTTGCAATTTTCTCCACTATCTTCTTCCAATCTTTTATTATTTCACTTGTTCCTCTATATTGTGCTGTTAAAGTTATCGCATCTTTTAAGGTTTTTTTATCAATAATTTTGCTTTGAGTATTTATAAGCATATAAACATCGTAATAATCCCTAATTCTTGTTGAAAGCACACCTCTTTTTACAATAGCTTCAAATTTTTCGGCAATGATAGTTTCTACATTATATGACCATATTTGTATTTTTCTATCTTCTAGCATTAATGTAAAACTATACTTGATTTCTTTATATGTAATTTTGTCTCCTGTTGTAATATCTATTTTCATTATAACTGGCATTTCATTATTATATTTTGCTTCAAATGTAATTCTATATCCACCATAGTCATCATCTTCTCTAATTAATTCAACCTTGTTAATTTTTAATGTCACATTATCATCAATTTCTATATTACACATTTCATCCATAATATTTGTAATATTATCTTTTGTTAATGGAAAGCCTTTTATTGTTGTATCCATATCCATTGTAGTTCTGCTATCAATTCCAAGCATTGCAGATATTAACATTCCTCCCTTTAATATAAAATTATCTTTATATTTTGAAATTGATATTCTTTCTAATAGCCTTTCTAACATATATGTTTGTAAAACTGATTGTGCTGTTACATTATTTTCTTTTGCCATGTTATTTATTATAGCTTTAAAACTCATTGTATTTCTTTTCAGTTATAACACCTCCATATAATTCTTTAATATACTTTGTATTTTAAATTCTTCTGCATATTCATATAATAAAATTAGATTTTTTTCTTTTTTCTTAAAGTATCCTTTTATAGCATCATTAAATATTTGTGGATCTATCTTATTTCTATCTCTAATAATATCACATATTGTTCTTTCCATATCGTATATTTGTATTGTTGTTCCATCTTGTAGCCTCATCTCTTTTAATCCTAAAAGATGTTTTTCTTTTTTTATATAATGAACATTTACAGATTTATCATGTACAGTTATATAGCTTGGAAATGTCATATCCATTCTTATTGGTGTTCTATCTGTTAGATCATAAAAATATAATGCTGTATTATGTGAAAAGATTCCTTTTTTATATTTTTGTCCTAAGATAAAAAATTCATTTATTTCTTTATCTTCTTTTACATATACTCCTTTTGATACTTTTTTCAAATATCCTGTTTCTTCTAGTTGCTTTATATATTGTCTATGAATGTAGTTTTCTTGTGCTTCTTTTACTAATAGTATGCCATTATTATTTTGTACTAGTCCTTTAATCTTTTCTATATTATCCATTAAAAATCACCTTCTTTTTTGACAACTATACCCATATTATATATCAAATCGGTATGAATGTCAAATTTTATAACTAAATAAATGCCATAAAATGAACTTATAATAAAATTCATTTTATGACTTCTAGTTTAATCTATTTGTTCTAAATTAATCAATTCATTTTTTCTAAAAGTCATCTTTAACAAACATGGTGATTTTATATTTAAAATTGTATTTTTATTATATACAAGTTCAACATTCTCATTTACTGTACACCAATTTAATAAAAAGAACTTTATTGCCCCTCCATGACTAACTACTGCAATTCTTTTTCCATCATATTCTTTAAGTATTCTATCAAAAAATTCATTCATTCTTTCTCTAGTTTGTTCTGCACTTTCTCCATCGGATGTTCTGAATGTTCTATCTAGTAGTTGTTCTTGTGAAGGATCTCTCGTACTTTTATCCTTCATAAATTCCCCCAATTCTTTTAAATTTCCTAATTTTCTTTCACTTAAATCGTTATCTAAATTAAAAGGTAAATTATTTACATTTGCAATATATTTTGCTGTTGCTTTAGCTCTAGTATAACTACTTGACCATATAATATCTAAATTTTTTAATTCATCATTTTCGCTTAATTTTTTTGCTTGTTTTTCTCCTTCTACTGATAATATTTCTTTTTCATTAATCATTTGAGAATCTTCATTAGTATTTCTAATACCATTCTCATCAACAGTTTCAGCATGTCTAATTAAATATACTATTGTATCTTCCACTTTATTAAAACTTCTTTTTTCTTTTTACAATTTTCTTCCAATAACTTAAAATTACAGCATCTTAATTATTCCCCACAGATTGTACAGAAAAGGATTAGAGCTTTTACTCTAACCCTCACTTTTTTAAGTTCCAATTTAGTGGCTGGATTCACCGCTTTTTTAAGTTCCAATTTTATGGCTGGATTCACCGCTTTTTTAAGTTCCAATTTTATGGCTGGATTCACCAACTTTTTTTCGCTATTACTAGCAATATTATTATATGCTAGTTTATAAAATTATTGCATCCAATATTACTATACCATATTTTTTATGTTTTGTGTAGTCTTTTTCATTATTTTTCCCAAGTTATCGCTCTCATTCCTTTTGGTGCTCCCCATGGCACTCCTGAAATGGCACCTTCTTTATTATCTATTACAATACTTTCTAAATTATTACACCTCTCAAACAAATCTACTCCCATATTAGTTACTGTATTTGGTATGGTTATTTTTTTAAGATTTGAACATTGTGAGAAAGCTGATTCATCTATTTTTTTAACTCCACTCTCCAATATTACCTCTTGCATTCCTTGTGCATCAAATGCAAGGTTTCCAATGTTTTCAACAGTTCCTGGCACAGTAAAGCTTCCTGTTATTTGATATAATGCACATATTAAAGTCTTCTTGTCCTTCGAATATAATATATTGTTTTCAATTGTATAATATGGATTTTCTTCGCTTATTTCAACTGTTCCAGCATAATTTGTTAATTTAAACATAGGAGATATTGACGATACATTTTTGCCTATCAATATTTTATTAAATTTGTTATTTTCTCTAAGAGCACTTGATGATATTGTTTGTAAACTTTCTGGTAAAATAATATTCTCTGCATTTTCGGCCTGTTTAAAGCAGTATGCATTTAAAGTTAATATTCCTTCTTGTATATTTATATCTTTTTCTTTTAAATAGCACATTATTAATGTCTTGTCATCTTTTGTATATAAAATTCCATTCTCAGATGCATATCTTGTATTATTTTCATCTACTATTACATTACTTATGCTCTTAGGAAATTTATTTGCTGCTCCTAAAGACTCTAACGTTGAGGGTATATTTATTTGTTTTATATTTGTATATAATCCTATATTCATACCAAAGTTCGTCACCCCATTTGGTATTTCAAATGTACTTATATTGGCTAATAATCCATTTGTCATAAATACAATTTGGGTTCCATCTGCTGTTTTTAATATTCCATTGTCAAAAACATAACTTTGGTTATCTTCTAAATTAATTTCGTCTAATTTTAAGCAGTTATTAAATGCAGTTGAATTGATGGTTTGTACTGTACTTGGTATTGTTACTTTTCTTAAATTACTACAATTCGTAAAGCAACTATCACTTATTATATTATTTCCATTTTCAAACACAGCATCAGCTAATAATGTACAATTTGCAAAAACATAATTTCCAATATCTCTTACACCTCTTGGAATTGTTACTCTCTCTATTTTTTTACAGTCATAAAAAGCTAAGTGCCCTATTTTTGTTAGTGACTGTGGCAAATTTATGCTTTTCAAATTTGAACAACCATTAAATGCTTGTTGACCTATTATTTGTACTCCTTCTTCTATCACCACTGTTTCAAGTGTTGTATTAAATGCAAATGCACTGGTTGATATAGTTTTTACTGTTCCAGGTATTATTATTGTTTTTAAACCTGTTACTCCTGAAAAAGCTCCACTACCAATCGTTACTACACTATCTGGTATTGTTAAAGTTCCATTTTCGTCCATTAGCAATAAATTTCCATCTGATGATTGTAGAACTCCATCTCTTATATCGTATGGGTTTGGCTCCACTCCTACTGCTTGCGCTACCTTTATTATATTCTTGTCCTTAGTATTTACCGTTAACTTTCCTTTTACTACTTCCAAACTATCTAAATATTCATCTTTTACGTCTTTTATTATATCTTTTATTGTTTTCTCATCTTCAGATGTTTTTGTATTATAATATAAATTATTTTTTCCTGCTGTTAGGCTTGATTCATAAAATTCTGCATTTTCTGTTTTCTTATCTGCTATGAACATTGCTAATTGTTCTTTATACGAACTTAAATCATTACTTATTTTAGCTTGCTTTGCTCTTGTAATTATTCCATTATTACCTATTAATAAATTCAAACTTACTCCTGCCAATATTAATAGAACTACTATTGTTACTATTAAAGCAACCAATGTAATTCCTTTTTTATTTTCTTTAACTTCAATATTCAAGTTTTTCATTATTTTTTATTCCTTTCTCTATTTTCTTTGGTATTTCTATATTTTTATTACCTTTTTCAACTTCGTTAAGTTACATACTTAACGAAGTAAATTTTATAAAGCAAATTCGGTATAACACCTGATATAATTAGCTTTCAACATTTTAGCCTCTTTAGAAATCAATTAAAATGAAGATTAAAAAATTTCATTTAATTTTTTAAGATTTTGCTTGAAATACAAGTTCTTTATTGATATAATTTTTATATAAAAGATTTCTTTAAGTATGTAACTTAAAGAAAAATAAAACATACTCGTTATAATTTTTTAGAATTAATTAAAACAGTATGTTTTTTCATTTCTATAAATTTTTAAGTAACCTTTTTAAATTTTTTTAATATTCTATATAGAGATATTTTTAAGGGATTTTCCCTATATGGAGGTTAATTATGAATGTAAGTGTAAAACACGTTAATTTATTAACACTTATGAATTTAGCATGGGAACAACATATAATGTGGACTAGGATGCTTTTAATTAGCATTGCAGATAATCTTGGAGATTTAGATGCTACTAGGGCTCGTCTATTGCAAAATCCTAAGGATATAGTAAATATATTTAGAAGATATTATGGAAATACTGTCGCAAACAAAATTGAAAGGCTATTAACAGAACACTTAGAAATCGGAGAACGTTTAATTGTCGCATTAAAAAATAATAATAAAAGATTATCAGCAGAATTAGATGCTAAATGGCACAAAAACGCTGATGAAATGGCTGACTTTTTTAGTTCTATAAATCCTTACTACTCTAGAGAAATGCTTAAAAAAATGTTTTATGAACATTTAAATCTAACTTATGAAGAAGTTAATGCCCGTTTAAAAAGAGATTATCGTGCAGATATTCGTGCCTTTGATAAGGTACAACAAGAAATTCTGGATATGTCCGAATTTTTTGTAAATGGAATGGTTAAACAATTTTCAAACCTATTTTAAGCATAAAAAATCAATAGCATAAAACTATTGATTTATTTTTTATTCATTTGATTTTAGGCTTGTTACCATTAAATATGCAAATCCATAATCTTTGTGAGTTGGGAATTTTCTCTGTTATCTTTAAACTTTGATAATCAAGCGAAATTTCGTCTCCTACTTTTAAATCTAAATTTTTAGCAAGATTCTTGTTTACTCATTTTATTTCTTCTCTTTATTTCTTTTATCTTGTATTATTTGCATTTCCTTTTCTGTAATTAAAGTAACGTTGTTTTCTTTTGCCCATGCTACGCAACCTTTTAGAACTGTACTTAAAAATACTCTTGGTACTTTTACCAATTTGCTGCAAGCCTCATCTGTAAATTTTATTTCTGGATCAATTCTTGATGCTGCATACTTTACGGTATCTAAGCTTATTCCCTTACTTGCTGGAATAGGCTCCGCAATTGGTCTTCTAAATTTAGTATACCAGAAGTTTTTATTATCTCTATATCCATAATCAACTGGTACTCTTGGAAAACTGTTATAATTTACTCCATCTATTATTGCATTGTAATACTTAGGCTTCATTAATATATGGTCTATTTTTAATATAAAATGAGCGCCAAATTGGCTTGTTATTCCATTAAATTGATGATATGGTGGAAGATATTCTTCTTGAACAGTATCATTTTCTGCTCCGTCTAATTCTCTTACCCATGTACATTCAAATACTTGAAAAGCTTCTTGTACTATTTTCGGAAATTGCTCATTTGGATTCTCTCTTGCACTTTTTCCATCTACTAAATTAAATATGCAATCTTTCATTTTCTCTTCTGTTGTTTCCCCTGGGTATCCTAATCTTACCGCTTCTTTAAAATACCTTCTGTTATCTGTAATAAAGTTGATAGAGCACTTGCCTGTTCTTAATATGTTTTTAGCAGTATTAGAGCTATTTCTGCAACACAATACCATAGCATAATAATCTTTTCCAGCTATATAATATGGAAAACATAGTGAATATGAACCCAAATTTGTTTGACCACTCTCACTTAAAGTTCCTATTTCTGTAGTTGGCATTGGAAAAAAGCTTGAAGTTTGATAAAAATTATCCACAATCCTCAAATCTTTAAATCCATTTAACTCCTCAATCTCGTTTTTCTTTCCTTCCATCTTGTTTCCTCCTTTGAATATTATAATATGTTTATTTCCTTTTCTAATTGACTAATAAAATATTTTCTATTAGTCCTAATAGATTTTGGTTTAAAATCTTCAGCTTGTTTTAGTAATTCATCTAATTTATTAAAATCTTCTAAAGCTAATATATAACCTTTTTTACTAAAGTTTTCTAGTATCTGCAATTGATGGTCATTCACATGCTCACCGTATTCTGGTAATCGTGCAGCTGCTATTACCTTTTTTCTTTTCTTTAAAGCTGTAAGTATAGTACCCACACCAGCATGGCATATAATTAAATCCGCTTTATCTATTAAATCTTCAAACTCTTTCACTCCTATATAATCTCTTATTTCCATGTCATCAGATTCATATTTTGTACTGCCAGCTTGAACTATTATTTTCTCTGATTTTTTTATATTGCCTTTATCTATTTGCTTTTGAATAGCATTTAACAATCTTGGAAATTGTTTGTCCTGAGTACCTAATATTACAAATATCAATAAATCCACCCCCAACAAACAGACTTTGGATAAACTTTATGAAGTTCTTCCCATTGTACCACAAATGTATCTGCTATCGGATATACAAGCCTACCTGCTACAGTTCCTGTAGTTCTATTGGCAAATGTTTCTATGAAAATAACTTTGCTGCCAAAAATCTTTGCTATATAGCACATCGGTACTGCTGTGTGTGTACCAGTTGTTACAATAACTTCAGGCTGATACCTGAAAAAATAATATAAACTAATAAAACTATTAGCTATAAATTTAAAAATGTATCTTATAGGATATTTCTTAGTTCCATATATTAAAAAATGAATTCTTTTTCCATATTCCTCTTTTAAGCTATCATCCACTTTCGTTTTTTCTGTAATTATA
Organism: uncultured Clostridia bacterium; assembly: GCA_934122115.1. Taxonomy (GTDB): domain Bacteria; phylum Bacillota; class Clostridia; order TANB77; family CAG-508; genus UMGS1901. Next base: position 28,440 of record CAKOVU010000006.1, on the reverse strand, counting down.
TTAAAGTTATAATTTTTAAAAAGTGGTTTAACTTGAAGAAGTTCATTTAAGTGGCCTCCTGTGCTAGCAATAAAGCATACGCTTCTTTTTTTAGTACTTTTTTTATTCTCTTCTGCCAATGTTTTTATTTTTTTGCTACTGCGTTTAACACTTGCCTCATATATCCATATTGCAATTAAAACTACCATTATTCCTAAAAATGCCCCTAAAGTATCTAGGCACACATCAGAAAATTGCGCACTTCTACCTGGTATAAAGCTTTGATGCCACTCATCTGTGCATGCATATAAAAATGATATTATTATGCTTATATCAAATTTTATAAGTTTGCTTCCTTTATAAGTAGCAGCACATCCCATTATGCAAAAGCCCAGCAATGCATAAATAGAGAAATGGGCAATTTTTCTAATGATTGGTTGTATTATTTCTACTTCTTTATCTATTTGCTCCTCAGATTTGTTCTTCTCAGAATGCATTACAATAAATCTTGCAACTTTTGTGCTTGTGCTTGCAGATTTATCTCCATTTTCAGCAGAAAAACCAAATATAATACTTCCAATCATTATTATGCAAATCATTAAAATATATCTAATTACATGCTTTAAAATTTGTTTATTCATTCATATCCCTTTCGGCGTTCTACATTTTTTCTGGTACTTCAATTCCTAGTAAATTCAATCCTGTTTCTAATACTGTTCTTACCATATATGTTAAGTATAAACGTGCATCTTGCACTTTTTTATCATCATTCATTATCTTGTTGTTATTGTAAAATACACTAAAGCTTTTTGCTAAATCTATTAAATATCTTGTTAATATTGATGGTTCATCTTTCTCAGCAACAGAAATTAAGGTTTCTTGGAATTTATATATTAGGTTTAAGATATTTACAGCATCTTCACCTTGAAGCTCTTTTGTATCAATGTCTTCAGCTGCTGGAATATAGCCTGCTTTTTCTAAAACACTATTTGCTCTCACACATATGTATTGAATATATGGACCTGTTTCTCCGTTAAAATTTAAAGCTTGGTTTAAATCAAATACTTGATCTTTTACTCTATTCTCACATAAATTATTAAATACCACTGCTCCAATTCCAACCTTTTTAGCTATTTCTTTTTTATTCTCTATATCCCTAGTGCTCATAATTTCTTCTACTTTTGAAACTGATTCATTTAGCAAGTCATTTACTTTTACAAAATTTCCCTTTCTTGTAGACATTTTTCCTTCTGGCAATCTTATCATACCATAGCTTACATGCTTTAAACCATCTGTGTATTTTTTATCAATTCCTAAATATTCTGCCACAGCAAACACTTGTCTAAAATGTAAATTTTGCTCTATTGCAACCACATACAAACACTTATCAAAATCATATGTTCTTGCTCTATATAATATAGCTGCTAAATCCCTTGTAGCATATATAGAAGATCCATTAGCCTTTTGAATTATACATGGTGTATCTATTCCTTTATCTGTTAAATCTACTATTTTTGCACCTTGTGATTCTGTTAATTTTCCACTTTTTTCTAAAATATCTATTACTTCTTGCATTTTATCTGAGTAAAAAGCTTCTCCATTTGTAGAATCAAATTTTACTCCAAGTATATTATAAATTTTTTCAAATTCCTTTAAGCTTAATTCTCTAAATTTATTCCATACTTCTACACAATATGGATCTCCATCTTCTAACTTTTTAAAATTCTCTCTACATATTTCTAATACACTTTCATCTTCTTCGCACAAGGCATTTATTCTTGCATATAATTTTCCCATTGTATCTATTGGCTCAACAGAGAAATCATATTCATCTTTCCATCTTTTATATCCTTCTATAAGTTTAGCAAATTGTGTTCCGTAGTCTCCTAAATGATTTAAGCCAATCGTATTATATCCCAAGAATTTATATACATTGTACAAGCAATGTCCTAAAATTGTTGTTTTTAAATGTCCTATATGAAATGGTTTCGCTATGTTTGGAGAAGAATATTCTACTAGTATTGTTTTTCCTTCTCCCATAGTTGATTTTCCATATTCTTTATTTGAATTTTTAAATTCATTTATAACATCTTTAGCCAAAGCTTCATTGTTTATTTTAAAGTTTAAAAATCCATTTACTGCTGAAACATCAGATATTTCAGCAATTTCTCCATTTGTTATTTGGTTTTGGATTTTTTCTTGTAATTCCTGTGCTATTGTTACTGGTGATTTTTTCAATTCTTTAGCAAGGATAAAACATGGGAACGCCCAATCTCCCATAGTAGTATTTTTAGGTACTTCTAAGTTTTGTAATATTTTTTGTTTTTCTATATCTGTATCTTTTGCTATTACTTCTGCTACTATTTCTTTAAAATCTATCATTGTTAAATTCCTTTCATAACTAATCTCCTAAGCATATTCCAATACTTCTAGCTGTTTTAACTAAATCATCCTCCATGCTTACTTTTCTTATATTGCTTTCTGCAGTATTCCCAGATACAGCTCCTACTTTCTTATTATTTCCAACAACATCTTCTAATGAAACTGAATCTAATTTTCCATTTCTTATTACTGCCAAAGTTCCAAATTTACCTTCCATTGCAAGCTCCATAGCCTTTGCGCCATATTTTGTTGATAAAACTCTATCAAAAGCTGTAGGTGTTCCGCCTCTTTGCATATATCCAAGTACTGTGCATCTTGCTTCAAGACCTGTTAGCTTTTCTAATTCTCTTGCTGCTTTCTCTCCTGCACCACCTAGCTTATTATTATCAACTCCTGCACCATTATCCCTTGTCCCTTCTACTGTGTAAGTTCCTCCTTTAGGCATTGCACCTTCAGCAACAACAACTACACTAAATTCCTTTCCTGCTTCTTCTCTTCTTTTTACTTTAGCTACTGCAGAATTTATATCATATGGTATTTCTGGTATTAATGCAATATCAGCTCCTCCAGCAATTGCAGATTCTAGTGCAATCCATCCTGCATATCTTCCCATAACTTCCAACACCATTATTCTATGATGCGTTTCTCCAGTAGTATGAAGCCTATCCAAAGCTTCTGAAGCTACTGATACAGCAGTATTATATCCAAATGTAATATCTGTACATGCAACATCATTATCTATTGTTTTTGGAACTCCTATAACATTTATTCCCTTTAAAGAAAAATCTCTTGCAGATTTCTGGGTTCCATCCCCTCCAAGTGTAAATAAACAATCAAATCCATCATCTTTTATATTCTGTACACATTGATCTGATAAATCTCTATATTCTACTTCTCCATTAGGTAATACAACTTTATAATTAAACACATTAGCATTTGTAGAAGATCCTATTATTGAACCTCCCTTAGGTAGTATTCCGGATGCATTGTTTTTATTATACGTGCTTAAACGAACATAGTTATTTTTTAACAATCCTCTATATCCATCTATAAAACCATAGCACTCAATCCCGTTATTTTCTGCAGTTTTTAATATTGCTCTAATAACAGCATTAAATCCTGCCACGTCTCCTCCATTGGCTAATATTGCAACTTTCTTTACCATACAAAAATCCTCCTTTAGTATATTTGCTCTATTTCTCTATATTGTTGATTTTTTCCACATATATTATACCAAAAAAAATAGAAAATACAATATTTTCTATTTCTTAAAGTTAAATCTTTTCTAATTATTTAGTCCACTTTACCGCTCTATCTCCTATTGGACATCCCCATGGACTTCCAGAAAGACCATCTTTGCTTTTATTTAATACTATTTTTGTTAATTGTGCGCAATTAACAAATGTATTCGGTTCCATGCTTTTTAGTGTGCTAGGTAAATTTATAGTTTTCAATTTTGAATATCCAAAAGCTTGCGATTTTATTTCTCTTACTCCTTCTGGTACAGTAATTTCAGATATATTGTTATGCATATAAAAGCATTGTATTTCTATTGTTTCAACAGTTGTTGGAATATTAAAATCTTTAACTGCTTTACTTACTGCATATAACTTTTTTCCATCTTTACTTAATATCATAGAATCATCAACACTCTTTATATTAGGATTATTTTTATCTACAACTACTTTTGAATCTTTTGGTAACGCAGAACTTCTAAAAGCTTTCACATTTTCTGGTATATTTACTATTTGTAAACCAGTAAGAGAGTTTAAGCTCATATCATTTAAATTTTCTAATGTAGATGGTAATTTTAATTCTTTCACATTATCATTTTGAATTGCAGAAGTTCTTATCGTTTTAACACCTTCTGGAACTATAATGGTATCTCCCCCAGCTGCATATCTTATCAAATCTTCTCCACTTTTTGTATACAAATTACCATTATCTACTTTGTAATTTTCATTGTCTGATTTTATCTTTATTTCCTTTAATTTCTTCATTTCATTAAATTCTCCACCAGTAATATTTTCCAAACTATTTGGCAGACTTATAGTTGTAGTTTCGCTTCCTGCAAACGAATTACCTTTGATTTCAGTTACTCCCTCTGGAATTGAAACTTCTGTAAGCCCCAATAATCCAAAATATACTATCTTTCCATCTTTTGATAATAATAACCCATTTTGGAATTTAAAGCTTTTATTTTTTTCATCTACTATTATATTCTTTAAGCTTTTTACATCCCAGAATACACCTATGTTAAAGCTATTTAAACTGGCTGGTATTTTCACTTTTTCTAATCTAGAACATCCTTCAAATGCATACCCATCTATGCTTGTAATTCCTTCTGGAATATCTATTTCACTTATATTGGTATATGCCATTGTATAATAATTTATTGATGTAATCTTGCTTGATAATTTAATATTCTCTAATAAGACACATCTAAGTAAAGATGCATAACCTATATATATTACACTATCTGGAAACTCTATTGACTTTAAACTGCTACATCCACTAAAAGCATAATCTCCTACTTTTTTCACTCCATATTCTATTGTTACTTCTTCTAAAGTTGTATTATTTGAAAACGCATTTGCTCCTATTTCTTCTACTGTTCCTGGTATTACTATTTTCTTTATATTATTTACACTTGAAAATGCTCCATCTCCTATTTTCTTTATTGATGGTGGGATTACTACTGTTTCTCCATTATTTATTAATTCTAAATTCTTATCACTTGATAATAGTACTCCATCTACCACATCCCATGAATTTACTTTTATTCCTAGTCCTTCTGCTGCTTTTTGCTCTATACTATTTGTGGTATTTAAGCAAATTTCTCCATTTACTATCTCTATCTTTTCTATATATTTATTATTTACTGTTCCTAATACTGTTTCTATTCCACTATTATCTTCTACTGACTTTGTATTATAATATAATTTGTTTTTGTAAGCTGTTAATGTATTTGCATTAAATTCTGGTGTTTCTACTTGCTTTTCTCCGATAAACAAATTCATATTTTCTTTATATGCTGCTAACTCTTGACTTACTTTTGATATTTGTGTTCTTGTTATTATTCCATTATTGCCTATCAATAAATTTAAACTTACTCCTGCTAGTATTAATAAAACTACTATTGTCACCACTAATGCAACTAAGGTAATTCCTTTTTTATTTTTTATACATTTAATATTTAATTTTCTCATTATATTAAATTCCTTTCTCTATTCTCTTTGGTATTCCTATGTTTTTATTATCTTTACCTACTTCCTTAAGTTACATACTTAAAGAAAAGATTTTTTAAAAATATTTTTGCTATAACGTTTGGAAATACTAGCTTACAGCGTTTTTATTTATTTTTCAAACTGATTCGAATTAAGTCAAAAAAATTGCAATTGATTTTTCTAAATTTTGCTTGAAATATCAAACTTTTATTGGTATAATTTTTATGCAAAAACTGTTCTTTAAGTATGTAACTTAAGGAAATAACAAAACATATTGCTTACTATTTTATTTATTTTAGTATAACAATATGTTCTGCAGCTTTCAAGTATTATTTCTGCTTTTATTTTTATTTTTTTATAATAACGCTATTGGTGGGAATAACATCAAAATAAAAAATAATAAAATAATTTGCATTATAAATTTAAGTATTAATACAAAAATATAAAATTTTATTCCCACAGAATTTATCTCATCATATCCATCTATAATATTTTGTATCTCATCTTGCAATAATATTCCTTTGCTTTCCATATAGTCTTTGGCTAAATATTTTGCATTCATCATAGCATCTATTTCTAAATAACTGCGCACAATAAGCCTAGATATTCCTAATAGTAAATATGCAATTAATAAAATTCCAAAAATTATCGGATTTTCAAATTTATTAAACAAAATTATAGCTATTAGAATTACATATATTATTCCTATTATATTAGAAATAATAAAATTAAATTTCTGCATTACTTTGCTTTGTTTAGAATGTATGCATTCATGTGCAATCGTTTGAATTCTTGTAAAAGTATTTTTTATATTTGCAATTAATATTTTATTTGACATCACAATATACAAGCTAGTTGTACCTTTTTCGTCTTTGCTTTCTTCTACTTTGGTTTCGCCATTTTTTATAATTTTCAACATATCTTTACATATTTCTATATTATCAGGCAATTTGTTTGTTAGCTCCTTTAGCTTTTCATCATACCCTAATTCTTTTATTCTTTTTAAATCTTTTAATTTTATATCCAATCCAATTTTTAATACGAACAAAAAGATAATAAGCGAAATTATAATTACTAATTCCATAAAAACCTCCTCTAAAATCATAAAAGGGCACAATTTTTGTACCCTCTATTTGTTTTTTATAATACATCTTTTACAGCTTCTGCTATAATTTTGTTTACGTCTGCAATCATAACATTAAATTTCATTTCTGCATCAAAATATTTTTTAATCTGCTCATCTTCTATTAATTTTGCATACATTTCTTGTAAACTATTCATCACATTTTCATCTTGCTTTTTTCCTTGCATTGCTTCCAATTGAGTAGTATATCTTGCTTGCTCAAATTCTTGTAATTTAGCCTTTTTATCACTATTCTCAAATATTTCTTTTTTTATTTTTGCATAATCTTTGTACTCTTTAGAATTTCTTATTTCACTTGCTAAATTATTTGCTGTATCATATATATTCATAATACTAAACCTCCTGTGCTAGCCTTTAAGCATATGCATGTTTCTTTTTGAATGTTAATAAATTTGTAATCTCTTTTTGTGTATTTTCTGCCTTCTTTGCCTTTTGTGCTTTTTCTTGTAGCATTTGTTCTGCTTGTCTTTCTGCTACAGTTTGGCAGATTGCTTTTTCGTATGTAAAATGAGTATCTTGTGCAATTTTTTCCCAATTGAAATTATTCTTTACTTTTTGAACTGCTTTTTTAGACACATTGCTTGCTAATTGATGATCATATAATAAAGATATTACTGAATCAGCTATAGAATTAGGATTTCCTGCATAACTCTTCATTCCATCTACTCCATGCTCTATTATCTCTCCTAGTCCTCCCGTATCAGATACCACTGTAGGAACACCTGCAAGCATAGCTTCTAGGGCTACTATTCCAAAAGGTTCGTATGTGCTTGGAAATACTGCAACATCAGCACATTTGTACATTTTTTGAACTTTCTTAGAATCTAAGTATCCTGTAAAGTATACCTTATCTGCTAATCCCATGCTGTTTGCTTGTTGCCTTAATTCATCAATCATTCCGCCTCTTCCAGCAATTACCAACTTAGCATCGTGGTAGTTATCCAATATTTTTGGCATAGCTGAAATTAAATGTTGTATTCCTTTTTCGTATACCAATCTGCCTACATAAAGAATTATTTTTTCATTATCCATTGCATATTGTCTTCTAAAATCATAGTCTCTGTCGATACCTGTAAAATTATTCATATTTATACCATTTGGTATAACATTTATTTTATCAAATGGTAATCCAAAAGATCTTTGAATATCATTTTTCATAAAATTGCTATTTACTATTACTTCTGTTGCTTCATAGGTTAATAACCATTCTGTATCATTTATGTATCTTTGTGTTTCATCATGAATTCCGCTATTTCTTCCAGCTTCTGTAGCATGTATTGTAGCTACAATTGGAATTCCAAAAGAATTTTTTAAAGTCTTTGCAGCATATGTAACTAGCCAATCATGTGCATGTATTACATCAAATGCTCCTTCTTTATTTATAATTTCTGTTGCTTTAGCAATTAAATTAAAATTTAGTTGCATAATCCAATCAATAAAGTTATTTGGATGAATCATATAGTTATCTACCCTGTATACATTTACGCCTCTATCGTTCTCATATTCTGGCACATCTGTTCCGTCCCTATAAGTTACAACAGTAACCTCATGTCCATCTTTTATTAGCCTTTTTGATAAATCGTGTACTACTCTAGCGATTCCCCCTACTATCCTTGGTGGATATTCCCATGTAAGCATCAATATCTTCATTTGATAATTCTCCCTTCAAAAAATCTTCTTTTGTTTATCTACACAAATATTTTTTTATATTGTATACAAAAAAAATACAAATGTAAACAATTTTTGATAATTTTTTTAATATTTTTACCAAAAATTTCAAGCCTTTCTATTGAATTTATTTTCTTTTTGATATAGTATATAATAAGTTTTTAAGAGATATTTACAAAGGAGGAAATTATGCCTAAAAAAACAGAAATACTTGAACAAAATCAAGATGAAAAAGAAATAGCAAAAGCTACGAAAAAGACTGGTACAACTAAAAAAAGCACTGCAAAAAAAGCTAGTACCACTTCAAAAACTACGGCTAAAAAAGCTACAAAAACTTCTACTGCAAAGAAAACAACTACTAAAAAAAGTACAAAAACTAAAGCTAAGGCTGAAACTAAAACCACAACAAGAAAACGTTCTACCACAAAAACTACTAGAACAAAGAAAGCTCCCCTTCCAAATGATGAAGTTTTAGAAAATAAAACAACTGTTGAGTACTATGATTTGCCTTATAGATATAATCAAACTGTAGTTAAAATTTTATACCAAACACCTACTACCCTATTCATTTACTGGGATATTTCAGACGCAGATAGAGCAAATTTTGTAGAAAAATATGGTAATAATTTCTTTAATGATACAAAACCAGTTTTAGTTATTCATAACGATACTTTACATTACTCTTTTGAAATTGATATAAACGATTTTGCAAATAGTTGGTATTTACATGTAAATGATTCAAATTGCAAATATAGTGTAGAATTAGGTCGTAGACCTAAGCCATTTATTAATGAATTACATTTTGATAATCCAAATAATTACTTATATATTGCACAATCTAACGAGATTGAATCTCCTAATGATCACGTTTTATTCAGTAAAAATATGGACACTGTATATTTTAAAGATGTAAAAACTAATATTGTATCTGCAGAATCTATTACTTCTTTATCTTTCATGAGAAACATGGGAAAAATTTATAGTTTATATGATTTACAAAGTAAATTTGTTAGCAACCCACACTTAAATAATCCTGGTTCTAGCACTTTTAGCAAAGGAGAATTTTATGAAACAGAATCCTAAAGGTTATGTTAGTTTTGTACTTCATGCACATCTGCCATTTATACACCATCCAGAAAGTGAAGATTATTTAGAAGAGCAATGGTTATTTGAAGCAATTTCAGAAACTTACATTCCTCTTCTTTTGAATTTTAAAAAGTTAGTAGATGAAAAGGTGGATTTTAGAATTACTATGTCTATGACCCCACCTCTTTTAAATATGCTTGATAATAAGCTACTACAAAACAGATATATAAAATATTTAAAATCACATATTGAGCTTGCAAAAAAAGAACTTATTAGAAATAAAGATAATGAATCTTTAGAAAAATTGGCTCAATACTATGTTGATAGATATTCTAATGACTTGCATGTTTTTAAAGATATATATAATTGCAACATCATTTCTGGATTCAAACATTTTCAAGATATTGGTGTTCTTGAAATTATTACTTGTGGAGCTACACATGGTTATTTCCCAATTCTATACGTGAACGAGAAAACAGTTAGGGCTCAAATTGCAGTTGGAGTACAAACTTACGAAAAATATTTTGGCAGAAAGCCACGTGGAATTTGGCTTCCAGAATGTGGCTATATTCCAGAAGCAGATAAATATTTAAAAGAATTTGGTATTAACTATGTTATAACCGAAACTCATGGAATTTTATATGCAAACCCTACTCCAATATATGGAACTTTAGCTCCTATTGTTTCGCCTGATGGTATAGTAGCATTTGGAAGAGACATGGAATCTTCTAGGCAGGTTTGGAGCTCTATTAACGGTTATCCAGGTGATTTTAATTATAGAGAATGGTATAGAGATATTGGTTACGATGCTCCTTATGACTATATAAAACCATATATTGCTGTAAATGGAGCTAGAGTTCCTACTGGAATTAAGTATTACAGAATTACTGGCAAAGATTGTGAAAAAGATTATTATAATTTACAATGGGCACAGGATTCCATAAATAAACAATCTGGTCACTTCTTTGATTCTAGGGAAAAACAAATTACTGAAGCTGCAAATTTTACTAAAAATCCACCTATTGTTCTCTGCCCTTATGATGCAGAGCTATATGGCCATTGGTGGTATGAAGGTCCTGATTGGTTATACACATTATTCAAAAAAATTTATTATGATAAATGTGATTTTGATTTAATTACACCAAGCGAATATATAGATAAATACCCTACCATGCAAATTTCAACACCTTGTAGATCAAGCTGGGGCGCTAATGGTTATAGTGAAGTATGGCTAAACCCTACTAACGACTATGTTCATAGGCATTTACATGTTGCTGGTGATAGAATGGTAGAGCTTGCAAACTTATTTGCAAATGAAACAAAGAAAAAAAATATACGTGCTTTAAACCAATGTGCTAGAGAACTTTTATTAGCACAAAGCAGTGATTGGTTGTTTATAATAACTAATGGTACAATGGTCGATTATGCTAAGAAGAGAATTAAAGACCATATTGGAAGATTCACAAAACTATATTATCAATTAAAAGACGATAAAGTAGATTTAGATTTCTTAAAAGATATTGAGAAAAAGGATTGTATCTTCCCCGAAATAGATTATAGAATTTATAAATAAAGGCTATTCAGGCCTTTATTTTGTTTTTAACACTTTATATTTTTAATGAATAATATATGTATATCTAATACTTTTTTGCAGATAATAAATACAGGGGGATTTATATTTTTATGGCTTCTTTGTGTATTAAAAATAATAATAAAAATATAATAAATTATTTATTAAAAAATATGTCGTCTATTAATTTGGATGATGTATTTATTGCTAAGAAAAATTTTTCTAAATATACTAATCTTATTATTCACTATAAAGGGAAAAATATTTCAGAATTTAATAATGAAATTTCAAACATATTGTGTGATTGCATTATCAAGTTCTATGAACCAAATATAATTAAGCAAATTATATTTTCAAATTATTTTTATTTTGATTTTCCAGATATAGAGCTAATAGAGGCAAATTGCTTGCAGTTATTGAACAATAGTAATTACTCAGATAGAAACCTTTGCTTGTGGACTGAAATTTTAAAATATATCACAGAAAACAAATCTATGATATTAGACGGTTTTGTAAGATTTAGAGTTTCAAAATATTTAGACTATATCGATTCTTGCGTTGATACTGCTGTTAATCAATTCATAATTGATAGAGAATATTTTGATTTTATAAACTTGTTAAAACTATATATCAATTCTAAGCCTGCACAAAGTGATCTACTTCACTTGATATACATTAATGGTGAATCTATATTATTAGATAAGGAAAAGCAAATAATTTCAATATCAAAAAACTCATTAAATATGAGCTATTTATCAGATATTTCTTTTTCTTCTAATGATTATGCTTTAAACACAATTCTATCTCTGTTGCCAAGCAAAATTATAATTCACCTAATAAGCTCTTCTGACGAATTTATTGACACACTAAAATTAATATACGAAGATAATGTAGAAATTTGTACGAATTGCAACATATGCAAAACTTACAAATTACTAAATAATGCAAAATAGAAATTTGCACAATCATTACTATGAAGGCACAAATTTCTATTTTTTAAAGGTACAATATATAAATATTTGTGTACCCTTCTTCCAACAGCAATTTTTTTGCCATTCTACTTCTTTTTCCAGTTTTACAATAAACTATTATTATTTTATTTTTATCTGGTTCTACTCTTTCTATTTTATATGCTATCTCATTTACTGGTATATTAATTGCTCCTTGAACATGGTTTTGTTCGTATTCTTCTTGTGTTCGTACATCTATTATAACTGCTTGCCCTCTATCTAATAATTCTGTAGCCTCTTCATAGCTTATTGATGCATCATTTCTGAAAAAAGCATTTCTGTATCTATAGTACCAATTCTTAATTCTATAATTCATATTTCTCATTCCTCTCAAAAAAATAACTGCTACTAATATATTATATTAATAGCAATTATTTTTTGACATTATTTTTTAAATTTATGCATTTTTTTCTTGTTTCTGCTCTAGAAAAATTTCTATTCCTTTAAAAACTGATAACATATATAATGCAATAGAGATTGCAGCTGTTAATCTATTTACTGGGATTCTTGCAATAGCATATATACTAAATAAAACTGCTTGTGGAGCAATTATCGCTAACACAGCCCCATACAAAACTTTCCATACTCCAAGTTTTCTAAATCTTATTACTTCATATATTACTATGATAGCAGCTGAAATTGAAATTGGTAATATGTAAGGCATTACCAAATCACGCAATCTTGTATTGGCATTTCTTGCCACCAATACATCATCAGGATTCGACAAGTCATTAGATAATTCGTACTTTTCATTAATTTTATTATTTAATTCTTCAATTTGCTCATCTGTTGCATCTTTTACAGTAATCTGGACAACATCTTTATAAATCTCTACATATTCTACAATTACACTTTGGTTTCCAAATACTTCTTTAGCTATGTTTTTTATATCTTTTGAATCAAATTCTTTTCCAATATTTATATTTATTTGTGTATTTTCGCCATATCTTACACCTACATTAAATCCTAATGTAGCTATAACTATAATACCAGCAAGTACTAAACATATTAATATTATTTGTGCTATCTTTTTCATTTAATTATTCCTTTCTATCTTTATGATTATTTAGATTGTTCATTTTTTAAAAACATAATTTTCAATGTTGATAAATTATATAATATTAATACAGCAATTTCCCAGAACAATAGCATTCCAGCACTATAAACTGTTTCCCATTTTGTTAAAGCAAATACTACTGCAATTACAGCTACTGGTATCAATTTTTCTATTCCACTTCTTATTGTTTCTTTTACTCTTTTTATTTTGCTATCATTATCTATTTTTTCTGTTTTTACTTTCAATATGTTCATTAAAAATACATATTGAATTATTACAGATATTGGTATAGTAATTAGTCCTGTTAAAGTTATATCTACATTTGTATATCTAATAATTAATAGCAATATTGCTACAAATCCAATATTTGTAGCCACAGCTAACAAAGCTTCTTTCTTGTATTTTATAATCATATAAATTAATAATAATGCAAAAATCACAATTGAAACAATTATTGCTATCTTTAGTACATTATCTGTAAGGCTTGAATATACTGATTTATTTACGTCTATTTTATATGTTAATGGCATTGTATCTGTATTTAAAAATACTGCAATATTTGTTGCTTGAGTTATACGGTTTTGAATTTGCTCCGAATCACTGCTTGTACCCAAAGATACCTGCATTTGCCCATCAGTCATCTCTTGGGCAAAATATGTTGTCATTATAGTTGTATCATCTAATGACATTTTTATTTTTTTAGTTGTATCATTTCCTTCGCTATCTGTTGATTTAACATACGTATTTGATATATTTCTTAGTTTTTCTGCACCATCTTTATTAAATTCTATATTAAGCACTACTGTAGTGCCGCTTTCAGTTGTTTGATATTGTACTTTCGCTTCTTTTACATCAGCCTTAGATAATAATAACTCTCCTGTATCATTATCCTCTATTTTAAACTCACCTTTTGTTACACTATACTGTGCTGCATAATCTGCTCTGCTGTTTTCTGGTACATCCATATATATTGTTCCCGTAGACTCATCAAATTTCATTTCATAATAGTCTAACTTCATATATTTAAGCCTGCTTACTACAATATCTCTTGCTTTTGCATAATTTTCTTCAGTAAGTAGTTCCTTATTTTCTTCGTCCACTTTAATTACAATATTTCTTGAAGCTCCTAAATCAGTACCCAAAATATAATCTCTTAATACATTGGTCATCTTGTTTTTATCTTTTACATATATTCCACCAAAAGATACCAAAGATATTAATAATATTACAATTACATATGCTAATATTATAAGTGGTTTTGTTTTTCTTACTTTTGCTTTTTCTTGCTTTTTCACTTTAATTCCTCCTAAAATTACAACAATCTTGTTCCATTTATTATTAATTCATACCATAAATTTAAATATTTAGCTGCATACTTGCTCATCATTGTTCTATCCATAAATATTTCAAAATAATCTAGCACTGGGCATATTTCCCTATCAATAGTTAAGCTTAATATTACTTTTCTTTCTTCTGGATTTAACTCAAATTCTGCTTTCGTAACAGCATAATTTACTTTATCATGTTTATCAAATGTAGGTGGATTTTGGTTAACAACCCTATCTCTGTGAACATCTGATTTATCAGCTAAGATTAATGCTGCAGATATATCACTTACTGCTGTTCCAGTTGCCTCATCATGGTTTCCAATAGCCATCATTATTTGAGTTCTATCTTCTATATTCATTCCCATGCTTTTTAATATTTCATAAGAAAGAATAGCCCCTGAATGCGCGTGATCTGTTCTGTTTACTGCATTTCCTATATCGTGCATATATCCTGCAATTCTTGCTAATTCTATTGTGTGTGGATCGTAGTTTAATTTTGATAAAACTTCAGCTGCTCTATTTGATACAATTGTAATGTGCCTTAGAGAATGCTCTGTATACCCCAAAGCGTTTAATTGTTTTTGTGAGTTTAATATTAAAGAATTTATTTCCTCACTATTTTTAACATCTTCAAATGTAACCATACTTTTCCTCCATACTGTTAGATTTTACCCCAAAAATAAAAAAATATCAACCATTTTACTATAAAAAATTATTTAATATTAATTCCAATTACTCCACCTATTATCCCTGCCATAGTAGCAATTACCATTGTTATAATGGTATACATATTCATTCCAAATCCATTTCCACATATGCTTGATAATAAAAAGATTGATAGTATATAAATAATACCAACTAATCCTCCATTAATCATTCCGTTTTTGCTTACTTTTCTAGAACTTATTATGCTTCCAATTAATATGCTTATTCCCATTATCGCCATTATTACAGGCGTACTAACCTTTTCACTTACAGATGTATATGTTAGAACAAGTGATAATATAAAAAGCCCTATCATAGTAATTATTACTGCTATTATGCTCCCCTTTAATAGTGTTACTATGTTGCTATCTTCTTTTATTTTATCTTTTGTAGCACTTTGTTTTTTCAAATTCATTTATACCTCCTAAAAAACCTCTAATAATATACTAAAATATATTATCAGAGGTTTTAATTTATGTTTTATTTTTCATCTATTCCTGCTATTGCCCATTTTTCAATTGCAACTTCTACATTACTAGGATTTAATTGTATTATTACTCGTTCATCTTCTATTCTTACTACTTTGCCACTTATTCCTGAATAAGTAATTATCTTGTCATCTACTTTTATATCGTCTTGCATCTGTTTTATTTTTTTATTTTGGTTCTTCCTTTGGCTATCTGCCATCCAAAATATTAATAAAATAATAATCAGTGTTATTCCTAATTTTATATAGTACTCCATAAGATTCTCCTTTATTGTACCTGATTATTTGTAGGTACTGCTTCAATAGTATTTGCTGTATTTTCCACATTTGTAGATATAGTATTTGTAATTGTATTTGTTGTAGTATCAGTATTTCTGTTTACTGGTGGTATTTTTAATTCATTTTGCAAATAATCTATTACATTCATAGTTTCACCCAAATATGTTAAATAATAAACATTTTTTCCTTCGGATGTAACTGAATACATATCTGTAACACCTGCAGGAATTAATTCTCTTCCAGACGAATTAATTAAACCATAGTATTTATCCTTTTGAACAACTATTGCTTCATATTCAGGAATTAATAGAAGATTATTTCCTATCTTATTATTTGATGTTCCTATTATACATCCAAAAGAATCATATATTGTATCTGTTATTTTCTGCCCTGTTATGCTCATTAATCCCCATTTATCACCTTTTTTTACAGGTATGCAATTATCATAGAATACATAACTATTTTCTATATTGCTATCGTCCATTTTGCTCTCATCAATTCCAATTGCATCATATTCTGGGAAAATAACAGTTTTTCCTGCCTTTGTTATTACTCCATATTTATTGTTATTTACTATTAAATATAATTCTTCGTTGTTATATATCTTTTTTATTTTGCCATATTCTGGTCTTATCTTTGTTGTTCCATCTATACCAATAATTCCAATTTTATCTTCTGCAGTTGTTACTATAAATTCTTGGGCTCCTTCAGCAAATACAATATCTTTATATTTTTCACCTATTACAGAATTTCCATTTACATCAACAACTCCATAATTTCCATCTTCATCTGCAATTACAACTAACCCATATAATATAGCCTTTTTATTATTAAAATCTACTTTTTCTGAGGCAATTACGGCATTATCCACTCTATTGCTATAATATTGTGTTAAATATGAAAGAGTATAAATTTTTAAAGTATTTTCTTTTTCATCATAGGTAATGCTTGAGTTACATCCAATTGATAAACCTTCTATTGTTGAATATAGCTTATTATTAATCATTTTTACTGGATCTGCTAAAGTAAAATATTCATACTCAGAATCATCACTTGTTTTTACTTTTTTATATATTGTTGAAGAGTTTGCTGTATAATTAGCAACTTCTTCATTGCATTCTACATAGCAACTAGTTATATCTTCTGAATATTGCTTATATGCTCCTTTTTTTACAGTATATTTCACATATTGTGCGAAATCATTTATAGATATGTATGTTTTTCCATCGCTAGTTACAATTAAATCACTAGGTACTTTGCTTACTCTGCTACCATCAACATACATTTTAAATTCAGAGCTTTGCAAATAGTATATAGCTCCTATTATACCTACAGTTACTAAGAATAATAGTGCTATTATTATAGCTATTATTTTAATTACTTTCATACTTTTTGCACGATTAAATTCATGTTCATTACTTCCTAACATATCCATATAAAAACCCCCTTATTCTTCTGTGTAGCCATATTTTTTGTAAAAATCATTTTTAAAATTCAGTAAATTATCGTTCTCTATTTCTATTCTAACTCTTTCCATAAGTTTAGTCAAGAAGTATAAATTGTGAATTGATAGCAATCTTGTTCCCAAAATTTCTTTTGTTTTTACAAGATGTCTTATATATGCTCTAGTGTAGTTTTTGCAAGCATAGCAATCACATTCAGGATCTAAAGGTGTAAAGTCTTTTTCATATGTTGCATTTCTTACTACTATTTTTCCATTCCATGTCATAGCCGTTCCATTTCTTGCTATTCTTGTTGGTAAAACACAATCGCACATATCAATTCCCGCCAAAGCCGCTTCTATTAGATAATCTGGCGTTCCTACACCCATCAAATATCTAGGTTTATTTTCTGGCATTAGTGGTGCTGTGTATCTTAGCATTTCTATAAATTTTTCTTTAGGTTCCCCTACACTAATTCCACCTATTGCATATCCTGGTAGATCTAATTCTATAAGGTCTTTTGCACTTTGTTTTCTTAAATCTTCAAAAAAGCCGCCTTGTATTATTCCAAATAAAGCCTGGTTTTCAGTAGTGTGTGCTTCTTTGCATCTTTTAGCCCATCTGGTAGTTCTCTCCATTGAATTTTTTGTATACTCATATGTTGATGGGTATGGGCAACATTCATCAAACGCCATTATTATATCTGCACCTAAATCCTCCTCAGTTTTCATTACACTTTCAGGAGAAAAGAATAATTTACTTCCATCTAAATGTGATTTAAATTCTACCCCTTCTTCATCAATTGTTCGTAAATCCCCTAAACTAAAAACTTGGAATCCACCACTATCAGTTAAAATTGGTCTATCCCAATTCATAAATTTATGTAATCCACCAGCCATTTTTACAATATCTTGTCCTGGTCTTAAATACAAATGATATGTGTTTGATAATATTATTTGTGCTCCTATTTGTTTTAATTCTTCAGGCGTCATAGATTTTACTGTAGCTTGTGTTCCAACAGGCATAAACACTGGTGTTTGTATGTCGCCATGAGGTGTATGTACAATTCCCCTTCTGGCACCTGTGCTTTTATCTACGTGTAGTAATTCGTATGTTACTGCTTCGTTTGGCATTTTATTTTTCCTTTCTTTCTATTATTTTATAAACATTGCATCTCCAAAAGAGAAGAATCTATACTTTTCTTTTACTGCTTCATTATATGCGTTCAAAATATGCTCTCTTCCTGCTAATGCTGATACTAGCATTAATAATGTAGATTGTGGTAAATGGAAATTTGTTATTAATCCATCTAAACATTTAAATTTGTATCCTGGATAAATATATATTCCAGTATCTCCCTCACAAGCTTTTACAAAACCTTTTTCATCTGCAATAGTTTCTAATGTTCTGCATGATGTTGTTCCAACGGCAATTACTTTATGGCCAGAAGATTTTGCTGAATTTATTTTTTCTGCATCTTCTTCCTTTATGTAATAATGCTCTGTGTGCATGTGATGTTCTTCTACATTTTCTTCTTTTACTGGTCTAAATGTTCCAATACCAACATGTAATGTAACATTAGCAATCTTTATACCTTTTTCTTCAATTCTTTTTAAAAGTTCTGGTGTAAAATGTAATCCAGCTGTAGGTGCTGCTGCAGAACCTTCATATTTTGCATATACTGTTTGATATCTATCATTATCTGAAAGAGATTCATGTATATATGGTGGCAATGGCATTAGCCCAATCTTATCTAATATTTCATTAAATATTCCATCATAATAAAATTTAACTTTTCTAGTTCCATCTTCCAATGTTGATAGTATTTCAGCTCTTAGTAATCCATCTCCAAATATTACTTTAGCACCCTCATGCAATTTATTTCCAGGTCTTACCATTGCCTCCCAAATATCGCCTTCAAAATTTTTAAGAAGCACAAATTCTACATTCGCTCCAGTTTCTTTCTTTCCATATAATCTGGCAGGTATTACTTTTGTATTATTTCTAACTAAGCAATCACCTGGATTTAAGTACTCAATTATATCTCTAAATTGTTTATGTTCTATGCTACCAGTTTCTTTATCTAATACCATTAACCTAGATTCATCTCTATTTTTTATTGGCACTTGAGCTATTAATTCTTCTGGTAAATTATAATCAAAATCTGTTACTTTCATTTTTTCCACCTTATTGCGAAATTATTTCTATAGTTTTCTCTTCTTCTGTTTTCTTAAATATTAGCTTTACTCTATCTACTAGGTTTTTTATAATCTCTATTATTCCATGTGGTTCGTCTAAATAGCCTACCTTATTAGAATAAGTAAAATTGCTTGGTTGAACTGGTTTATATGCAAATATTTCTGCAGGTAGTCCTATAAATTCTCCATTAAACTTAATTTCACCATTCATATAATCTTTATACCAAATTCTTAATCCATCTATCGCATTTTCTTGATAGCCATACTTTGCATTATCATGTAATGCTGGAACTGTATAGCCATACTCTCCCGCATTTCTTTCTAATGTGTGTAAAAACTCATGTATAAAAACCTCTTCTGGAAAAGTATTTTTATTGGAGAATCTATAAAAGCTGCTATCTTCTTGCAAAATTCTAATATCCGAAAAGCCTTTACCACAATACTGCATATTGCCCAATCCTATCCAATTTACTTTTTCTTCATTAGACATATCTTGCTCATTTGGTAGCTTTGTGCATACATATATATGGTCATATTCGCTTTTCTTTACATATTTTTGTATAAGATTATACACATCGTTTTCACTAATATAAAAACCATTTTCATCATCATGCGACAATGTTGTAATTGGCTCTTTTATCTCTATAATGTCATATTCCACAGTCATTTTATTTTGAGATAATTCATTGGCTGTTTGTTTAAATCTTCTCATTGTATTTTTTATATTATCTATATCTGTATTTGTTAAAGTTTCTTGAACCTGATATCCATTGTCTAACTTTGCATTCACATTATCTATCAAAAAACATGCAAAATTCCATGTAGTATTTGAATTCTTTGCTTGAAAACCTTCCTCCATGGTAATATCTGCAATCCAAGCTGTTCCTTTTGCTTTTAGCCCGTTTCCACCTAGCCTAAAGCCCAATTGTACAGTTGAATTATTTTTTGAATTAAAATAAAATTCTAATTTTGTCCAATCATTTGTACCTGAAATTACATTTGAATGCTCAGATGTGTTTTTTAGTACAATTTGTACACCTGCTAATTGTGCATTTTCAAATTGTTCCACATCTTCTGTTTTCACCATGCAACTTACTTTATAGGGAGTAAATTGTTTTACCTCAATCTCCCTATAAAACATTGCATCATTAAAATCTTTATTTTCTATTTTATAACTTTTTTTATCGTTATACTTATTGCTTGAATCTCTCAAAAATGATGTCTTCCCAGCTTCTGCTATTCCTTTTGAATAATAATTATAATCATATTTTTTATATACAATAACCACTATTATAAGCATGGCTATTATTATTATATTGGAAAGTATACTACCTATGGATTTTCTTTTTCTCATTTTTGCTCCTCATTCGAATTTATTTTTAGGCTTTTAATTCCTCGCTACATCTATGGCATATTGTTGGGTTTTCTTTATCTTCTCCAACAGTTGTGCTATACATCCAGCATCTTTCACACTTTTGACCTTCTGCTTGAGATATTTTTATTCCTATCTTATTATCATCTTTTCTATTATTCTTCTCTATTACTAAATCAGATACTATAAATACTGATAATAATAAATCTTGGTCTTTCTTCATTTCTTCATAGTCTTTTTCATCAACATATAAAGTAACTTTAGCATTCAAAGAATGTCCTATTATTTTATCTGCTCTTGCTAATTCCAACTCTTTAGCAACATCAGATTTTAAGCTCATTATCTTTTCCCATTTTTTGCTTAACTCTTCGTTATTGTATTCTGGTTCAACAGTTGGCCAATTTACAAGCATACAGCTATTAACTTGCTCTTTTTCGCTATGCTTCATGTATTTCCAAATTTCTTCTGCTGTAAATGGAATCATTGGTGTTAATATTTTAATTAACTTATCTAATATGATATACATTGTTGTTTGTGCTGCTCTTCTCTTCAAAGAATCAGGCTTTGATGTATATAATCTATCTTTTATTATATCTAAGTAGAAGTTACTCATATATGTTACACAGAATTGGTTTACATCATGATATACTAAATGGAAATCATATTTATCAAAGTTAGCTGTACAATCTTGAACCAATTTATTTAATCTTGTTAAAGCCCACTTATCTATTTCTAATAAGTCTTTGTATTCCACTTTATCTGTATCTGGATTGAAATCTGATGTATTTCCTAATATGAATCTTGCAGTATTTCTTATTTTTCTGTAAACTTCTGCAGTTTGCTTTAATATATCTTTAGACATACTAACATCTGATTTGAAATCAGAAGATAATACCCATAATCTTAATATATCTGCTCCAAATTCATCTACAACTTCTTGTGGTGCTATTCCATTTCCTAGGCTCTTCGACATTTTTCTGCCTTGTGCATCTGTTACGAATCCGTGTGTTAATACTTGCTTATATGGTGCTATTCCATTCATCGCAATTGATGTTAATAATGATGATTGGAACCATCCTCTATATTGGTCGCTTCCCTCTAAGTATAAGTCTGCTGGATAGTTTAGGCCTCTTTCTACTAATACACTTTGGTGAGTAGAACCAGAATCAAACCATACATCCATTATATCTTTTTCTTTTCTAAATTTCTTGCATCCACATTCAGGGCAAGTTGCACCTTCTGGCATTAATTCGCTTGCATCTTTTTCAAACCAAGCATTAGTTCCTTCTTTTCTAACTATATCTTGTATTTTCTTAATGCTTTCATCTGTAACATATTCATGTCCACAATCTTCACAATAGAATATTGGAAGTGGCACTCCCCATGTACGTTGTCTAGAAATACACCAATCATTTCTATCTTTTATCATGTTTGTTATACGTTCTTCACCCCATGAAGGAATCCAATCAACATTCTTTATTGCTTCTAATGCTTCTTTTCTAAATCCATCAACAGAAGCAAACCATTGGTCTGTAGCTCTATAGATTATAGGCTTTTTACATCTCCAGCAATGAGGATAAGAGTGAACTAATTCTTGTTTTTGTAATAATAATCCATTTTCTTCTAAGTATTTTATTATTTCCTTATTAGATTTTGCATAGAACATTCCTGCAAAAGGACCTGCTCCTTCTGTTTGGTGACCTTTGCTATCTACAGTTACAACTATATCTAATTTGTTCTTTAATCCACATAAATAGTCTTCTTTACCATAGCCAGGTGCTGTATGTACAAGACCTGTACCTTCAGCTAAATCTACATCTACTGTATCTTCACTACCTAAAACAACTCTAGAATCTCTATCTAAGAATGGGTGCTTGCAAAGCATTCCCTCTAGCTCTGTTCCTTTTAGTGTTTTAACAGTTTCAAATTTTTCTATTTCTGCAAGTTTCATTACTCTTTCTACTAATTCACTCGCTATAATGTAATTTTCTACTTTTCCATCTTTTTCTGCTTTTACTAAGCTATATTCAAATTCTGGTCCTACAGTTATGCCCATATTTCCAGGTAGAGTCCATGGAGTTGTAGTCCAAATTACCATATATGAATTTTCTTCTTCAAATTTTCCTAATGCATCTTTTAATGGAAACTTTACGTAAATAGATGTAGCCTTATCATCGGCATATTCTATTTCAGCTTCTGCTAATGCTGTTTCGCAATCTGCACACCAGTAAACTGGCTTTAATCCTTTATAAATATATCCTTTATGATACATTGCTCCAAAAACACCAATTTGCCTTGCTTCCATTTCTGGTTGGAATGTGATGTAAGGATGCTCCCAATCAGCAAGTACTCCTAATCTTTTAAATCCATCAGCTTGAATTTTTGCATATTTAGCCGCAAAATCTCTACAAGTATTTCTGAATTTAATTACATCTTCATCATCTTTATTTAATCCCAAAGCATTTATTGCTTTTATTTCTGTTGGCAATCCGTGTGTATCAAATCCAGGAATGTATGGTGTATAATAGCCTCTTAAATTTTTATATCTAACTATTGTATCCTTTAATATTTTATTAAGCGCATGACCTGTATGTATTTCTCCGTTTGCATATGGAGGTCCATCATGTAATATAAATTGCTCATGTCCTTCATTCTTTTTTAACATTTCTTCATACAAACCATTTTCAAATACATCTTTTTGGATTTTAGGTTCGTTTTCTGGCAAACTTGCTCTCATTGGAAAATCTGTTTTTGGCAAATTCAATGTTTTCCCATAGTCTTTTTTCTCTTCCATTTCTATCCTCTCCTTTTATTCTAATATCAAAAATCCACTTCTCCTAACACAATAGGACGAAATGGATTGAATTTCGTCCTTATTATAGCTAATAATTCGTAATTAATATATCACTTTTTGTTTGAAATTGCAATAATTTTACTCTTTTTTCTCCCTTTTTTCTAATTCCAACTTTTTATTCTCTGTAGTACTTTTTGTCATTTTTTGTTATTTATTGTTATTGTATAATACTGCCGATTTAAATTATTTTAAGGAGTGTGAATTATGAGTAAATTGTACAAAAGATATGTTGAATTGAAAAACACTAATGAGGATCAATTATATCTATTCAAGTCTGGTATGTTTTTTATTTTTCTGGATGGTGATGCTAAACTGGTATCTCAAGAATTGAATTTAAAGCTAACCAAATTAAACGACGACGTAGTAAAATGTGGTTTTCCAGTTAATAGTTTGCAAAAATATACCACAATTTTAAAAGAACGTGGCTTTAATTTTTGCATAATAGATGAAAATTCTTCAATTGTTTCTTCTAATACTGATTATTTAAGCAATTTAGAGATAGTAAGTATTGTTAACAAAATGAAAGAGATTAATATCAACGAATTATCTCCTATTCAAGCATTTAACATATTATCAAATTTCAAAAAAATATTAGGAGATGAAAGCACAAATGAAAACAAATGATGAGACAATTATTTATCAAAAATATCTAGATTTAATTTATTATTCTAACGATTTAGTCAGGAAATATCCTAAAAGCGAAAAGTTTGCTTTAGTAGATGAAATAAAAAATGCTTTATATTCTGGTCTTAGGCTTTTAATATATTCTCTAAAAATTTATAATCGCCAAGAAAAGTTAAAATATCTGAATGAGCTGGATGCTTGTTTAAAACTTTTGCAGGTGCATATGCGAATTTCCTTTAAATATAAATATATTTCCATGCAGAATTATGCTACTTGGAGTGATAAGCTTACAGAAATTTGCAAGATGCTTGGTGGATGGATTTCTTCATGTCTAAAACGATAAAGAATACATTTTATAAAAAATTAACATTTGAGAAATTATATTTAGCCCACCTAAGAGCCAGAAAGCATAAAGTTTATAAAAATGAAGTTATACTATTCGAAATGGATTTAGAAAAAAATCTTAATATTTTATTTAAGGATATTTATAATAAAACTTACAGTGTTGGAGAATACAAAGAATTTAAAATATATGAGCCGAAAGAAAGGATTATTCAGGCTTTACCATACAGAGATAGAATTGTGCACCAATGGTATGTGGAAGAATTTATCAAGCCATATATTCTACCTCGATTTATAAATACTAGTTTTGCTTGCTTAGAGAATAAAGGAACTCACGGTGCTATAGAGCAAATTCAAAAGTATATGAGAATTTTCAAGCGAAATTATGGTGATTTCTGGATTTTAAAATGTGATATTAGCAAATACTTTTATAGCATTAATAGAAATGTTTTATTTGATATTTTATCCAGATATATTTCCGACAAACGTCTGCTTGAATTTACACATTTACTTGTTTTTGACGGTCATAGTAAAGAAAGTGAAGTTGGAATTCCTATTGGAAACTACACTTCTCAATTTTTTGCAAATATCTATTTAAATGAATTAGATTGTTACGCAAAACATGTTTTAAAATGTAAATATTATGTGCGATACATGGATGATTTCATAATTCTGCTAAAGACTAAACAAGAATGTAAAGAAGCAAAAGCTTTAATTGAAGATTTTATTTCTTCAAAATTGAAATTGAAACTAAATGCAAAATCTAGATATTACCCATATCAAATGGGTGTTAACTTTTGCGGTTATAGAACTTTCATTACACATAGGCTATTACGTAAATCTAGCAAAACAAAAATTAAAAATAATGTTAAAAAATGGAATAAAAAGTGGCATTCTGGTAATTTAAACATTACACAAACATTGCAAAGTTTAAATTCTTGGCTTGGTCATTCTTCTCATGCAGATTCTTATAAACTGCAAACCAAAATTCTAAACTCTTGTGATTTTCTATATACTGAAACCACAAGGAAAAAATTATATGAACAATTTTTGAAAGATATTACATAATATTTAATAAAACTCTATACTTTTTTAAAAAAGTAGTGTATAATTAAATAAATTAAGGAATACTATTTATTGTAGATAGATTTCTACTAGGTCTGAAATAACTTGTTAAAATAGGACCTGACCCGAGTTGATGCTTAGCGTCAACGAAAACCATCCAGACGGATGGTTTTATTTTTTATATTCTTTTATTTTTTAATAAATTTATAATATGTCTAAAATCTTTACCAC
This sequence comes from uncultured Clostridia bacterium, assembly GCA_934122115.1. Taxonomy (GTDB): domain Bacteria; phylum Bacillota; class Clostridia; order TANB77; family CAG-508; genus UMGS1901. The sequence continues at coordinate 2,390 of CAKOVU010000006.1, read as the reverse complement.
TAAAAAAATATTTCTCAGCTTTTGTAAATTGAATGTTGTTCTTTCTTTTATAATCTAATTTATCTATAACAGTTAGCATATCTGAAATTTGAAATAAACGTTTTTTAGTATGGTCAAATTCTACTCTTCTTTCTACTTTTGAATTTGTAGCAAAAATCGTATCTAATATAGTTGCCAAAGTTTCTTGTCCGTTGTCGTAATAAATAACAATTTTATCAAATGTTGCTAGGTAATCTTTATTATCATTAATAAAACAATTTATTTCATTTGCTAAAGCTCTATTAAGTTGCATTTTTTTATTTATATATTTTTTATCTACAATAATAGTTCTTATTTTTACTTTCACTCTACTTGAAAAATAAAATATTGCCCAAAATATACTTTTTCTTTGTTCAAACTCAAAATGAGAATAGTCTCCTCTTTTTGCAATCAGATAAGCTAAATGTATCATTCCTGTATAATTAAGCTCAGTTAATTTTTTATTAAGATATTCTAGTTCAGCCTTTATTGAATTAGAACTCTCATGCAATGTAAACGAGACTGCATATAAGTCAGAACTACCATTCACAAATCCAAAATCCCCACTCTCATCTACAAATATATTTAATCTTTTAATATATATCACCTTAATCCACGTTTTTTGTCTTATAGGTATATTTATACCATATAAGAGTGATGTTTTTCAATAGAATACATAAATGTTTTTCATTATCTAATCCCCCAAAAGTTAATTTTTTATTTTTCGGGAATTGAGATTCAAATATAAAAAAAGGCAGTATTTTCATACTGCCTCCCATAATTCCAAATTTTCGCCATTTTACTACTAACTCAAAATTACTATTAATGTGTTTATGATATAAGAACAAGCTTATACCAAAAGAATTAAACTTCTTTGATACTAGATCACTCAATGTTCTCCGTAAAGAAACATCCCTCTGGATTTTTGGGCAACAAAAGTTCCCAAATGTGAGCATCAAAGTGCGGACTAACTAAGCACGGACGGAAGCTGTTGTTGGCATTGGTACCTCCGTTATTACGGTTGAATGCAAACACTCCTGCATTGTCCCAATTGTTAGCATGACCACCGCGTTTGAACACAGGGTTTGACTCCGTAACAAAGTTCGAGTAGTAACAGTTTAATCCTTTTATATCATATCGTAATTGCTTACGATGATATAACTAATTTAAATTCATTCGCATTTCATGCGTTTGCACGGGCTTTCTAATTTCTGCAAGCCTAAAATTTATCAAGCCCATGCACCATATCTTCTACTATTTCCTTTTCAAGGCTCAAGTATCAAAGCCACTACTGCGGACTAACTAAGCACGGACGGAAGCTGACGTAGGCAAAGGTACCTCCGCCATCACGGTTGAAAGCAAACACTCCTGCATAGTCCCAATAGCGAGCACGACCACCGCGTTCGAACACAGGGTAAGACTCCGTAACAAACGTCGAGTAGTCGCCGTCCCAGCTCGTGCTACCCTCTGAGTTCATTGATGTTTCATACATAGCATCTCCGTATTTGCTGTTATCATAAGCATCATAGCTTTCATAATACTTGGTATCTATATTTGTGAAATTATAATAGCTTCCACTTGATTTTTTGCTACTTAATACTGCTGCTACATATTCCCATGCTCCTCCTGCCATATCGTATACTCCGTATACATTTCCTGTTGTACTTGCATTTTTTCCTTCTGTTGTATTATATTTGTACACATTTGGGTCATTGTATGTTTTTGTAGCGTAATTCTGCGTTTTTCCGCATAAGCCTGTTATTGGTGAATAATATTTTGTTCCGTTATAATCATTATCGTTCCAATATGGGTTATTATATACTGCACTATTTTTTCCGTATTGGCTTCTACTTAAATAGGCTACTGCTCCCCATTCTGTATTTTTCATCATATGCGAATCTATATTAGTTGTTCCTTCTAATGAGTTTCCTGTTGTTGTTATGTTTTTACATACTGTAAATATTTCTCCTACACTTATTGCTCTCCAACTTGTTACATTTGGTTTTATTCTTACTTTAAAACTTGTATTAGTCCAACTATCTCTTCCGTAATTGGCTAATTGGTCTTCACTTGGGTTTTCTACTACTATTGTACTATTACTACTTGCTTCATATTTTGCAACCCATATTCCACTTAATTCTCCGAAGCCTCCATTCCCTGCATTTGTAAATGCTGGATGCACTACCCAACTTCCTGGTGTTGGTGTTGTATTTGTTATCTCTGTTGTTTCTCCGATTGGCTTATTTGTTTTTCCTTCTAGGAATTTTATTTGTATTGTTGATGCTGTACTACTTTTTGTTGGCACTTGGTATGCGTATCTTGGTATCCATACCCAATAGCAATCGTTTCCGCCTCCTGTTGTTTTTACGTTT
>CAKOVU010000005.1:0-79348 GCA_934122115.1 uncultured Clostridia bacterium | reverse complement strand
CTAATTTTTTAAAAATATTTTTTACACCGTTTTTTGTGCAAAATAATAAACTAGTAATTACTGCTTTTTTCTATTTTCTGCTTTCATTTTTTACTAATTTATATATATTTTTTATATAATATTTTCGCTTGTTCTGAAGTACATATTTATAATAGCATATCGTCAAATCAAAGTCAATACCTTTTTCGACTTTTTTTAATATTTTTTGCATATTTTTATTTTTCATTTAATACAAGCATTTTTAGGCTTAATTCTCAACTATATATCTACTAATATTACGTCCTCTCCTATACAATGAATTTTGTTCCAAGGTATTGTAATATCATTTTTATTTGAAAACATATTACTAAATTTATTTTCCCCAGGCACAATTATAGAGGTAATAGCTCCAGTTGTTAAATCAGCACACACATCTTGTACATAGCCCATTCTCTTTCCAGTGTTTATATTTATTACCTCTTTATGTCTAAAGTCCAGTCCTTTGCCATTCATATTCATATATCCTCCGCTTCTATTTTTACTTTATTTTATTCCACATATATTTTTATAGAACCGAATCTTTATTTATATATTCTTCTTATATGATTTATTGCACTTCTTTCTAGTCTTGATACCTGCGCTTGTGATATTCCGATTTCTTCTGCCACTTCCATTTGTGTTCTTCCCTCAAAAAATCTTTTATTTACAATAACTTTTTCTCTATCTGTCAATCTTTTCATTGCCTCATTTATTGTTATATTTTGAGACCATAATTCATCATTATTTTTCTTATCGCTTATCTGATCTATTATGAAGATATTTTCTGTGTCATCTCCGTACACTGGTTCTTGTAATGAGATGGGCTCCTGAATTGCATCTAAGCAAAACACTATATCTTCTCTTTCTACGTTTAGTATTTTGGCTAACTCTTCTATTGTTGGTTCTCTCATATTTTCTTTTTTCTCTTTTTCTCTTATTGCTAAGACCTTGTATGCCAAATCTCTAGTAGACCTACTAACTCTTATGCTATTATTATCTCGCAGATATCTTCGTATCTCTCCAACTATCATTGGAACAGCATACGTACTAAATTGTACATTCTGTGACAAATCAAAATTATTTAATGCTTTTATTAATCCTACACATCCCACCTGGAACAAATCATCTAGATTTTCTCCTCTTGTATAGAATTTTCTAATCACGCTTAGCACCAATCTTAAATTCCCATTTATAAATTCATTTCTTGCTTCCTCATCGCCATTTTTAATCTTTATTAATAATTCATGTTTTTTTGTATTTGATAGTATAGGTAATTTTGATGTGTTCACTCCACATATTTCTACCTTATTAATCAAAACAAAACCTCCTTTTGATAAATAATCTTATTCTAATTATTTCCAAAATGAGGTTTTTTATACTCAACTTTATCCAGTTTTACTCATTATATCCTTTCTCATTTTACTAATTATCTTTTTCTCTAGTCTGGATATATAGCTTTGTGATATTCCTAGCATATCAGCAACTTCTTTTTGTGTTCTTTCCTTTCCAGTTATAAAACCAAATCTAAGTTCCATTATATTTCTTTCTCTATTATTTAGCTTTTCTATAGATGCTCTTAGCAATTTTTTATCCACTTCATCTTCCAAATTTTTAGAAGCTATATCAGGTTCCGTCCCCAATATGTCTGATAGCAATAATTCATTGCCATCTCCATCCTGGTTAAGTGGCTCATCTATTGATATTTCTATTTTTAATTTATTGCTTCTTCTTAAAAACATTAAAATTTCATTTTCTATACATCTAGATGCATATGTAGCCAATTTTATATTTTTAGTTGTATTGTATGTATTAATTGCCTTCATTAACCCTATTGTCCCAATAGAAATAAGGTCTTCTATTCCTATCCCCGTATTCTCAAATTTCTTTGCTATATAAACAACCAATCTCAAATTTCGTTCTACTAAAGTTTGTCTCACACTTTCATCACCATTGGCAAGTTTCTCTAATTCCTTTTTCTCTTCTTCCGGTAATAATGGTGGTGGTAACGTTTGGCTACCTCCTATGTAGAATATCGGCATCTCTTCTATGTTGTCATCTTTCTTATACTTTACTATAATAGTATTCAAATTTTTTCTAATAACTTGAAATATATTCATTCTCTTCACTCTCCCCTATTAATTCTATTCCTATTAGGGCATTATACTTATTCTCTTTTGTTAATTTTTTATTATATATCCCTGCTATTACATTATTTACATATATCGGTGTATCTTTGAAATCTATTTTTATTTTTTCCATTTTAATCCCTATTAGCATACCATTTTGCTTTCCTAAAGATGAAAATGGTATCAATCTTATTTTTCTACTAAACTCATTTATTTCTTGTTCTTTTTGCTCACCTCTTTCTATATTATTAATTAATTTAATTAATTTTGACGGTAGTATTGATTCAATCTTGTCTCTTTCAACTACGATTACTGGATATCCACTAATAGGTTCTTTTAACATATTTCCCGAATCTATTAGTGCTTTGATTTTTATTTTTTTACCTTCAAAATATAATTCAATAAAACACATCATATCATTTGCAGACAATTTATTTTTTGTAATCTTAAAAGCTATTTGAATTACTATAAATGCTATTGCTCCTGCTATGAGTGTTACTTTTATTGGATAAAGACCTACTAACACTCCATTTCTTATTTTAATGTTTTCTGGTTTCACAAAATAAATCAGTGCAAAAGAACAACCTCCAAATACAAATGAGATTAAGTAAAACATTAATAAATACTTGAACATGTTCTTAAAGTTCTTACAATCAAACGCTACCCATATCATTACTATTGATAAAACAATCTTCATTATAATATTAGAAGTGAAATTCGAAATTTTTAAATACACCACTATTGCATAAAGACTGCCTATCAAACTTGATATTATTAATTTTATATGCTTTATTTTGCTTTTCATTACGATTCCAGTTGCACACAATATAATATAATTCATACACAAGTTTTCAAATAAAATTATATCTAGATAGATTTTCAATTTTTCCTCCCAATTTGTGCATTTATTATACTCTATATTTCATTAAAAACTTGTCATTTTGTAGGCACGAAAAAAAGAAATAATCTACATATTGTGATTATTTCTTTTATTTTTCTATTATTTATTATTTTCTTTTATTATTTCTTAAGAATGTTGGAATATCTAAATCGTTTGATGAATTCGAATTATCTGAAACGCTTGTTGATTTAGTTGACCATGTTTTGCTATTTGTTATATCTCCTATTGTTGGTACTGTTTTTTCATCTTTTTCAAAGCCTGTTGCTATTACTGTGATTGTAATATCTTCATCCAAGCTTTCATCAATTACGGCACCAAATATAATATTAGCTTCTGGATCAACACTTCTTTGTACTAATTCTGCTGCAGTATTAACTTCATGTAGGCCTAAGTTTGCTCCACCAGTAATATTTATAATAACACCTCTTGCTCCTTCTATTGATGTTTCTAATAATGGACTTTGAATTGCTTGTTTCGCTGCATCTTCAGCCCTATTTTCTCCTGAAGCTCTACCAATTCCCATATGTGCCATTCCTGTATTTAGCATTATTGTTTTTACATCTGCAAAGTCTAAGTTTACAAGACCTGGAATTGCAATTAAATCTGATATTCCTTGTACACCTTGTCTTAAAACATCATCAGCCATTTTAAAAGCTTCTACTATAGATGTTTTTCTGTCTATTATTTGTAATAATTTATCGTTTGGAATAACAACTAAAGTATCTACCTTACCTTTTAAACTTTCAATTCCTCTATCTGCTTGTGTTAAACGTTTTTTTCCTTCAAATGTAAATGGTTTTGTAACAACACCTATTGTTAATATTCCCATTTCCTTTGCAGCAGCAGCTACTATTGGTGCTGCTCCTGTACCTGTTCCACCGCCCATTCCAGCTGTAACAAATACCATGTCTGCTCCTCTTAATGCTTCTGCTATTTCTGCTTTGCTTTCTTCTGCAGCTTGAGCTCCTATATCTGGATTAGCTCCTGCTCCTAATCCTCTTGTGATTTTTTCACCTATTTGTATTTTAGATCCAGCTTTTGATAGTAATAAAGCTTGTCTATCTGTATTTACTGCTATAAATTCAACTCCTCTTATTCCAGAGTCAACCATTCTATTTACCGCATTAGTTCCAGCTCCACCTACTCCTATTACTTTTATTGTTGCTGTTCCATCTAACATTGTATTATCGTCAGCACTGTCCATTATCATAAAGTTAATCCTCCCTATTTTTATATTTTTTACTGTATTTCATATATTTTTTCTTTAAGAATAAAAGAATTCTTTTACTTTTTCTAGTATTTTCTTTAATATGTTTTCTTCCGAATTAGTATCTATACTGCTAGATACATTTTTTGCAAAAGGCCTTGCTGCAATATATCTTACCAAGGCATATGCTGTTCTATACATTGGCTTTATTGCGCTTGTTAACCTGCCTGTAGCAAATTTAACTGGAATATTTAATATTACCTTGCCTGCAACATCACTTTTATTTATGTTTGTAATTCCCTGCCCTGTTAATATGACATTATTTATTAGTGGTTTTATTCCTTGGTTTGTAATATCTTTATTTATTAATGTAAATATTTCCTCTATTCTTGCTTCTATTATTTCTATTAACTCAGAACTTTTTATAACTTTATTTTTTGCGTCCTCGCAAGTATTCAAAACTATTTCATTATCATTATCTATATATGATTTCATTGCTAAGCCATATTGCCTCTTTAGCCTTTCGGCTTCTTCTTCTGAAATATTTAATACTAGCTGAATATCTTTAGTAATGTTTTCTCCTCCTAGTGGAATAGTGTTTGTATATCTAAAGGCTCCTCCCTCAAATATTCCAATCTCTGTATTTCCATAACCTATATCCACTATCATTACATTATCATTTAATTCGTTGTTATCTAATATTAAATTTCTTTCTGCTAGTGTTATTGGGATTATTCCATCAATATCTAAATCAGCTTTTTTGCAGATATTTGATATTTGCCTTATATATTCTCTATCTCCCAATATAACTTGAGCATTTATAATAAAAGAAGAAACTAAATTTCCTACAGGGTCATCAACTTTTCTGCCATCATCTAGCATAAATTTATCTGTTACTATATCTATAATACTTTGGCCTTCTGGTATATCAATGTCTTTTACTTGCATAAGTGCTGATGAAACATCTTTCATTGATACTCCCGAGTATTTATCTTTAATCTCTTTTTTTACATTATTTTGTACAATTGTAACATATTTACCAGGTATAGTTAAATATGCTGAATTTATTCTTAATTCTGTTTCTTTTTCTGTTTCCTCTATTGTTTTTGCTATGGCTCTTGCTATTTCATCTTCATCAATAATCTTGTTCTTTTTTATTCCATTGCATTTTTGCTCTGCAGAATGTAATAGTTCGATTTGATTAAAATTATTGATTTTTCCCATTACTAAGCTAACTTTAGAAGATCCAATATCAATGCCAACTATTATGTCCCCGATAGCCAAAATTAACTCCTCCAATTTATTGCTTTTACTTCTAGATAAGAATATTATATTTCACCAAAAAAGTCAATAGTTTTGTCACATTTTTGTAATATTATTGTAATAATGTAGTAACAGTATTTTATTTGACTTTTTTCGATATTTTTTCTAATTATTTTCTTCCTTTTTTTGCTTGTTTTTTTCCATTTTTTTCATAAGTTTATCCACATAATATCTACGTATAATTGCAAGATTTGTGAATATTCTTCCAACAAAAACTACAATAGCGGCTAAATAAATGTCAACATTCAATTTTTCACCTAATATAGTTAATAAGATTGCCAAAATTGCATTCCCGAAAAATCCTGTTAAGAAAATTGTAAGATTAAAATTCTTCTTTACTGTTGCTAAAATTCCTCCAAATACAGAATCTAACGCAGCCACTATAGCAATAGCTAAGTATCCTGAATATGTATACGAAATCATTGGTGCATACAAACCTATTACTACTCCTAGTACACATCCTAGTATTATTGCAATTAGTACCATTATTCTCCGTCCTCCTTCATATATTGTATTTCTATATTACCTGTATATTTTGGTATTGTAACATTCTTTTGTTTCTCCACTTTTATTGATTGCCCACTATGCTTGTGTATATCAATATATCCTGTATCTTTCAAGCTTAATGTACTTACCAAATAAGTTTGATTACCTATGGCTTTTATAGTATATGGTGATGATATTCTTTGTTTTGGTTTTATTAAAATATACTTCTCCATAATATCCACTATATCAGTAGTTGCAATTATTCTTACATTATTAATAGATATAGCTTCTGCTCCCGCTTCTCTTAGCTCATTTACTAATTCTAACAAATCATAAGCATTAACAGAAGATTCGTCTGTATCCTCTAAAGTAATTACTATTCCTTCTCCACTTACATCTGTTGTTCCTAGCAATATTTTAGATTGTAGTAATTCCTTATCTAGTAGTTCAGATGATTCTTCATTTGATTCTATTTTTTGATTATATTCATCTATTTTTGAATTAACATCATCTAATTTCTGGCTTGTTTCTTCATATTTGCTTTTCCATGATGAAAGCTGTTCTCTTAGCTCTGTTTCTCTCATGTTTTCTATATCAGTTTCATTTACCTCTTCCACAGTTTTAAACTGCACCAATAAAACAGATATAAATAAAATAGTAACAGCCAATATGCTTAGCGCCATCGTTATATTCTCTTTAGTCATATTCAATTTAATTTTTTTGTTTTTCAATTTCAATATGCCTCACCGTTTCCTTTTATTATTCTACATATTTTAAATATTTTGAACTTATTATACCTGTAAATTTAGGTATTTGTATATTATCTGCTTGTTTAACAGTAGTTGGCGTTCCTGCTGCATTTAGAACCTGCACATATCCGCCGCCTCTCATTAGTGCTGAATACATTCTTAATGATTGCCCTATTGCTTTAATTACGAATGGTGAGCTAACCTTCTCTCCATTTATATTAATCACATTTCCTTCACATGTAATAGAAGTTGTAGATACTATTCTTTGGCCATTTATTGATATAGCTTCTGCGCCTGCATTTTTTAGCTCATTAACTATTGATTTTATATCGGCATCATGCACAATGTGCCTGCTTATATCATCAGTAGGGCTAATTGTATCCACTGTAACTGAGGGGTCGTCTTTTATTGTAACTATTACTCCTTCTCCAGTAACATTAGTTAACCCTATCAACATATTATTGTTTTTTAATTCTTTCTCTTTATCTTTTTCTTCATCCTTATCTGCTGTAGCAGTTTGTCTAACATTCTCTAATGTTTTTTCCGCTTCTTGCAAATCTTTATATGCAGTATCGTATCTTTCTTTCCATCTTAGTACCTGGTCTCTTAAATCATTATTTGTAAATGTTTGACCAACTACTTTGTTTGCATTTTTTATTGTTTTTACTTGTATGCATATTCCTATAGTTAATAAAAAACATACAATCCCTAATATAATTGCTATTTGTTTTTTGTTCACTAGTGTACCTCCCTTTCTAACGTTGTACACTTTCTCTAAAGAAAGCATCATCTGTATTTAAGTTTATATTCACAAAAATCTCTCCAGGATTTCCTTTTTCTTTTTCCAATATTGAAGCTAAATAAAGCATTCTAGTTTCCAAATCTGAGCAATCTCCCAAATATGCTACCTTCTGCTCCGAATCAAAATATAATTTATAATTGCTTTCATCTGTAACGTCTATTCTATTAATTAAACTAAATATATTCTTCACATTTGCAGTAGACATTATTTTTAATACTACGCTTAATTTCTTTAAATCTGTATTATTAAGCCTATTACCCTCTGCAACGCTTTCTCCACTAGTGCTTAACCCTACAAGCTCTGGCAAATTATCATTCTTTTCGTTTATTTCTAAAATATATCCTTGGTTATTAAGATATATGTATCCATTTCCAAATTCACTTGCAAAAGTGGCTTCTCTTTCTACTATATTTATTTCTACTTTATTTGGCAATATCCTTTTAATATTTACATTTTCTATATATCCACTTTGTTTTATTGACTTTTTTGAGCTGCTTAAATTTTCTTTAAAAATATTTTCATCAGTTTCAATTCCAGATAAATCAACAACCTGTTCTTTAGATAATCTTTTATTTCCTGTTACATCAACTTCCGTTATATTGAATATTGGTGATACTGTTGCAAATACTATCATCGCTATAAATACTAAAAATAGGCTTGTCCATTTTAATATTTTACCTATAATACTGACCTTTTTTCCTTGCTTATTTTTTGTATATTCAGTTATCTCTTTATTCTTAGATATTACCTTTTTAGGTCTTTTATCTTTTGTTTTTTTACTACTCTTTTTATTTTTTTCTTCAGGTGATGGATACCTTGTAACTCCTATTATTATTTCGTTATCCGGATTTATTTTTCTAACTTTTTTGGTATCGTCTATTTTTTTATTTTTCTTTCTCTTCTTTTTTCTCTCTTTTTCCTCTTCAACTTCAAAATTATATAAATCTCTTTTATCTTTTTTTATTCTCATTTAATCACCTTCTTGTCTTTTTATTGTAGCTCCTAATAAACTTAATTTTTTATCTAATCCTTCATATCCTCTTAAGATGTAATCTATATTATCCACTTTTGTTTTTCCCTTTGCCACTAGCCCAGCTAATACAAGCGCTGCCCCTCCTCTAAGGTCCGTACTACTTACACTTGCAGCTGTTAGTTTTCTTGTGCCTGATATTATTAGCGTTTTTCCTTCTGTTTTAGTTTTTGCTCCCATTCTATTTAATTCTGTAGCATATTTAAACCTATTTTCAAATATATTTTCCGTTATTATTGATGTTCCCCTTGCAATCGTTAGTATACTTCCAAATATTGATTGCATATCTGTTGGGAATCCCGGATATGGTAATGTTTTTATTTCTACTGCTTTTAGTCTTTTTGGAGCAACTAATTGTACAAAGTTATCTCCAATTTCCAATTTGCAGCCAGTTTCTTCTAATTTAGATAGAACGGCCGTTATATGTTCTGGATTCATATTAGTAATTTTTACTTTGCCACCTGTTATAGCGGCAGCACATAGTAATGTACCAGCTTCAATTCTATCAGCAATTATTCTATATCCTACATTTTTTAATTTTTGAACTCCTGTTATTTCTATTACATTTGTTCCTGCTCCTTGAATATTTGCTCCCATTTTATTTAGCATATTGCTTAAATCTATTATTTCTGGTTCCTTTGCAGCATTTGTAATTACCGTTTTTCCTTCGCAATAAATTGATGCTAAAATAACATTTTCTGTCGCACCTACACTTGGAAAATCTAAGTCTATATTTGCACCTACTATTTTATCACATTTGCACTTAATAAATCCATATTCTTCTGTAATATTTACTCCTAATTTTTTGAAAGCTTTCAAATGCAAGTCAATCGGTCTTGCTCCTATATCACATCCTCCTGGATATGAAAATATAACTTCCTTAAATCTGCCCAGCAATGCTCCTGCTATAATTACAGTTGACCTCATTTCTCTCATAAGCTTTTCTGGAATATCTTTTTTTGTTATATTTTTAGAATTTATTTCTATTTTATCATTATTTTTATTAACTTTGCAACCTAAATATTTTAGTATTTCCAAAGTTATTCTTGTATCATGAATATTAGGAATATTATATAATTTGCTAATTCCTCCATTTAGAATCGCAGCTGATATTATTGGAAGTGCAGCATTTTTTGAACCTGATACTTTAACGATTCCATCTAATTTCTTTCCTCCATCTATTATGTAACAGCACATATTATCACCTTTGCCTCTCTTATTTTTATATATTATGTTATATAATATGTTTTTACATAAAAAACGTTAAAACTCCCACCTTTGAAATTTCAAAGGTGGGGCTAAATTAATTAATCAGAGAGCACAATTACTCCAGTAGAAAATTTCAGTTCTCCATCTGTTTCTATATCTATTATACTCCCTTCACCGTTAAATGGCTTGCCTACAAGTATAGGTCTTCCAGCTAAAGTCGTAACTTTGACAGTATTGGTAATACCATCGCTAAATCCTAGGACATTTTTTGAACCTGTTTTAGCTAGCTCAAGTTCTATCCTATAGTTTTGCAACAGTTTTCTTACATGGATATCCATTGTATATGCTCTATAGCAATACCACAATATCAATTCAAAGTATGTTGCTAACCTTGAACCATATTCAGGAGCATATTTTTTAGCTATTCCAAGCCATTGATATTTTGTAATACCAACAGCCGGATTTTTTCCAATTTCGAACTTGATTTTTTTGTCTTCCGCAATAGAAGGTTCTATTGTGGAAATCCAATAATCTTTTTCTACTTTTTTTAGAGCTAATGCCACATGAGAAATGAAATCTTTTTCTCTTTCATCAGAGGCAACTTCTCCAAACAGCCAATTTTCAACTGCTGCTTGCTTTTCTTCATCCATGTTGAAGAAATACCTTTTTAAATCATATCCCTCAACTTTTGTAAGCATGATTGTTGAATCAGAAAATTCACAATCGAATGTTCCACTGATTGTTTTACCGTTCAGAATCACATTCCTAAACCGATGTTTTTCTTGCATAATGCTTTCCTCCCATAATTAATTTTTTATGTTTTAGGATAACCGTATTCTATCACATCTTCTTAATTTTGTCTATATTAGTTATTGCTGCAATATATCCCTGCTCATAGCAATAATCAATTTTCTTTATATTAAACACACTAGCCTCTGCTAAATCCAATGTTAAGGCATAATCACTACTCTGTACTTCATATGCAGTTCTCTGATCAAATAATAAATCAATTGATTTTACTACCACTTCTATTAGACTTTTAGGGTCTGTTGTGTTTTCTGAGCTAAACCTTACAGACAAAACTTTTTCTGCTCCTAGTTTTCTTACTTCATGAGTAGGTAAATTATCTATAATTCCACCATCCACAAATTTATGCTCACCAATTATTGTTGGAGCAAACATTCCTGGGTAGCTAGCACTTGCACGAACCGCTTTACCTATTGATACATCATTAATATAGCTTTCACTGCTGAAATTATCATCGAATGCATGATTAGTAAAAACGTATTTTCTATTGTTTTTAATATCAACTGTGGGCATTACTACTGGCATTTTTAAATCGGTAATTTTTTTCATATGCTTTAAAGTAGCACATTCATTAATTGCAAGCTCTATATTTTCACCAGATACAATTCCTTCTCCAATAAGATTCTTTTTGCTTTTTACATTTGACCAATAATACTTTGGGCTAACTTTCATAATATCTTTCGCAAAATATTTAAACAATTTTAACATTTCATCTGTAGAATATCCCATTGCATACAAAGCTGCAACTATGCTCCCGATACTTGTTCCACCAATGTATTCAATTTCTATTCCATTTTCTTCTAAAGCTTTAATTACTCCTATATGTCCTGCTCCTTTTACTCCTCCACCTGCTAATGCTAATCCTATCTTCATATTTTCCTCCTCACAACACAATCTTAATATTTTATTACTAATTTATTAAATTTAGAGTTTATATAAGTTTCTAATTTTTTCATAAATTCATCAGATTTTATTTCTTTTTTAGCAACCATATCTAAGCCCTTTTCCCAGCTTGCAGTTAATTTAGGGTTTAGCATATCTGGCATAGAATTATTTACTACATCATATATTGCTTCTCCCTTTTCTGTAGGTGTAACTATTTGGGTTTTGTTGTTAATTTGTATATACTGAATCTTTTCTAGCTTTTTTATTATTTCTCCTCTTGTTGCACTTGTTCCTATTCCAGCCCCTTTTATTTGCTCTCTAAGTTCCTCATCTTCTATCAATTTTCCGGCATTCTCCATAGCTAGAATTATTGAACCAGAATTATATCTGGTAGGTGGATTTGTTTGTGCTTCTTTTATTGAATAATTTTCAACTTCTAGTTCTTGTCCTCTTTTCAATTCATTCAATATCTCTAAGCCATTGCTGTTTTCCACATTTTGTTCGTCATTTGTTAATAACTTATTTTCTTTTGCAGGTTTTAATACTTCTAAATATCCTTGCTTTGTACATATTTTTCCAGAAGTGCTAAACTCTTCTTCGTTTTTATCATTTTCTACTCTTACCACTACAGAAACTTTGCTAAACTCTGCTGGTGGATAGAAAATAGCTAAAAATCTTTTTACTATAATTTTATAAACTTGCTTTTGAAGCTCTGGCAATTTTTCGTAATTTTCATATCCTTGCCCAGTTGGTATTATTGCATAATGATCCGTTATTTTGCTATCATTTACATATTTAGTTTTTATTAAATCAGTAGAATATTTTTCATCTATCATTTTTTTCAGTAAGTATCCTACTTCTTCATCCTTGTATCCTTTTGTAATTCCATTTAAGTTTTTATTTATTACTTTTGCAACAGCAGTTGAAATGACTCTTGCATCAGTTCTTGGATATGTTACTAATTTCTTTTCATATAAATTCTGGATAATATCCAATGTCTCGTCTGGCTTTATCTTGAATCTTTTAGTGCACTCATTCTGGATTTCAGCAAGATTAAATAGCAATGGTGCATTTTCTTTCACTTTCGATTTTTTTATTTCTTTTACACTTGCTTTCTTTCCCTGCAATGATAATATAAACTCTTTTGCATCGTTTTCTTTTTTGAATCCACTTTCATTATACAATTTAATTGATTCATTCATTTTTGAGTTTGAAGTCACTTTCCATTCCGCTTCAAAATTTTTATCATTATTTTTAAAATTTCCCACAACTTTATAATATGGCGTTTTTACAAAGTTTCTGATTTCTCTTTCTCTTGAAACAACCATTCCTAGAACACAAGTCATAACCCTTCCTACTGAAACAGTTATTTTATCTTCTCCTAAATCTTTAGCCACTCTTTTACCATATATTATTGATAACAACCTCGAAAAATTAATTCCTATTAAATAATCTTCTTTTGCTCTTAAATACGCACTATCTGATAAGCTATCGTACTCTTCTAGCGATTTAGCCTCTTTAATTCCTCTTTTTATTTCTTCTTCAGTTTGTGAATCAATCCACACTCTTTTTCTTTCTTTTCCCGAGACTCCTATCTTAGCCTCCACTAATCTATATATGTATTCTCCTTCTCTTCCCGAGTCGGTAGCCACATAAATTTGGTCTACATCTTCTCTTTGTAATAATCCTTTTATCACATTAAATTGCTTTTCTACATTAGCAATAACTTCATATTTGTATTCTTTTGGTATAAAAGGCAATGTATCCAATCTCCAGAATTTTAATTTCTCATCATACTTTTCTGGATAACTCATTGTTACTAAATGACCAACGCACCATGTTATAATCCAATTTTCTGCCTCTATATATCCATCTCTTCTTGTTCCATTTGCATTTAATACTTTTGCGAATTCCATTGCTACAGATGGTTTCTCTGTTATTAATATTTTCTTTGGCATAATTCTCCTCTTATATTACAATAATATCCATTTCAGATGTAAATTCGTTATTACCATATGCGTATATAATGTACAAAGTTCCATCTTCACCCATATAGAAAGTATCTGTATTTTCTACTTTATATCTTTCATCATTTATGTCTCTTGCAAAAACTTCGTAGCCAGAAACTTGGATATCATTTGCTTCTTTTATTGCTTGATTTATTTGATTGTTTATTTTTTTACTTACATCATCCTTTGTGGTTCCTCTTTGTTCTATTGCATCTTCTATTGTTGCTTCTTTACCTGTTTTCAAATTATAATTGTATGTTTGTACAATTGTTCTTTGTGCATTTGAAGCTTCTTTCAGAGTTGATTTTATTATTACAGACATTATATCTCCATTTATATAGCCTGTGTATTCTATAGTATAAACTGTATTTTCCTTAGCATTTTCAAATATTTCATTTGCTTTATTTGCAAAAACATTTTGGGTATTTGTATTAAAATCACTTGCCACATTATCTGCTATATTTATCATTGGCAACGCAATATTTATATCATAATTTTCTTTCGTTTCTTGCAATTCAAAAAATGTATACACAATTTCTTTTGTGCTATCAATTTTATTTATACTGCTTGAATCATAATTATCTATATGAAATTTATTATCAAATATATCATTAAATTCTTTTTTTATATCCTCAGCCGTTTTTAATGTATTTGTTTTCTCTTCTGTTTGTATTATATTTTCTGTATTAATTACATTCCTTGGTTTGAATGATTTTTTTACTTGTGTAAATATTCCTATAATTATGCAAGCTGCACAAATAACCGAGATTGATATATATATTAATTTTCTTGCTTTCATTTTCTACTCCTAAATTCATTTTCTTTGTAATTATAACATGATAAAATTTAAAATTCAATGTTATAGCATACACTTGTATTAGTATTCTTTCTAATATTTTTCTCAAGAAAGACCTTCAAGGTCATATGATATTACTCTTCATATGAGATCTTAAAGGTCTTGATTTTTATTTACATGCTATATTTGTAATTTCATGTGCTGTAATTTACAATCTACTAGAATGCTACTTTATTATTAAAGTGGGACGAGAACCGTATGCTGCTGTAGCTGCTGTCCGCATTGCTGATGTAACGGCTAGAGGCTGGATTGCTCGAGCCATCGAAGTTATAACCGCCTCCTCTGTAAGCACGGTCGTCGGTACTGTTCGCTTCTCGGGTCCATTCATAGCAATTGCCAGCTAGATCGTATATATTATTTGCTTTCCAATATTCACTATATCCTGTTACTTGTTTACTTCCGTATTTTTGGGTTATTCCGTCCATTACAGCTGCATTTCCGGTGCTATTGCTATGATTTCCCCATGTTGTAGAATTTGTTATACTTTTTTGCTCTCCTTTTTTAGAAATGAAATCACATACTAAATCCCACTGTATTCCCCATATCATTTTACTTTCTACTTTATCACTTGCATTTAATGTTGCGCATTTCTTATATAAATTGTACCAATTTGTATTTGTTAGTGTTGCTTTTCCCTTTTGTACACCATCATTTGAAAGCTCATACCTTCCTATATAAAATCCTCCATATTTTTGAATACTTGCTATCATATTGGCATAATCATTTGTAAATTCTTCTGCCATTGCTTTTGGAGTATCATATCCTAATATCGTTTTATAGTAAGACTCATTTTTATCGTAACTTGTACTATCACTTCCCACTACTAAATCTGGCTCTCTATAATCTGTTGTATTGGGTATACCTCTTGATATAGTGTATATATCTCCAGTTCTTCCTATCGTTGTTGTTTTTGTATACATTTTTGTTGTTACTCCAACGTCTCCTGATATTGTTATTCCATCATTTGAAGTTACGTACATGCTTGATAATGTACTTGCTTCCACTGGAATCCACACCCATTCATTATTATTATCATCTTTTATTACCAATCCATTGTCTACTGAACTTTGGGCTGGGCTACTGTTTCCATCTCCCCATGTTGCACTTCCTGCGTTTATTGGTGTATAGCCTTTTGGTATTATTGGATTATTTATATTTGGTTCTTTACCGTTTATCGTTCCATTTTTTGTGGCTTTTGTATTTACTGCTACTTTCTGCATTCCGCCAAATTGTTCATCCATCCAGTTTTCTACATTATTTAATACTTGTTGCTCATTTTCTGCTTGTTTTCCATATTTGTCTGCTGCTTCTTTACTTCTTTTTAAAATTCCTTCATTGCCTATTACTAGATTCAAACTTACTCCTGCTAGAATTAATAATATGACTATTGTTACTACTAAAGCAACTAATGTTATACCTCCCTCATACTTTTTATTTTTTTCTTTTTCCATATATTTTCTCCTTTCTTTCTCCTTTGTTTCTAGGATTTATTTTATTATTCCACTTTTCTTTAAGTTATATACTTAACGAAGTAAATTTTCTAAAAAAATATTGTCCTAGCTTTTGAAACAACTAACTTCCAAAGATTTAGCACTTTTTCAAAAGTGTTTTCATTAAGTAAAAATGAAAAAATTACTTTTTCGATTTTTGCTTGAAATATAAGGACTTTAGTAATATAATTTTCGATATATAGCTTCGTTAAGTATATAACTTAAGGAAATAATAAAACGTTATGTTATTTTTTATTTTGCTTTTATTATAACAATTCGTTTTATTCATTGCAAGTATTATTTCATTATTTATTATTTTATTATAATTCTGCAAATTTACAATTTTATTCAAATTTTTATCCTCAATTAAATTTTTACATCTTTATAATTTCTTTCACTTATTCTCTCATTAAAGCCAAATATATCAATTCTTACAGGAGCCAATGTATCAAACTCCCCTCATTGACTATTTATCTATTTTATAGTAGAATATAAAAGTAATTTTATACAAAAAGTTAGGAGTAAGAAATTTATGTTATGTTCAGTATGTAAGAAAAATACTGCAGTAATTTTTATAAATAAACAAGGGCAAGATAATAAGTCTGAATTGCAAGGGCTTTGCTATAGTTGTGCTTCAAAAATGGGAGTAAATCCAATAGATTCTTTAGCAAAACAAGCTAATTTATCTGATAAAGATATCTCAAATATGACTGCTCAATTAGAAAACTTATTTTCTAATCTATCTGGAAATATTGATGAAGATGAAGCACTTAATAATGTTATAAATGAAAGTTCTGAAATTGATTCTCCAGATGGAATTCCTTTGGGGTCAATTTTCTCTGGAATATTTAACCTTGGCGGTTCCGATAATACTAATACTTCAAATAATACACAAAAAGTAAAAGAAAAAAGTAAATCTAAGAATAAAAAGAGAAATTTTTTAGATACTTACGGAACCAATTTAACTTACAAAGCTAAGAATAATCAACTTGATTTAGTAATCGGCAGAGATAAAGAAATTGAAAGAATGATACAAATTTTAAATAGGCGTTCTAAAAATAATCCTTGCTTAATTGGTGAACCTGGAGTTGGTAAAACAGCTATTGCACAAGGTCTAGCAATAAGAATTGCAAATGGCAATGTACCAGCTAAATTATTAAACAAAGAAGTATATTTACTAGATATGACAGCTATGATTGCAGGAACTCAGTTTAGAGGTCAATTTGAAGCTAGAATGAAAGCTTTGATAGATGAATGTAAAAGTGCCGGCAATATAATTTTAGTAATTGATGAGATACACAATATAATTGGAGCAGGCGATGCAGAGCATTCTATGAATGCAGCCAACATTTTAAAACCATCTCTTTCAAATGGTGAAATTCAATTAATCGGAACTACTACTTTAAAGGAATACAGAAAATACATAGAAAAAGATTCAGCTTTAGAAAGAAGATTCCAGCCAATTAAAGTAGAAGAGCCAACTGTTGAAGATTCTATTTTAATCTTAAAAGGTATAAAGAAATATTATGAAGACTACCATCATGTAATTATATATAATGATATAATTGAAAAAATAGTATATATGTCTGAAAAATATATTCATGATAGATTTTTACCAGATAAAGCTATTGATATCCTTGATGAGGCTTGTTCAAAAATAAATCTAAGTGATAAAAAATTGTATGATTTAGAAGTATTGAATAATAAATTAAAAGATGTTCAAGAGCAGAAAGAAGAAGCTGCACAAGCCGATTCAACAGAAGATTATCAAAAAGCAGCAGAGCTAAAAAGCCAAGAATGTTCTTTATTGGAACAAATAGACAAAATTAAGAAAGAAATGAAACCAAGTGTTTTAACTGTACAAGATATTGCAAATGTTGTCGAAAGCTGGACCAAAATACCAGTTAATAAAATAACAGAAGCAGAAACTCAAAAGCTAATAAACCTAGAAAGTAATCTTCATAAAAGAATAATTGGTCAGGATGAAGCTGTATCAGCAGTAGCTAGGGCAATTAGAAGAAATAGAGTTGGGCTTCAAAGCACTAAAAGACCACCTTCATTTATATTCGTTGGTCCTACAGGTGTCGGAAAAACAGAGCTTTCAAAAGCACTAGCATTTGAAATGTTTGGAAATGAAAACTCAATCATCCGCTTCGATATGTCTGAATATATGGAAAGTCACTCTACAGCAAAATTAATCGGTGCACCTCCAGGATATGTTGGTTACGATGATGCTGGTCAATTAACAGAAAAAGTAAAGAGAAATCCTTATTCTATCCTACTTTTCGACGAAATAGAAAAAGCTCATCCAGATATATTCAATATATTATTACAAGTTCTTGATGATGGAAGGCTTACAGATTCACAGGGAAATGTAGTAAACTTTGAAAATACTATAATAATAATGACATCTAATGCAGGTTCTACTTTAAATACAAATTCAATTGGTTTCGGTAATTCTGAAGCTTCAAAAAACAAAATGCTTGACGCTTTAAAAGACATATTCAGACCAGAATTCTTAAATAGAATTGATGAAATAGTAGCGTTTAACCCATTAACAAACGAACAATTATTACAGATAGTTAGCTTAATGCTTTCTGATACTCAAACGGTACTAAATGATAAAAATATTCAATTAGTTGTATCTGAGGAAGCTAAAAAGTATCTATTAGAAAAAGGAACAGATTTAAAATATGGAGCTAGACCTTTAAGAAGAGCTATACAACACTATATTGAAGATGAATTAGCAGATATGCTATTAAGATCAGAATTACAATATGGACAAAAAGTTTTTGTAGAATTAGATAAAAATAACCCAAAATTGATTTTTAAAGTTGACTAATCATTAGTCACATGGAGGAAAAAATGAAACACGTACCAAATATATTAACTATATGTAGATTTATACTTATACCATTCATATTCACTTCAATATTAAACCAAAACTATTTATTAGCATTTATATTTTTAACTTTATCTGGTTTAACAGATGTATTAGATGGTTTTATTGCAAGAAAGTTTAATTGCATTACCAATTTTGGAAAATTAATTGACCCACTTGCAGATAAAGCTACACAAATTGCAACTTTAATAGCTTTAACATTTATAAATATAATACCTTATTGGTTTTTAATTGCAGTATTTGTAAAAGAAACTATAATGATAGCTGGAGCTTCTTTCCTATATGGAAAAAAGCTAGTAGTATCTAGCAGATGGTATGGAAAGCTAGCAACTGTGATATTTTATATAGCAATAGTTTGCTCATTAATTATAAATTACTTCAATATTACATATCATTTTGATATTTATATATACTACATTGCTTTAGCTTTAACAATATTTGCTTTGATAATGTATTATAAAGATTTCTATACTAAAGGATACGTAAACAAAAAAGAATTGAGCACAAAAGATAAAGAAATTATAGAAAAATAAAACTCACCTTGAAGAGATTTAATCTTCAAGGTATTTTTTATTCAAAATTTTCTATATATGCATTTAGTTCTTCTTTTCCAACTAAACTTACTCCGCGTTCTAAATTTTCCACATCTATTTGCGGCAAATATTTAATAGATATTTCCGTTTTTTCTATCAAATCTAAGTTATTCTCATTATTAATTTTGTATATTGCTATATTGCCATCTAATGTTTTTACAACATAATGCTCTCCACATTCATCATCTATCTCTTTATACAATATAACTTCATCACTCGTAAAACTCTTTAAAGTCCAATCACTATATAAATCCATAAATTCATCTACTGTTAAATTCACCATTTCATTGGCCACATTTTCTCTAGTTACACTTGTGTGATCACATTTTTTGTAATATTTATTAAAAATAATAATGGCATTTGGAGAAATCTTTTCCGACCATGAATTCGTACGCACTACCTCATTATTTCTTTCAATTGTATTATTTTCTTCTACTGGTGTATTCTCCAAAGTTTGATTCCCATATTTCACATTAGCTTTTCTTATATTAAATAACACCACTGTTGCAAGTAGCACTATAATAATCACTGCAATTCCTACTATTATTGCATAATAATACTTTTTCATAACTTGTACTTCTTTCTTTTAATTTTTTATACTACTATTATTTACCATTTTTAATATTTTATACAATCAATAATCGATTTGTGTTTTTACTTTTATTCTTCCATTTTTGTTTACTGTGATACTCACTTCTCCCATCTTGTCAGTTCTATATACCTTTACATTTTCTTTTTCTAATCTTTCAAGTGTAATATCCGCCGGATGCCCAAATTTATTATTCTCTCCTACTCCAATTAAAGCAATTTTAGGTGATACTAACTTAATAAATTCTTCTCTAGATGATGTTTTTGATCCATGATGTGCTATTTTTAATATATCTGCTTTCAACTTTTTTCCATACACTTGCTCTAACTCCTTTTCCGCTTCCACTTCTATATCTCCTGTAAATAAAATTGAAAAAGTTTTGCCATTATTTAATTTGTAATTCATTTTGCACACTATAGCATTCGCATTTAATCCACCTTTTCCGTCATCCAGAAATCTTTCTCCTGGATGTAATATCTCAAATTCTGTTTTCTTATCTATTTTTAGCTTGTCTCCTCTCTCTACAACAATTACCTTTATATTTTTCTCTCTGCACTTATTTATAATATTTAAATATTCTTGTGTAATCATTGATTGTTTGCAAACCACAACCTTTTCTACATTAATATTATCTATTACAGTTTCAAAAGCTTGGCAATGGTCAGCATCAAAGTGTGATACTATTATAAAATCGATTTTTTTAATTCTTCTGTCCAATAAATATGGCAGTAAAACCTTGTTTCCAACATCAAAACTACTTGCCGCAGTGCTTCCTCCACTATCTATTAATATCACTTTGTTAGTTTCGGTTCGTATTAATGTGCTATCCCCTTGCCCAACATCTATAAAATTAATTCTTAGTTTCTTTGGTGTTGGAAAAAAATTAACTATTAATACTGTTAACATTATAATCACTATTACTTTTCTATTTTTCTGCTTTAAAATTATTGCAGCACAAATTAAATAATATGCTACTATTGATATTATTTGGGGAGTAATTACATATATTTTTGAGATTTCTATATTGCTAAACCAATTTGCAATATTTATTATAAGAATTAATAAAATGTTTAAGACTTTGGCTGGAATAGCCGCAATATTTATAGATATAAAAGAGATTAAAAGAACTATAATTTCTAATATTATAGATATTCCTAGCAATGGACCTGCCAATAAATTTGATAAAATAAATGTGAGTGAAATTGTGTTAAATTGATACATCATAATTGGTATAATAAATATGTTGGCACTTAGGCTTATTATAATGCTGTCTTTTAAATATTTTAACAACTTATTTTTTATGGGAATGTCTATCAATTTACAAAATAAAATTATTCCTAATGTGCCTGCATATGATAATTGAAAGCCAATATTAAACAAGTTAAATGGATTGTTTAATAATATCAATAAAGTAGAAATAGCCATTGCATTTATAACATCTGCTTTTCTATATAGCAAACTTGCGAGCATGTATATTATGCATGAAATTCCAGCCCTAACAACAGATGGAGTCATTTGTGTAAGTTCCATAAAAAATAGCATCATCATAATAGTTACTACTCTTTGAGCTTTTATTCCCGCTCGTTTTTTAGTGAACAAAATACTAACGGTTAACACTACATAATTTATATGTGCTCCTGATACTGCAAGCATATGCGATAAATTGCTATTTTTAAAATCTTCCACTATTTGCTCATCAATTCTACTATTATCTCCAATTAATATTCCAATCCCTAATGCATATGTTTTTTTTGTTAGTAATTCTTGTATATTCTGTTTTAGCATTTCCCTAATTTTATGTATAAATAATTTAAAATTTGATAAATTTTTCTTCTGTTTTATTATTATATTTGCATATGAATCGACTCTTATAATTCCATAAATTTTATTTGTTTTTAAATAGTTTTTATAATCAAACCCTTGGTAATTTCTAGCCTTGTTTGGTTCTTGGTATTCTCCCAAAATCTGCAGTTTGTTACCATATTCTAAATTTACCTCTTCTTTATTTTTCTTCAGATTCACAAGAAAATAATCGTCTTTCGTTCTTATTGTAAATGTATAATTATACTCCTTTTCTTCAATATCACTTATAATAGTTCCTTCTATAGAAATGTTTTTATTATCATATTTTTTATATTTGCTTTCATAATTCAAATTTTTATTATACACATATATAGAAGAAATACACATAACTATTAAATACATACAAATTGCGTTTCTATATGTATTCTTTTTAAAAGATGTAATTAAGCTTACGATTATAGATAATATAACAAATAAAGGTATACTTTTACTTAAGTATACCCCTATTAATATTCCATTTATATATGCAATAGCGGCAATAAGTAGTGGTCTTTTCATTATCCTCTCTTTCTATTGCCCTATTTAAAATTTATATTAGCCTTCTTGCTGTAGCATATCTTTTATTATAGCTTCCTGATAGTAGTGTTGATATCTTTACACAATATCCTGTTCCTGATGATGCATGTATAAAATTACCATCTCCTATGTATATTCCACAATGGCCTATTCCATCCATTGTTTCATAATCTAAGAAGAATACTAAATCACCAGCCTGTAAATCTTCTTTTGCAACATATTCTCCACATTTTGATTGTGCTGTTGCAGAATGGCTTAGATTATATCCAAATTTTTTGTATACATACATTGTAAATCCTGAGCAGTCAAACGAACTGCTTCCTGAACCTCCATATACATATGGATAGCCTAAATATTGTTTTGCATAGTCTACAATTTCTTGACCCATACTAGTAGTTTCAGTTTCTGTTGTTTCTCTTGGAAGGCTGCTTCTAGAAGTTGCTTCTTGCTTACTATCTGATAGTAAATCTTTTCTGATGTATCCTGTTATTGTATCATATTTTACTTTGTACCAATCGTTTTCTTCCCCAGTTACTATTACATCTGTATTTTTTATAAGAGTAGTAATTATTTTAGAATCTGTTGTTGCTTTTTCTCTTACATATACAGAAGTTGTATTTACATATTTTGTTGATGTTTTTTCATATGTTACAGAAGTATCTTTGGTTTCTGTATTTTCTACATTGCTAGTATCGTTATTATCTTCTTTATTCTCTTCTGGCATTTCACTAGGTGTATCTTCTTTTATTTGTTCTGCTCCAGTAGATTGGCCAATATTATTTAGTGGAACCCACCCTGTTACATCTTTGTAATCTATAAAAGCCCATTTATTTGTTTTTGATATTATTGTTATCTCTTCATTTGCTTCAATGTTTTCAATAATATTTGCATTCATTGATGGAGTCAATCTTAATTTTGATTTTACTTTAGTAATAGATTTCCCTGTTGTTTCTTCAGTTACTGTATTGTTAACTTCTTCAGTAGTAGGGTTTGTGTTATTTTCTGTAGTTTCTTTAACTTTTACATATTCTTTTTTTACATATCCAGTATTGTTGCCATGCTTTACTTTATACCAGTCTCCAGATTCTTCTATAATTTCTAGTTCTGTATTCATATTTAATAATTCTACTATACTCGAACTTGTTGAAGCTTCTTTTCTTAGATTTAAGGTTTCTGTATTTACTGTTGCTGTATCGGCATATATATTGGCTGAAAACATTATCATTAGTGTAATTAATATTGCTATTATATATAGTAATTTATGTTTCATATATAATACTCCTTTTGATATTTTCGGTATCAGTATATAATGAAACACTATAAAAGTCAAGAAAAAATAACAAGGTTTACGATTTCTCGTATTCCTTGTTATTTATATATTATTTTGATTATTACTCGATTATATCAGCAACAACACCTGAACCTACTGTTCTACCACCTTCACGGATAGCGAATCTTAGTCCTTTTTCTATAGCGATTGGTGTGATTAATTCGATTGTCATGTTTACGTTATCACCTGGCATAACCATTTCTGTTCCAGCTTCTAGATCGATTACACCTGTAACGTCTGTAGTTCTGAAGTAGAATTGTGGTCTGTATCCATTGAAGAATGGTGTATGACGTCCACCTTCTTCTTTTGTAAGAACGTATACTTGAGCTTTGAATTTTGTGTGTGGATGTATTGTTCCAGGTTTTGCAAGAACTTGACCTCTTTCAACGTCTGTTCTTTGTACACCTCTTAATAGAACACCGATGTTATCTCCAGCTTCTGCTTGATCTAACAATTTTCTAAACATTTCAACACCTGTTACTACAGTTTTTGTAGATGGTTTAATACCAACTATTTCAACTTCGTCTTGTAATTTTACTTGTCCTCTTTCAACTCTACCAGTAACAACTGTTCCACGACCTGTAATTGTCATAACGTCTTCTATAGGCATTAAGAATGGTTGGTCAACTGGTCTTTCTGGTGTTGGGATATAGTTATCAACTGCATCCATTAATTCTTTCATGCATTGATATTCTGGTGCATTTGGATCTGTTGATGTGCTTTCTAGAACTTTTAATGAAGATCCTTTTATTACTGGAATTTCATCTCCTGGGAAACCGTATTCTGTTAATAGGTCTCTAACTTCCATTTCAACTAATTCTAATAATTCTGGATCGTCAACCATATCGCATTTGTTTAAGTAAACAACGATATATTTAACACCAACTTGTCTTGCTAATAGTATATGCTCTCTTGTTTGAGGCATTGGTCCATCAGCTGCAGAAACAACTAATATTGCTCCATCCATTTGAGCTGCACCTGTAATCATGTTTTTAACATAATCAGCGTGTCCTGGGCAGTCAACGTGTGCATAATGTCTGTTATCTGTTTCATATTCAACGTGTGCTGTGTTGATTGTGATTCCTCTTGCTTTTTCTTCTGGAGCACCATCGATTTGATCGTATGCTTCATATTTAGCTTTTCCTAATAAGCTTAAGTATTTTGTAATAGCTGCTGTTGTTGTTGTTTTACCATGGTCAACGTGTCCGATTGTACCAATGTTAACGTGTGGCTTTGATCTAACAAATTTTTCCTTTGCCATTTTAAATTCCTCCTTTATATTTTAGAAGTCTACCTTCTTACTTCTACCATGCATAAGCATTTTATAATATTTTTATAAATTTTGCAATAGTTTTACACTTTTTTGTGTTTTAACTATTATAAATATTAATCTTATTCAGATTTTTTTGCTCTTGAAGAAACTATTTGTTCTAATACTGATTTTGGAACTTCTTCATAATGGCTTGGTTCCATTGAGTATGTTCCTCTTCCTTGTGTCTTAGAACGTAAGTCTGTTGCATAACCAAACATTTCTGATAGTGGAATAAATCCTCTAATTATTTGGTTACCAGATCTTGCTTCCATTCCTTCCATTCTTCCACGTCTAGAGTTTATATCTCCAATAACGTCTCCCATGTATTCTTCTGGGACTGTAACTTCAACCTTCATGATAGGCTCTAATAATACAGATTTACCTTGTTTACATCCTTCTTTGAATGCCATAGAACCTGCTATTTTGAACGCCATTTCTGAAGAGTCAACTTCGTGGTAAGAACCATCAACTAAAGTTGCTTTGAAATCTATTACTGGATATCCAGCTAAGATACCACTTAATGCGGCTTCTCTTACACCATCTTCAATAGGTTTGATATATTCCTTTGGAACAGCACCACCAACGATTTTGCTCTCAAATTCAATACCTTTTCCTGGCTCTAATGGTTCCATTTCTAACCAAACATCACCATATTGTCCACGACCACCTGATTGACGAATGAATTTTCCTTGAACTTTAACTTTATTTCTAATTGTTTCTTTATAAGAAACTTGTGGCTTACCTACAGTACATTCAACTTTGAACTCTCTTTTTAATCTATCAACTATAATGTCTAAGTGTAACTCACCCATACCAGCTATAATTGTTTGACCACTTTCTTGATCTGTCCATGTTTTGAATGTTGGATCTTCTTCGGCAAGTTTTGCTAAAGCTATTCCCATTTTTTCGCTGTTAGCCTTATCTTTTGGCTCAATAGCTATATCGATAACCGGCTCTGGGAATTCCATAGATTCTAATATTACTGGATGTGCTGGATCACATAGTGTATCACCAGTTGATACTTCTTTTAAACCAACTGCTGCAGCTATATCTCCTGCATATACTTTTGTTATATCTTCTCTATGGTTTGCGTGCATTAACAAAATTCTTCCAATTCTGTCTTTTTTATCTTTGTTTGCATTTAATATTGTTGAACCTGCTTCTAATGTTCCAGAGTATACTCTGAAGAAGCATAATTTTCCTACGAAAGGATCTGTTGCAATCTTAAATGCTAAAGCTGAAAAAGGTTCTGAATCTGAAGTTACTCTTTCAACTTCATTTCCATCTTCATCTACACCCTTAATATTTGGAATATCTAATGGTGATGGTAGGTAATCTACTACAGCATTTAATAACTCTTGAACACCTTTGTTTTTGTAAGATGATCCACAAGTTACTAATATTAAGCTGTTAGATATAGTTCCTTTTCTTAAACCTTTTTTGATTTCTTCAGCAGTTAGTTCTTCACCTTCAAGATATTTCATCATTAATTCATCATCTTGTTCTGCTGCTGCTTCAATCATTTCTGATCTATATTTTTCAGCATCTGCCTTCATATCTTCAGGAATTTCTGTCTCTTCGATTTCTTTTCCTAAATCGTCTTTATGAATAAATGCTCTCATTTTGATTAGGTCTACAATTCCTTGGAAATTGTCTTCTGCTCCTATTGGTAATTGAATTGGAACAGGATGAGCTCCTAATCTATTTTTTATTTGGTCTACACAGCCATAAAAATCAGCACCTGTAATGTCCATTTTGTTTACATATACCATTCTAGGTACTTCATATTTATCAGCTTGTCTCCAAACTGTTTCTGATTGTGGTTGAACTCCACCTTTAGCTGCAAGTACAAGTATAGCACTATCTAGAACTCTTAATGATCTTTCAACTTCTACTGTGAAGTCAACGTGACCAGGAGTATCTATTATATTTATTCTATGTCCTAACCAATGGCAAGTTGTAGCAGCAGAAGTAATTGTTATACCTCTTTCTTGCTCTTGAACCATCCAGTCCATAGTAGCTTCGCCTTCATGAACTTCGCCTATTTTGTGTGTTTTTCCTGTATAGAAAAGTATTCTCTCTGTTGTTGTTGTTTTACCAGCATCAATGTGAGCCATAATTCCTATATTTCTAACTTTCTCTAAAGGCATATCTCTTTTAGTTTCAGCCATTTATTTTTCCTCCTTCTTTTAGGATATTTTAATATCTAATCTTAGAATTTGTAATGAGCAAAAGCCTTATTAGCTTCAGCCATTTTATGCATATCTTCTTTCTTCTTGAATGCTCCACCATTACCGCTTACTGCATCCATTATTTCAGCTGCAAGTTTTTCAGCCATTGTTTTTTCATGTCTGTTTCTTGCATATGTTACTAACCATCTTAAACCTAAAGTTTGTCTTCTTTCTGGTCTAATTTCTAGTGGTACTTGGTATGTTGCACCACCAATTCTTCTTGCTTTAACTTCTAGAACTGGCATTACATTGTTTAGTGCTTCTTCAAATACCTCTAATGGATTTTTTTGCTCTTTTTCTTTTATAATATCAAATGCATCATAAACGATTGTTTGAGCAACTGTTTTCTTACCATCTAACATAACATTGTTGATTAATTTTGTAACAACTTTGCTATTATACATTGGGTCTGGTAAAACTTCTCTTTTTGCTATATATCCTTTTCTTGGCACTATTCTTCCCTCCTTTTTAAATTTGATACTAATATTTACCTAGTATCACAGGTACTCTAAAAAGTTCAATACTAATACTTCTCGAAACTTTTTCAGTTTAGTGCTTATAATCTATGCTAAATTTAAGTACCTTAAATTAGTAAGTTATACGCACCATAAATTGTCTAAGCTTTATTTTTTAGGCTTTTTAGCTCCGTACTTAGATCTACCTTGCATTCTGTCTTTAACACCTGCTGTATCTAAAGTTCCTCTTATGATGTGGTATCTAACACCTGGAAGGTCTTTTACTCTTCCTCCTCTTATTAGAACAACACTATGCTCTTGTAAGTTGTGTCCGATTCCTGGAATATAAGAAGTTACTTCATATCCGTTTGAAAGCTTAACTCTGGCAACTTTTCTTAATGCTGAGTTTGGCTTCTTAGGTGTAACAGTTTTAACAACAGTACAAACTCCTCTTTTTTGTGGAGCTCTCCTATCTGTTACCTTCTTCTTCATAGAGTTAAATCCATGTTGAAGAGCTGGTGATGTAGATTTTGTTGTAGTTGTTTTTCTTCCTTTTCTTACTAATTGATTAATTGTTGGCACTTAAAATTCACCTCCTGATTTTCTTATTGCTAGTATAAACAAAATACTTTCACACTAGCTTTTTTATTTTACCATATCATGCCAGTAAAGTCAATGTATTATTTTGATTTTTTTAAGTTTCCGTAAGCTTTTGTCGATTTTTCATATACGATTTTTCTTTATTTTAGTTCTATTATGTTGTATACTTATTTTACCTCTTTTATAGAGAGTCTATATTGAGAGGAGGTAGCATAAAATGAAAAGTTTTTTGCTGTTATGCGTATTGATACTTATATACTTAATTTTAAAACTATTTTAATAAGTGTCAATACATAAGAGAAACACCCACATTCGCAGATGTGGGTGTTGTTTTTAAGTAACATAAACGAATTTTTTTGCTGTTATTCGTATGAATATATAATAAACCATATAAACAAAAAAGTCAATAATTACTCAAATTAAATCTCAAAAATCGTTCGACAAATTTGTAAATTTTCTTTAAAGTAATCTAGCCATGTTTTTCGCTCTATCTTTTCGCCACACACTATATCAATCGAATCTATTATATTATCATTTAGTTTTATTATAATAGTTCCTACTTTTGTGTTTTTCTCAACAGGGGCTTTCAGTTGATTTATAGTGTTAATTGTTATTTCTAATTTGTCTGTTTCCTTTACTGGTATTGTTTCGGTATTAATTTTACCAATGTCTAAACTTATTGTATCTTTTTGACCTTTTATTATTAAAATTCTATTTCTATTTATTCTTTCCCATTTTTCAAATTCCTCTATAGCTTTTTCTTTTATGTTAACTTTTGTAAAGTTTGCAAATGCGTATTCTATTAATTTTATGCTATCTTTGGTTCTATCTTTCTTTGTATCGGCCCCAAGTACAACCACTATTATATCTGTATCTCCTCTTTTTGTTTCTGTAACTAAGCATCTGCCTGCACCATTTGTAAAACCAGTTTTTACTCCTATTACCCCATTTAAAACTCCTAATAACTCGTTTGTATTAGATAATTGTCGCGGATTGCCATTTATGCTTATTGTTGTACTCTTTGTTGCAACTATTTTAGCAAACTTTTCATTTTTTAATGCATAATCTGTTAATTTCGCTAGTTCCAACGCTGTTGTATAATGTTCGCTGCTATCCAAACCATGTGGTGTTACAAAATGAGTGTCTTTTAATCCTAGCTCTGTCGCTTTTTGGTTCATCAGTTCTGCAAAACCTTCTACACTTCCTCCTATATGTTCTGCAATTGCTACTGCTGCATCATTGCCAGACCTAAGCATTAGTCCATAAAGTAAATCATTTAATGTTATTTTGTCTCCTCTTTTTAAACCTAACCTAGATCCACCTGTACCCGCTGCTTTTCTATCTATTGTTATTTCATCTTGCAAATTGCCATTTTCAAGAGCTATAGTTGCAGTCATTATCTTTGTTGTCGAGGCCATAGCGGATCTTAATTCTTCGTTTTTACCGTACATTACAGTTTTAGATGTTCTGTCAAATATTACACATCTTCTAGAGTTTAATATTGGTACTTCAGCTGCATTTTTTGAAACCTCATTTACTTCATTAATTTCAGTTTCTGTAATGTCCTCTGTTTCATCTTCTTCCACATCATCAGCATAACACAGATTTATAAAAGCTCCATTCAAAGTTACTATAATCAATAAAAATATAAAAATCTTCTTTACTATTTTAGTCACCCCTATGTAAATTTTCTTTTATATAATTATTCTATATTTCCTTTTTTATTACATAAAAAATACACCTTAAAATATTAGGTCTCTAATATTTAAGATGCATTCTCTTTTAATGATTCATCAATCTTCTTAAAGCTGCTTCTTCTGGTGTTTCTCTTTCTCCTCTATCCTCTCTATCATGTAAAACTTCTGGCTCTTCTTTAGTATTTTTCTCCAATTCCTTGGCTCTTATGCTCTCAATCTTCTCTGCCATACCACTTTCAGGAGTTTCTTCTATTTCTTTAATATAATCATCTAACTTTTTATTCTGATTTTTTGCTTCATCCATTATTGTTGTTTTTGTTCCATCATCTAATTCAACTACCTCTGTTACATCTATAGCTCTATCATTATTAGGATTATCATCTATATTTTCTAATCTTGTAGTGCGAGATTCATTTTCTTCTATCTGCTTTTCTGTTTTATCTATGGATTCATCAAGTTCACTCTTGGTAGTTCTTGCTTCATTCATAAATTGCTTTACCTCTGCTGTAGTTGGTCTTTCAGTTTGTGTTTCTACTTGGCTTCCTACAAACTTGTTCTCTGTAGGGCTCTTTCTTAAGTAATCTACTTCTATGATTCCATAATTCCCGATTTTAGCAGAAAACATTTTATTAGGATCTGAAGTTGTAAACATTTCTGTTACTTGCTTTTCTTCAACTTTTGAACCGTCTCTATTTATGCTATATATTTGTCTATCTGTTGTAGTAGTTCCTTTAGTTTCTAAGCCTTCAATATATTCAAGCTCTCCATCTTGATTTCTGCCTATAAATGCAAATTTATGATTCTTTCCCATGTCTTCGTTTGCATTTACAATATATATATCTGAATATTGGCCTTTTACATTAGCTATCTCTTCAAAGGTATCTTTATCTGTTAAATACTGTGTTGGTTTTATTTTCGAATATGATTTTATATTTCCTACTTCATTTCCTGTAGCCTGTGCAAGTTGTTGCATTTCTTGTTCTTTATTTTCTGGTTCTTCTTGTTCTTTCTGATGCTCTGTTATTTCTTCATTTTCTTCAGACTCTAATTCTTTTATTTCATCTTCTTTATATTCCTTATCTTCTTCTGTCAACTCATTGTTCAAATCTAATACTTCTTTTTCATTTGCATTTTGGGCTATTTCAGAAAATCTTTTATCTATTTGTTCCAACCATTCTATGTATTCATTCGAGAAAATAATCTTTCCATTTTCATCTATCTCAGCTATTTCTATACTATTATTGTATAATTTGTACAGATTTTTTTCTTTCTCATTTACAACTCTTACTGCATAAACACCTTGATCTGCTAGCCCGTCTTTTCCGTCAACTGGATTTACTAATGTAATATCTGTATAATAAGTAATTCCGTCTATCTTATTTCTTTCAGGCAATTCTTGCAATACTTCTTTATAGATAGCTAAAATTCTTTCTTCTATTTCTTTATTTTCATCAGGGTTCATAAGGTATCTCCTTTATTCTATATTAAATGATAATACAAAATCTGTTTCATCTTTTAATTGCATAAATACGTGCAATATCTTTTGTGCTGTACTATTCTTAACACTTGCATCTGTTACAGTAACATCGCACACATACACATTGCTCTTACTTTCTACTTTAGTGTATGAAAAATCGTTTCTTCCATAAAGTTCTGATTGCATTTTTTGCTCAAAGCTTGCTTCTGTAGGATAATTATTATTTTTAAATGTTTCATCTAACTTATTGTATACATAAGTATAATCTTTATCATTTACTGCCTGTTTAATTTTTTCAATATTCATTGCAACTTTATCTTGATCTGTAGATGTTTCATATTTTTGCTTTACACTTGGAATTTCTATAGTATATGCATCAAGGATTATTGTATAATCATTTGGCGCTTTTTCTCTGAAAATGTATACATTATCTTCCTGGTCATAGCAGATATATTCTGTATAATCTGTATATGTATTTACTATATATTGAGTAAGCCCTACATCTAAAAATTGCAAATAATATTCTTCATATTCTTGTGATGTTGCAAAATCCGAATAGCTTTTTCTATTGTATATATCTAATAAGTTTAGCAAATCTGCTTTATTATTTATATATTTTTTAAAGTTATCAAAGCTACCAAATTTCTTATTTTTATACTCTTCATCCAACATATTGTACACTTCTTGTGGATAATTAATTACATTTTGTATGTAACTATTAAAATATTTTTGAACGATGTCTTCTTGGGTAATTCTTATTTTGCTAATACTGTTGTAATCGTTTTTTGCTATTGTAACACTATCTTCTTCTTCCATTTGATTTTTTACAGAGTTATTATAGTATTCCTCTGTAATTGGTTCTATAGCAAATGTATTATTTCTAGAATCCTCTACTATTTTAAAATAAACTTTTTCTTTACCAATTTCTCCTTTGATAATATATCTACCAGTATTAGCTGACTCATATATCTCCAATGCATTATAAGAACTATCTTGCCCATCAAATTTTATTTTATCTTGAACATTTTTGCTAGTTATCGCATTTTTTTCTTTGTAATCTTCTGTAAGCAAACTAATTATTCCATCACTATCTTTATATTCTAAATTAGCTAACAATCTCTTTACATATGATTCAAGTGTATAAAAACTAGAATCTTCTTTTATTCTTACCATTTTATTTGTATATGCAGCTATAGATTCAGAAACGTCAACAGGCGGATCTACTTTTCCATATTTTTCTTCCTGTTTCTTTTGATTATTTGTTATTATAGCCAAAGCAATACACACTACTATCAATAGAACTACTAATATCGGAATTATTATTTTTATTTTCTTCATAATTTTATCTCCCATCTTTAATTTGGACGTAAGCCTACAACAAACCATGCACGTCCATCATCACCGTAAGGTGAGGGTCTGTAACGCTCTTCAATAGCTTGTATAGCTTCTGTGCAACCAGCGTTATACCACTTACCATCACCTGCATATATTTGAACGTGACCTATGGTATATGCCTTTCCATTAAAGTAGCGTGTACCATCATCAGAGGCATAGTGAAAGAACGCTAAATCTCCAGCTTGTAACTCATCATATGTTTTTATTAATGTAAATCCCTTTTCAGCATACTCTTGAAACAAACTTGGTGCACTATGTGTCAATCCTGCTGTTTTGTCCTTATATCCAGCTTCCGCTAATACCCAATCCACATATGTTGCGCAACATGTATATGGCACATTCCAAGCATCATTTGCAGTAGCTGGCAAATCCACTAGTCTATATGTATATAGCTTCTCTTCCATATATTTATGGCATTTATCTGCTACCTCTATAATACCAGATGCTCCACTTACTATGGTTCCATCAGCTAATGTATATATTCCTTCGTCAAACATAATCCATTCATATGTTCCTCTCTTTGCTGGCTCACCTCTTATGAAGAAGTTACGTGAAACGCCGTCATTAACCTCACATATAGCTATATTCTTAAATTCCTCAGTTTTTCCTTTAGCATAATACTGTTTATATAATTCCATTATGTTTTTACTGTTACTTATATATGCATCACCTGCATTTCCATATTGATAGTGAACATTTGTTAATGCATCTATTTGATAGTTTGTAAGCTCTGCATTCCTTTTAGTAGCTAAATCGCTTAATATTTTCTGCTTATTTTTTACTATATTATTATATACTCTATCTACTATTTCTACATCTAGCAAAATCTGTTCTCCATTTCTTGCTCTGTTCACAAGATTCCTTATATCTACACCTTCTTGATTAAATACTCCAACATTATTATATTCGTCATACTTCTCATCATACACCATTATCCCATATGAAAAATTCCACGTTTTATCATAATCACTATATGCTAATTTATATTGTTTTCTATCTTGTGTAACAAAGTTATATACATACCAATTAGAATAATCATCAGAATCACCTTTCATATAATATCTTAGATCTCCATTTTCAAAACTTTTTATAACTTCTGCAATTCCTCCTGCACCTAAGCTATTTATACTATTCAACTTAAACAAAGACCCATCTAAACTTGTTACTCCGTAATCCACACCTGTCATTTTGTAAATTACATATTTTAATATTTGCTCTAATCTATCATTGTCTAGGTTCATGTCCATCATTGTAAATAATAGAGTCCCGTCCTTCTTATATGTATTAATTGCTGCTGCATTTTGCTTATAAGATGTATAATATTTCTTTTTACTTTCCTTTACAAAGAAATCATCTTCTTCACATTTTATTACAGGGTCTTGCTCTATTGGACTGCTGAATCTATAGGTTTCAGTTACTGTTGTTGTAGTAGTTCTTAATGTAACATTAGCTTCAGCACCTTTTCCTTTCGTCTCTACTGTTTCTGGCTCAGTTCTTTCCACAGAAGGTTCTGATCTAGTATATGTTTGTGACATTTTATATAATAGATGGTTTACTTCTGTTACATATGGCATTGTGCTTATCGTAGTTGTTGAATCTTCTTGTGTATCCCAGGTATGATTAGTAGCTCCAGATGCTATGTATTCATGATGTACTTCTTTATATGATACATAATAGCTGTCTAATAAAGTTATCGTCATAGTTTGTCCTTCATTTTTTATGTGATCAGACAATGCTTTTACATAATTAGGGCTTTGTGTTGCTGTGCATAAATCAACAAAAAACATTACTGGAATAGCATGTTGCTCATATGCGCTTTTATCTATTGTTCTAGTTGTGTAACCACCACTTCCATTAGAAACAGGATATACTATGTTGCCCGATTCATCTAATGAATATGTGTATCTTACTTTATTAAAGTCTGCTCCTTCGTCAAAAGTTTCAGTATAGCTCATATCATGAATTTGGTTATTTTTCGAATCATGTCTTTTTAATTCTATTCCTCCTGCTACTGCTATACCATTATTATGGGTGTTTACTGTTTGTGTAACCAATGAAGCCTCTATAAAAGATTTTATATAGTCTTTAGCATTCGATTCGGTCATTCCCATGCTTCCTACACCAATGCCTTGTGCTTTTAAATTTTTAATAAACTCATCCACGAATTCATCAGAAACAACAATTCCATCTCTATTCCAAAAAGATGACCATCCGTCTTTTATTCCATTAATCATATTTGTTATTTGCTGTGCTATAAGCATTACAGAAGCTATTAAAACAACTATTATTAAAATAGGAATTATTAACTGTGATACTGCCCCTAATATAGCTCCTACAATCTTCTTTTTTGCTTTTTTCTTAGCTACATTTTTAGCTTCATCCATTGCTCCGCCATTTTTTTTGCCATCAGCCATAACTTTTCTCCTTTAAAAATCTATTTTAATTGTACATTCTTGTCCATTTACAATTATGCCCTCAAAAACAAGCTCTTTTACTTTCCTTGCATTATATGTTTTATTTATTGTTAGTGAAATATTTTTTGTTTCTTTGCTTTTAATTTTTAACATTTCTTCTATTCCATTAGTACTTACATTATACTTCTTATCTTTGCTATCCACAATATATATTTTGTTAGTTTTTTCTAAATCAATGTCGTTTGTAGTATTATTTTTAATTTTAACTTCTAGTGATTCCTTTTCTATATAAGTTTCATTTATTATAGCAATAATTTCAACATCACTATTATCACATGTGCTCTGCAATTCTCTAGCTCTAACAAACTTTGAAATATTTAATTTATAATCTGGAGTAACTGTAATATAATCTCCAAAAGACTGCTGAGAATCATATTTTCCGTCACTTAATAAATTATTTGTATATGTTACTTTATATGTTGTATAATCATTGCTTGTTATCCAATTGTCTTTTGAATACAATCTGCTTGATGAAAATATTATATCATAATACTCTTTTTCAAATCTATTTATATCATCTTGAAACACATACTTTTTGCAATCATCAGAAAGCATATCATATGCATTTTTTATTTGCTTATTATTGCAATATTTTATAAAATTTTCTATCTCTTCATTATTTTTGTTTGCCCTACTAGTACTTATATTAGTATCAGAAATTATAGAATATGTTTGTGAATTAGTAGTTGTTGTGTTGGTTGGCATTGCATTATTCTGTCTTTCTAAAGATAGTTTAGCTAAATAATTCGCCAATCTTAAGAGCAATAATCCAACTACTATTATTGCAATAATAGTCCAAAATTTTCTTCTATTTTGATTATATAACCTAATTATTTTATTAAACATAATTCCTTCTCCTTATATAAGTCAGGCCCAAAAGATAATGCTTTTGGGTCTGTGTTTTTATTCTCCTTTTATTCTTGCGATTCTATCCATTGTTGCTCTAGATGCCTTTCGAGCCTGTTGTGCATTAAGTTTCTTATTGCCATTTTGATCTCTAACTCTTAAAAACTTTCTTGCTAAAGCTTGTTCAGCATTTGTACGTTTTTCATTATCTCTAAAAGTTTCACTGTTATACTTTGTACTTAATTTTGCTAATTCCATTGCTTGATTTCTGGCATTTTCATCAGTTAGTCCACTATTGCGCATTTCTTCTCTAATATCATGTATTTTATCCATTTCTTTGATATCAGTTACACCAGTTCTTCTATATTCTGCATATTCTTCCATTCTCTCATCTAGGTCTTTTTTACTTACTCCGCTATCCAACAAGTGTTGTCTATTTTCAGCATCATTTTTAAATGCTCTATCTGCTTCCATATTTTGGAATTCTTTGCTTCCATATCTTGCTGAGCCAACAAATTCTCTTGCTCCAGATGCTCCATTAAGTACTCTCTTTCCTACTACGTCCCCTGCCTTTGCTCCTGCAGCCATACCAGCCAATGCAGTTGACATATCTCCACTTACAATACCTCCAGCTAGTCCTAATACTGCTCCACTTCCAGCTCCAATGCCTCTAACAATTCCTTTTCCAGCAGTTTTTACTCCTCTCTTAGCAAGTTCTCTTATTGTATGTCCCTTAGGTATATTATATTTCTTTCTTAAATATTTTCCTGTATTATTTGCAACTCCGCCCAATTTCTTCTTAGCTTTGTCAACAGCACCACTTTGAATAGGGTGTCTAGCAGCATTTGCAGCATTCTTTGCTCCACTTGCAATTGCAGCTCCTGTTTTTTTAGCCTTGTTGCCTACACTTGTTGCCATATTCTTTGCTTTATTTTTAAGCGTTACTTTTGGTTTGTTTCCTGGTAAAGGTGCTGGAGCTATAGCTGGTTTCGTATTTTTTATACCAGCCAAAGCATCTAATCCACTACCTTGTACTAAGCTAGAATCAGTTGGATTCTGATCTGTAGTTCTTATTTTGTTTTGACCTGCGCCTCCTTGTTGAGCTACTTTAGGTGAACCTCCACTGCCTTTTTTCGTAATCCAATTTGCAAGTGTATGTGCCGCTGTCATCTTTCCTAAAGATGGCGCAGTACTACTTCTAAATCCAAACATTTCTTTTATAAGTTTTTCACCAGGTACTATGAATGCTAAAGCACATATAGCATATATTGGTGAAGCAACCGCCAAATTCATTGCAGACGATACTAATACGGTATATAAAGTTAAATGTATAATTGGCTGAATCGAATTCATTACATATTCTCTTAACCAGAAAGTAAATGCCTGTGCTTGACCATCTTTTACTTTATCTATTGGATATGTTAGTGCAATCAATGGGGCAATCATTGTTAACACTGTAAGGATTAATGCCCTCTTTATGTATATTATAATAAAATATAGAGTATAGCCAGTTAGAGCTATATACATAATTGAGTATACACCTCTTCCACTTGCTGATATACTTTCGCATAAAAGTCTTACATATCCCATTAGGGAGGTAGAAAATACAAAGTCCTTAGTTAAATCTTTATCGTTTTCATCTTTTCCCGTTACAGTTGCTGTACTTCCATCCGCGTTTTGTACTGTTATGTTGACTTGTTTAAATTCTTGTGTACTTTGTGTGTTTCCCATTATTCCCAACACTTGATTTACCATAGTATTAGTAAAAGCCATTATATAGTGCAAGAAAAATATCAAACATAACGCAACTACCCAATCAGCAAACATAGATTTATATTTTGCCTTGTCACTTGCTGCTGCAGAGATTATAATTCTTATACCTAAATACACTAATACAGAGAGTAATCCAACTATGGAAATTAATCTAAACGCTTTATACCAACTTGCTATTGTATGTTTTAATTGATTGGTTAAAGAATATTCTTCATTTCCTATTGTTGCAGAATTTGAATCTGTTGAAAAATAGTCTGCATCTAATAAGGCTAGCTTATTAGCAAAGATTTCACCCGGACTAATAGACAATTTTAAGATTGAATA
The DNA here is from genome assembly GCA_934122115.1 of uncultured Clostridia bacterium. Taxonomy (GTDB): domain Bacteria; phylum Bacillota; class Clostridia; order TANB77; family CAG-508; genus UMGS1901. The sequence goes on along the minus strand of CAKOVU010000005.1, from coordinate 41,073 downwards.
TCCATCTATGTCCTTATCTAATTTCACAGTTGCATCTGGCAATGAGCCAATCGTTGGATTTTCCCCCAGCCATTGTACTAAATCATCTTCATTACCTTTTCTATAAACAGTTCCATCAAATGCTTTTAATGCATTTCCTACAACTCCATCTTCTGGGTCTATCTGTACACCCATTTTTATAATTTGGTTTGCAACATCACAAAGCCAAATTGGTATAGATGTAACTATATTTATTATCCAATCCATAAGGCTTCGTTCAGTTGTATCATCATCATCCGCCCTACTAACTGTTGGCATTGCAAAAGTAAGCAATATAAAAACTATTACAGGTATGATTATTATCTTTCGTAATACATTATTCTCTACTATCTTTTTCATACTATCTCCTTTTAATGTCCGTTTTGTTTATTGATTCTTTTGTGCCAATTTATTTATGTTTGTCTCTACGAATTCAAATTCCTTGGCAGTTGGAGTAATTTGTAATATTGCTGTATCTCCTCCTACTTTTAGCAAGCCTTCTCCTCTTCCACATGTTACTAAGAATCCGGCTTCTCCTTCGCTTAGTTTAAATACTTCTTTTAAATATTGTATTTCAGATTTATCTTGCGCTAGTAGTAATTTTGTATCAGATGATGTTAAAACAGCTTGTACTTCTGGTTTTTCATAGAAATCTTGGAATCTTTGTGAAATAATAGCTAAAGAAACGTTTCTCTTTCTTGCACGTCTTGCCATTGTGTTTAAGAAGTCTACAGCTTCTGGATATGGTAAAAGCATCCACGCTTCGTCTACTAAAACTCTCTTTTTATAAGCTTTTCTTCTATCTTCACTATTTTTCTTAACATATTTTTCCCAAATCCAAGAAAGTAATATTTGTTGTGCAAGTGGTCTTGCAAATCTTTCCTCCAATTGAGAAATATCCAAGTTTATAAATAATGTTCCATCTAATAAATCAAATGTTGATTGTCCATCAAAGTATGCCATCTGTCCATCATATTCTCTTATGTATTGCTTCATTACTTTTAGCAAGTAACTATAATGAAATCTATAATCTGGGTTATTGTTTTCCTCAGCTTTTTTAGCTAAACGTTTATACCAAGAGCCAACTGTTGGCATTTTCTTTCTTCTTTTTCCTAATACATCGGAAGAATTTTCCATGTTTGCTTCATATAAGCTTGCTGGATTGCTGTTTATTCCATATGCAGCATATTCTTCCGCAACAGATTCTGCAATTATCTGTTTTGTTAACTCGTTTACCTCTTGGCTTCTTGTACTTCCTCTTGCCATTGTTAATAAAGCTTGAGTAACGTCCTCTACTTTATTTTCTACATTTAATACAGTTTTTTCTCTTCCTGTTATTTCATCTTTAACCATTTCTGTTTCTATATCAAATAAGTTGATAACTGTTTGTGAATTTGGGCTAAGTACTACATTTACTCCTCCCAAGCTTTCAGCAACTATACTATACTCGCCTTCAGCATCTAGTGCCAAACTTTGGATTCCCATAAGCACAGCTGATCTTGATATCAATGTTTTCATTGTTACAGATTTACCAGCACCAGATTTAGCAAATATAACCATGTTATAGTTTGTTAAAGAGTTATGGAAATTATCAAACAAAATTGGTACCCCAGTTTGTTTATTAAATCCTAGAGGAATACCTGTTGGATGTCCAACTTCAGATGTTGTAAATGGGAATACTGTTCCCATAGATCTACGGTCGAATGTGTGTGTATTATTTATTTGATTATCTACAAATGGCAAATTTGATTTAAAAGCTTCTTCTTGTCTTCCCCAAGCGCTTTTTATTCCAACTAGTGATTTAGACATTTCTGCTGATAATAATTTTGTAAGTCTCTCTAAATCTTCTAAGCTATATGCAAAAAGTGTTGCCACAACTGATGCTTCGTATAATTTATTGTATCCTGCTGCAATTTCATCTCTTAATTGCTCTGCTTCAAATCTTTTTTGAGTTAATGTGCTTTCTCTGTTGATATTTCCTCTATCAGCTGCCACGATTCTTTCTGTTTCTATCTCATTTATTGTTCTATTTAATTCATTTTGCGACCTTGATTCTGGTATTGGATTTATATATACTGATGTATTTATATCTCCAAACATATACATATCTCTAAATAGTTCTGGGAATGTACACATTCTTGGCAATGTAGATACAAAGAAACTTCTAGCATATCTTTTTACACTTGAAATTATTTCTAAGTGATCTATACTACTTGCATCTATTCCTGCTGGAGCTATTAATTCTTTTATTGTCTTTTTATGTAATATCCTTACTTCTTCATTGCTTGTATAATCATTACGCTCTGCTTGAAACTCTTCTTGTTCTCTTTGTTTCTTTTTGAACATCTTTATCTTTCTCCTTTCTCTTGTTTCCTTCTTTTATCTTTTCTCTTGCACTCTCTGCCACATCTTCACCAATCATACTTGCATTTTCATCTATCATTAATGTTGCTAAATTATCTATTATTGTATCAATATCATCTACTGTTTGATTATATTGTTTTTGTTTTTCTGTTTGGGCTTCGATTACTTTCTCGTTAGCTTTTTCATAAGCTTTATTTTCTATTTCTTCGTTTAGTAATTTAATTTTCTTATCCATGTAATCAGGAGCTGTAGAATACAATTCATCATATCCAGCTTTTAATGCTCTATCCATTCCATATGTTTCTGATTCATCTCTGTTATATGCAACATATAGTAAATCAGCCAATTCTATAGAAGACATTACTTTTCCAATTACTCCAGATATTGCTAGCGACCTTATTATTGCTTGAGCTTTTGTATATAACTCTGAGAAAACTAATTCTTGTATTTCATTTTTATCATAGTTTTCTTGTCCTAACTCAGATGTGTAATATGCTAATGCTACATAATATTTTTTGTTTAAAATATTTCTGTTTAAACTCATTTTCTCTGTATTAAATATAATATCTTTTCCATATTCACATAAGTTTCTTTGTTTTACTAGTTCATAATATTCTTTTTTCAATTGGTCATTTGGCACATTGCCACGTTTTACTAGCTCTTCATATTTAGCTTTTTGTTTATTATATGCAGCTTCTATTTCATCAACCTTTTCTTTGTAGCTCTGTATACTGCTACTCATGTTAATTGTTCTGGTTTGTGTATATATTTGTACAGGACCTGTTAATGTATTTAAGAATTGTAAAAACCCTTCTTCTACTGAAACTTTTTCTTCTTCTGACATTAAATCGTAGTTTACTCCTTGGCATTCTACAACCATAACATATTTCTTGCCATTATTTTGTACAATCATATTATCTTCGATTTTATCGAATTCCATAAAATTCATTATTGAATCAACAGTATATTGTTTATTTTTGCTTGGTTTTTTAGGAGTATTTTCTCTGTCTTTTAATTCCTTACTATCTTTTCCTTTTTTATCCCTAGCTTCCATTCTAAAATACACAAAAGCTAATACTATCAACAAAATTACTATTACAGTAGCTACCACTGTTAAAATTGAAGTTAATATAGTTATTTTACTTGTCATCAGTTTCTTCCTCCTTGTATATATATACTTTATTTCCCTTATGTTTAAACTTTATTGCTCTCATTATTACAGCATCTATATTTTCGCCTGCATTTACTCTTGCCCATGAAATATTTTTTAAATCTGGAACTTTAAATGTACCTATTGAAAATCCTATTAAAGCACAAATTACAAGTAATACAATACCTACGACCGTCATTCCCAGTGTAGAGAGCAAAAATGCTAGCCCTACTCCTATTACTCCAGCTATAGCTGTATATATCATACTTTTTTTGGTAAATATAAATAATATTCTTCCTTCACCCTTTACATTCCTTGGTAAATTATATGCTCCCATACTTCCTCCAATACACCCCATAATATCCTATCATAAATAATTATAACATATAAAGCTATAAAAAGTAACAAAAAAATAAAAAAAGTGCAAATAAATGCACTTTTTAATTTTATTGTAATCTTTATGTAATTTTGTTGTAATATTATTATTTTCCAATTCCTGTTGCAAAACCATAAATTGCACTTGCTACCCATGTTGCAGCAAACACCAAAACAGCACCAACTAAATATGGTATCATTGTTGATTTAAAATCTGCTTTTCCTTCTGGGCTAGCTGTCATATATTTAACACCTAATATAACTAATACACCAACTGATATCATAGTTCCTATTAATCTAATAAGATATATAACTTGATTTCCAACTTTATTGATATTATCTGTATTCATATTTCCTTGAGAACCTGTAAATTTACTTGGATCAACATCATCAGCTAATACCACATTAGCTACAGCGCAAACTACAAATAATGCAATTAGTATTGTGCTTATTATTTTAACTGTTTTTTTCATATTTTGTTCCTCCTTTTTTTTTATTTGTTTTTATAATTAATCTCATAACTGAGAATATTAAAACCTAATTTACATAGCACCTTGTATTATTGATACTACTATTTTCCATATTAGATAAGCCCCAAACACTAGTATGCATCCAAATATTAGTGGTACTAATGTCTGCTTTATCTCTGCCTGTTCTGCAGCTGCTCCTGTTATGTATTTTATTCCGAGTATTGTTACTACTAATACTGCTGCACCCACACCTACAGTAGTTAATATACTTACTAAAGTATTAGACGTAGATTGCAAGTTAGGTTCGCTTATTGGCATTCCATTTGCACTATCCAAAAAACCCTTTCCACCATTTATTACCCCATCAATACCTGTTACGGAACTAGATGTTCCTTTTGAAGGAGTAGCAGCTGTACTTGGTTTGCCTTCATCTATATCTACTTCTTTAGCCTCCACATTATTTCCACACAAAAACATTTGTAAAAATAATATAGTGAATAAAAATAATATTACTATGGTTTTTTTCTTCATTTTTGTTCCTTTACAATACATATTTATCTTATTATACATCATTTTTTATCTTTTTTCAACATTTATGCTACATTTTGCTTACAACACCATATATTATAGACAATAAATTTACTCCACCAAAAAGCAATATCATTCCTACTACATATGGGAGCATACGTTTTTTATACTCTGCTTTTTGTTCAACGCCTCCTAGCATAAACTTAATTCCTATTACTATTAATGCTACTACAGAGACTATTGAGCCTATTAGCCTAATGAAGAATAGTATATTTCCTACTAGGCTTCTGAATTCGCTTGAATTTCCTCCAATGCTTGCACTCGGATTATATTTTCCAGTATTTACAACGCTATCATCTACTGCCATTGAAGTGCTAGCTATCATTGTTACTGAAAGAAGTATTAGCAACAATGGTATTACTATTTTACCAATTTTATTAATTTTTGTTTTGTTCATTCTTTCTCCTAATTTTTCTTTATTTAACAATGTATCATGTTTTTGCTTTTATAATATTCGTAAATTAGTTCATCTAAGTCTGTGCTTATTTTGTATATAATTTTATAGTCTTTATTTTCTAGTATGCTGTTATTAAGTTCTTCCCTTAATTTACAAATTTTCTCGTCAAGCATTTTTTCCTCCTTTTTCTCCTTCGTTTATCTAAAAATATCACATAATTCGCAGTTAGTCAATATTTTTCATCTTATAAAATGCTTGATTTTTCTACTTATTTTTACCTTTAACAACAGACAATATCATATTTTCTTCATCAAACGCCTCTTTTAATATATTTTTTACAAATTCCGCGTTTATTTTTTCAAATGCTTCTATATATTCAAAGCTGTTGATTCCCTTCATCCAATCAGATAAAAACATTCTAGCTATATCTGCCACATTATTATATTCTGTAACATATTGTCCATATATCTTTTTCTTTGTTCTTTCTAAGCTTTCTTCATTTATTCCATTTGCAATTATATTTTTTACTTCCTTTGCCAACTCTTCTTTTATTTTTTCTGGCTCTTTTGCACGTCCTGAAATTAATATATGCGAATATTGGCCTGAAAATTCATAATCAAAGTCTGGAACTATTGATAAATCTCCATTTTTATATAGCTTAGAATATAAGCTTGAGCTTTCGCCTAAAAGCATATTTAATAAAATTTCTATTGCAATATGTCTTTTTACTGCTTCTTTTCTATCTTGAACTATCTTATCTTTGTATCCAATCATAAAAATTGGCATGCTAATTTGCATTTCTTTTTCACTTGTTTTTTTATTGATTTTCTCTTCTTGTTCTGAATATATTCTTTTTATATCTTCTTGTCCCTCTTTTTTTATTAATCTCTGTTTAATCTTAGCCATTAGCTCTTCTGGTTCGAAATCTCCGCTTGCCACAATAACCATGTTTGATGGATTATAGAATGTATTATAACATTTATTAAGCACATCTGGAGTTATTTTGCTTATTGATTCGATGCTACCCGCAATATCTATTTTTATAGGATTGTTCTTATATATGCAATCCATTGCTCCCAAATACAATTGCCAACCTGGATCATCATCATACATCGTTATTTCTTGTCCAATTATGCCCTTTTCTTTTTCCACATTTTGATCTGTGAAATATGGATGTTGCACATAATCCATAAGTTCGTCTAATCCCTCTTCAAAGTGATTAGTGCACTCAAATAAATATGCTGTGTGGTCTGTTGTTGTATATGCATTTGCATCTATTCCTAAAGCCATCAATGTATCTAAGCTGTTTGTTCCGTTTGGTTGTTCAAACATTTTGTGCTCTAAGAAGTGAGCTACACCATCTGGAATAAACACCTCTTCGTGTGTTTTAGGCATTATAAATCTATTATCGATAGAGCCAAATCTTGTACCATACATGATGTATTTTTTATTTATATTTTTCTTTGGAATAATTATTACTTCCAAACCATTCTCTAGCTTTTCCCAATATGCTTTTTCTTTTATCTTTTCACAATTAATTTCTTTCATAATAACCTCGCAATCTTTTATTAATTTCTTAAAAAGAATATTGTATTTATCATAATATTTTCAGCAGCTTCTATTATCTGTTCTTTATTTACAGATTCTATCTTCTTGCAAGCTGTTTCTATATCACTAGTATCTTTAGATAATTGCTGTGACATATAATATGATATTTCTCTTGGTTGCTCATCTTGTATGCTAATAAAGCTAGCAATCAACAATTCTTTTGCATTTTTAATATCAACCTCTGAAAATTCTCCTTTTTTCATATCTTCCAATTGCTCTTTTATTATTTCTATTGTTTTTTCGTAATTTTTTATTTCTATTCCACATCTAATAAATATATTGTTTTTGCTTTTTATATATCTAGAGCCAGCTGTGTATGCTAAACTAGCCTTTTCCCTTACATTCTGGAACAATTTTGAATTTGCTCCGCCTCCTAAGATTGCATTATACACATTCAATACTGCATCATCTATATTATTTTTTATACTCATTCCTATCACAATTTTTCCTTGTGATACATCCATTTTTTCTTCTGCTGTTTGGTCTTTTATATTATTTACATCTTGCTTACTATCTAAAATAAATTCTGGATTTCTTGGCAATAGTTTGTTTATGTTACTATTGCTCTTAACAATATCTTCTATTTCTTTCTCTTTTATATTTCCTGATACAAAAATATCTATTTTACAATTGTTTATAAACTCTTCATAATATTCATACAAATTATTTTCATTTATATTGTTCAAATCTTCTATATAACCATATTCATATAATCCAAACGGCTCATTTTTATACATTTCTTCTATGCATCTTACATATGCATAATTTGATTTATTATCTATTTTAGATTCAATAATTCTCTTTAGATTTTCCTTTTCTCCATCTACATATTCTTTCTTAAAGCTAGAGTTTTCTACTAATGGATTAAATACTATATCTAATAATAAATTAATCACTTCTTTTTGTATGTTTTCACCATTAAGTGCGTATTCATCTTCTATCGCCTCTATATAGAATTTAAGTACGTGATTATCACCTCTTTTTTCTATTCCGCAATTAAAATCTGCTCCATACATATCCTCTAGTTTTTTATTTAATTCTTCTTGTGTTTTTATATTTGCCGTTCCAAGCCTTAAAACTGCTGGTATTAGCGCTTCTTTCGTAACATTTTCTCTTGTTAATTTTTTAGTTAAAAATACAGATATAATATTTGTTTTAAATTTATTTGTGTTTATAAGGTGAAGGTTTATTCCTTCATTTATCTTAATTGGGCTATAATTCATTAGCATTTCCTCCTAATTTAATAATTTTCTTACAACCTCGTTTATTCTTTTGCCATCTGCTTGTGCTCCAATTTCTGTTTTTGCTTCTTTCATTACCATTCCTAAATCTTTTATTGTTGTTGCTCCTACCTTTGTTATTATTTCCTGAATTTTTAATTCTAATTCCTCATCTGATAATTGTTTTGGTAAATATTCTTCTAATACGCTTATTTCTTCATTTACTTGATTTATTAAATCTTCTCTATTTGCTTTTTCAAAATCTGCTAATGAATCTTTTCTCTTTTTTAGTTCCTTTGCAATTATCTCTAGCACTTGTGCATCTTCCAATTGGATTCCTTTATCTTTTTCCACTTGCAAAATTCCTGCTCTTACCATTTGCACTACATTTTTTCTATTTGTGTTTTTCTCCTTCATTGATTGTTTTAAGTCTTCTAATAATTTTTCTTTTAACATATTAATCTCTCCTTTTTATATTTTTAAAGGCGCTTTCAAATTCTATCTAATTAGATTTTGAAAACGCCTCTTTTCTATATATTTTTAAAATTTTCTTTTTCTAGCTGCCTCTGATTTTTTCTTTCTCTTTACGCTTGGTTTCTCATAGTGTTCCCTTTTACGAACCTCTTGTAATACCCCATTTCTTGCGCATTGTCTTTTAAATCTTTTTAGGGCTTCTTCTATATTTCCATTATTTACTTTTACTTCTGACATTAATATTCCCCTCCTTCCGCTGCATCAAATGCTTTCGCATGGGATTTTCAACTTCTTAATACGAAATTGCCTTCACATGTTTAATATTATAAACTAATTTGGTTATTATTGTCAATACAATTTGAACATTTTTCTTTCTCTTCCATTGAATCTTCAATCACCATCTTTATTACTGTCATCACTGGTACTGCCAAGAACATTCCTAAAACTCCAAAATATGCTCCGCCTATTGTTACAGCAAATATTACTAGCAATTGACTTATTTCTAATGAATTTCCAACTATTTTAGGGTTTATTATATTTGCATCAATTTGTTGTAATATTATTACAACAATTGCCATTGCAATTGCTTTGCCAATTCCATCTGTTAATAGTGTTACCAAAATAGCTATTCCTACAGCTATTATAGCTCCAAAGAATGGAATCAAGTTGAATAATCCTATTAAGAAGCCTAGTAGCACTGCATATTTTACGTTTAAAATTAGCATTGCAATTGAAACTACTATTCCAACTATTAAAGCATCTATCATTTGGCTTGTTAGAAACTTAAAAAATATTTCATTTCCATTTCTAAAATATTTACCCAATTTTGAGCATGTTCCCTCTTTGAACACACACCTAAATAATCGACTCCAGAATTTTATTATTCCTTTTCTTTGTAGCAATATGTAAATAGATACCACGATTGCAACAAAAGCACTAAACACGCTGCTTACTGCACTTATTACACTTTTCACATATCCCATTATTTTTTCTGGATTTAAAAAGCTTTGCAAATCTATTGATTTCATTCTATTTACCACTTCTGTTACTTGCTCTCCTCTTAAAAAGTGGTCTTCTGGTAATTCATTTATTTTAATTACTGCTTCTTCATAATATCCTGGTATATTGCTAATCAAATCAGAGAAACTTTGGAATAAAATAGGAAGTATACAATTAAACAATATAAATAATATTATGAATGTCATTATATATACAGTTGCAACACTTAATCCTCTTGCATGCTTATTTAAAAAACGTTTTTTGCTTGTATTTTTATAAGCATTCTCTATTTTTTTGCAAGGCATATATAATATATATGCTATTAATATTCCGCCTACAAACGGCGCAAGTATTGATATTAATTGAACTATCCAATTTGTTATGTTAGTAAAATTTTGTAAAACTTTATCCAAAATAATTGCAGTAGCAATTATGGAAAAATAAAATATCCATTTCTTAAAATTGTCTTTTTTCATAATTTTTCCCCTTTATATTTCTATATCTAATTCAACTGGGCAATGGTCACTGCCAAACACTTCTGTATGAATCTTACTATCTTTTATTTTATTCTTTAAATTTTCTGATGTTATAAAATAGTCTATTCTCCAACCAGCGTTTTTCTCTCTTGCATGAAACATATACGACCACCACGAATAACATTCTTTTTTATCTGGATACATATATCTGAATGTATCTATAAAGCCTGCATTTAAAAGTGCTGTCATCTTGCCTCTTTCTTCATCAGTAAAACCTGCATTATGTCTATTAGTTGAAGGATTTTTTAAATCTATTTCATTATGTGCCACATTTAAATCTCCGCATAATATTACTGGCTTTTTATTCTGTAGCATGCATAAATACGCTCTAAAATCATCCTCCCATTGCATTCTGTAGTCTAATCTGGTCAACTCTCTTTGTGAATTTGGAGTATAGCAGTTCACTAAATAAAACTTTTCATATTCTGCAGTTATTACTCTTCCTTCGGAGTCGTGCTCTTCCATATTTATTCCATATGCAACATTTATCGGTTTAATTTTTGATATTAGCGCTGTGCCAGAATATCCTTTCTTTATTGCGCTATTGAAATATACATAGTAGTTTTCTGGCGCAAATTCTATTTGTCCTTCTTGCAATTTTGTTTCCTGTACGCAAAAAGCATCTGCATTTATAGAATTAAAAAAATCCATAAATCCTTTATTCATTACTGCTCTTAAGCCATTTACATTCCAAGATATTAATTTCATTGTTCACCTCTTAAATATTTGTTGGTTTTAATATTACTATATAAAACAAAAAATAGCAAGTCAGATTACTCTTGACTTACTATTTTTATACTTAATACTTTTTAAAAATATACGTTTCCACCTATATATTCACCAGATGCATAACCTGCTGATCTGAATGATAAATAATTGTGATTTCTTTTTCCATTTAATGCATCAGATACGGCTTCTGCTACGTATGAAGCATAATTTCCATTTAATCTTCTTCTCCAATGGCTGTCTATTGAATAACAGAATTGACCTTTGGCTTTATATTGGCTTAATGGATCCGAACCATTTTTAGCCCATTTTGCACTTTCAGCTCTATTACATGCAGTTGTAATAACAGCTAACGCACCTTCATAGCTTGAACTACATTCTTGTGCTGTTATTGCACATAGTAAATCGAATTCCGCATTTGAATAGCTCCATACACCATTGCTATATGAAACTCTAGCTCCAGAGCTTCTTGAAGTTACATATTGTTTTCTTACTTCTATTACTTTGTTTACTGGCTCTGTAATTATTGTTGAATATATTTCTGTTCTTTCTATTTCTGTATCATTTTGATATTTTACTTTATAGGTTACCTCTTTTAATCCGTTTTTTCCTTCTTGGATAACTCTATCTTTTTTATTATCGCTGCCATCTGAAACATCCTTTGTAATTGTCTCGTATGGTATTTCTTCTTGAACAGTTTCTATTTTTTCTATTATCTTATCATAAGATTGTAATAAATTATCTACTGTAATATCTGCAGAAGTTTCTGCTACATCTGCAATTTCTGTTTCGCTTTCTTCAAATTTTGTAATCCTTATTGTATTATTATCAGATAATTCTTTTTCTTTATTTGGAATTACATTTTCTTCTGGTAATAATATAATATGATTTTCTTCTAATATATCTGCAATTTTTGTTTTAGATGTAAGTACATCCATTTCATACCCATTTGAAAGTATAATTTTTACATTGTTCAATTTGACATTAGAAGCTGCAACTCCAACTCCCATTATCAATAATAGTATTAAGCATAGGCCAATTATTTTCTTAACTGGTAATTTTGCTTTTTTCATATTTTTTAGTTCCTCCTTTGAAACAACATGTTTATTATACCATTTTTCGGAATCTCTGTCAAATTTTACATATTCCAATACTATATTATATGCATGCTTGTACTCAAATATTCTCACTTTTTCTTTATTTTATATTAAATATTTTCATTGCATTTTTGTAAGTAGCTTTTGCAACTTCTTCTATCGTAATCCCTTTGAAATCAGCTATTTTCTGGGCTATTAGCTTTACATTTCTAGAATCATTTCTTGTCCCTCTTTTAGGTTCTGGTGTAAGATATGGGCTATCTGTTTCTATTAATGCTTTTTCCAGTGGAACCATTTGTACTATTTCTTCTGCATTTTTAGCATTTTTAAAAGTAACAGGTCCAGCAAAAGAAATATAGAAATCTAATTTTAGAGCTTCTTTTACTAATTCCCTATTTAGCGGGCAACAATGAAAAATGCCTTTCTTATTGGCTGCTTGAACATTTTTTAAAATATCTAGTGTATCCATAACAGCTTCTCTTGTATGAATTACTATCGGCAAATTATATTTATTAGCTAATTTTATTTGCTCTATAAATGCATACTTTTGGATTTCTTTATTTTCTTTGTTCCAATAATAATCTAATCCGATTTCTCCTATCGCAACTATTTTCTTATTTTCTATTTCTGATTTAAGAATTTCTTCTATCTTTTTTATTTCAATTTCAGTCTCTTCTATGCTTTCTTTTACATCGTTGGGTGATACTCCAACCGTAGTATAAATATATTCTTTTTCATAAGCCAATTTCAAGCCATAAATAGATGACTCCACATCATAGCCTGCACTTACAAACTTGGTAACTCCAGATTCATATATTCTTTCTATTACATCTTCTCTATCTTCTGCAAATTTTTCATCATTATAATGCGCATGTGAATCAAAAAATTCTGTTTCCATAATACCTCTAATCTACTAATATTGTTACTGTAGCAATAGCATATTCTTTTAAATGAGATATACTCACATCTATGCTACTTATTCTTTTTAGCATTTTTTCAACATCTTTACTTAAAGACACAAACTCAAGGTGTGGCTTACCATTTTCATCATCTACCGTTTGTGCATTTTTCCAAGATATGCTGTACTTATCATCTAGCAATGTAGATACTGCTTTAAAAGCTGCCTCTTTTGCAGCAAACCTAGCAGCAAAGTGTTGATACATCGCTTTTTTCTTACCTTGGCAGTATTTTATTTCTTCTTCTGTGTATATTTTATTTAGAAAACTTTGTCCTAAATTTTCTATTGATTCCTGTATTCTGCTTACTTCTATAATATCAGTACCTACTTTTATTTGCATTGTGCTCTCCTTTATTTGTGTAATATAGAAATATAATTTGCTATATTTATTAGTGCAAGTACTATTAAACTTATAATAATCCACTTGTTTGATTTTTCACTTTTTTCTATATTTGCATTTTTGTATATTATGTCATATTTTTGCTTTACTTTTTCAAATACCTTATCCGTTTTTAAAGCTTTTTTCCAATATTTAGTTATTTCATTCCCCATATTATTATTTGTGGTCTCTTCTATCCACACATTTTGCACAAATTGTATAAATTGCTCTTTTATATTATTGAATTTATTATAATTCTTTGCTTCTTTATCTAGCTTATTTAAAAATATTTTTTTGTGCAATTCATAAATATAGTTATACAAATACTGTGTTTCATATATATGTGGTAATTTAGTATAATTATCAGTATTTGCATCTGACGTAAGTAGTACTGTAGATGTGCTATTAAATGCGAATTTTGTATGTTTTCCTTGCTCTAATTCATAAATTAAATCTGTATTAATACTAGAATTATAATCCACTGGGTATACATTTGAATATTTATATAATTCTTTTTCCAGCAGTTCAACATTTGTGCTATTTTCCCAGCATTCTTGCCCTATACATGCATATGAATAAATTACAAATTTATCTATATCTATATTTAGTTCCTTTGCTTCTGCATTATTTCCAGCTATTTCTTTTATTAGCTGGGAAATTCCTTTTATATTTTTATACGCATCGGTTTGAATTTTTATATTTTCATATTCTTTTAATTTTGCAATGCTGGAATTTATATTTCTAAACTTATAATTAAAGTTACATAAATCTTCTAATGTGCTATCTTCATCCAAAGTGGTTTTTATATTTAAAAAGCATATTCCTGTATTGAAACAAATTATTTCTATTTTTCTAATATTGAAAAATATTCCATCATTTTTTGTTTTTCCTTGAATATCTTTTTTTATTTTATATTCAAACATTACACATGGATATTTTGCTAGCAATACAGATTTCATATTGTCATCAAATTGTTCCAATTGTTTCATTTTTTTGTTATTAAAATCAAAAGACCAAAACATATAATTTCTTATTTTAGGTAAAAAATATGTATATAAATCAAGATTTTTTTCTTGTTCAAACATTTTCAACTCGCAATTTTTATTGTGCAAAAGTTTTAACAAGTACTTATCATATTTTTTTTCATTTACTACATATGGGTATATAAAATATGTATATTGATATTTTGTTTTTATTTCCATTTTTTCTCCTTTTGTTTATCATTTGGTATAATATCTAGCGTTTGTATCTTCTGATAAATGCCAAGTTCCAATGAAATTTATAACCGTATTATTATCTAGTGTTAAGCTCGGCTCTACCACAATATTGCCATTTTCATCTATTGCTCCCCATTTTCCGTCTTTCTTTATTGCAGCATATCCAGAATCATTTTGTTCTGTAGCATCGTCATAAATATAGTTTACTACAACTACTCCATCTTTATTTACATATCCATATTTGCCGTCTTTTTTTGATAAGAATAATGTATTATTTGTTAATATTTGAGTATTTTTCTTTTCCTCAAATTTAAAATTATAGTATTTATATTCGTTTCCTTGCCTTACTTTCATGTATCCTTTATCTACATTTACTTCTGATATTATTCCTGATATTTTAACTTCTAAATTTCTGTTTATTATGTCACTATCTATTTTCTCTGATGTATTTCCTTCTATAAAATCTGCATCTTTTCTGTATGTTAAAGAGTCATATTTAAAATCTAATTTTGTTTCACCTTGTGAGTTTATAACCCCATATTTATCATTTTCTTTTGCAATGTAATAATCTGAGAAAACATATTCCAAGCTCTGGTATTTAGGCTCTAATACAGTCTCCCCCGCATTATTTATTATTCCGAATTTTCCATTATTTTCTACTATTATTTTGTTGTTATTTATACTTGTAACATCATCTGAACTTATTGGTGTCTCACTATTTTTTTCTGAATCATATATCATTAATTTATTTTCTTTCTTTGTGATATATGTATTTTCTTCTTTTACATTTAAAATTTTGTCATATTCTACTGGCACTAATGTTTTTTTGTTTGTACCAATTACGCCAACTTTTCCTTCAGAATTCTTTACTATGTAACCATCCTCATATTGAGAAGTTAATGATGTTATATCTTCATATTCATTATTTATTATTACAGTACCAGTTTCACTTACCAATCCTTTTTTGCTATCTTTAGTTGTAATTAATGTATTTTTCACATTTAATAGTGGTTCTATAGAATCATATTGGCAGCTTAATAATAGCTTTCCTGAAAAATCAATTAATCCGTATAAGCCATCTTTTTCTACTTTTAAGCAACTTGTAGAATACCATACACTATTTTGTGAATCTTGATTTTGTATTGCTTCTACATTTTCGTATTCTGAAAACAAAGTTTTTCCATTTTTATCTATTGCCTTTGATTTATAAGTTTCGTTATCGTAATCAACATCATAAGTAACAACAAATACATCCTTTTCTTGATTTGGAATCACAATTATTTCATCATATACAGGAGTTATAATGTCTTTCCCCTTTGAATCAATTACTCCCCATTTTCCATCTTGATATGTTGTATAATATGCTAATGTTACATTTTTTCCTGTCGTTTTTTGATCTGTATTTACAACTTTAACTACAATAATAATAAACATTATTATTACCAATATTGCAATTATTGTTGCAATTACTTTTTTTATGTTTAGTTTATGAGTACTATCTCCATTATATCTTCTGCCTTTGCTCATAAAATTTTACCTCTCTTATAAATTATTTTTTTGCAATTATAATATATCATAAAACAAAGTAAAATTACAAGAAAAAAGAATAAATCCTGTAAAGATTTACTCTTTTATTATTTTTATTTCTTATTCACTCTAAATACAATTACGCTCATATCATCTTTTTCGTTTCCATAATCGTTGTCTCTAGATTCATTTAAAATTATGTCGGCTATTCTTTGTGCATCGTCTGTGCTTAAATCTTCTAGCAAGTATTTAATCCATAATTCCTTATTTGTAAATTCATTGCTAGATTCAATTACTCCATCAGTGCACATTACAATTATGTCACCGTCTTGTAGCTCATAATCGTACTCTACTAAATCTATATTGCTTAATATTCCTGTTGGTAATGAGATTGATTTCAGTATTTCTGTGTTGCCATTCCTCTTTATGTAAGTTGGGCAAGCGCCATTCTTAAAGAATTCCATTTTTCCATTATATAAATCTAATATGCTAACATCCAAAGTTGCATACATGTCTTCTTCTGTATTGTTTGATATTATTGAATTAATTAGCTTTAAAGCTACATCTTTGTTAAATCCTGTTTCTAGCAATCTTTCCAGCATTTTTATTGCTATTTTGCTACTTTTTCTAGCCTCTGGGCCAGATCCCATTCCATCACTCAAGGCTAGCAAATATTTACCATCTTCTAGTCTTGTTTGTATCGTTGTGTCTCCAGAAATTACTGAGCCAGCTTTTTTAGTTTTTGCAATACCAACTTGCATTGTAAAATTATCTTCTGATGTAAACATAAACATGCATGTGTCGTCATCTTCTCTTAAACCACATTTTTGTTTTTGTAATACCATCTTTTCGTTCATAACTTTGTTTAATATTCTTGCAACTTTCTTTGAAATACACTGCTTACCATCCACAGTTTCACACACATTTGTGTATAAGTTTATTATATATCTTTTGCTTTCTTCTTGTTTAATAGTTATGTCTTTTAAAATTATATCTTTTTCTTTTAATAAAAGCTTAATTTCTTCTTTTTGCTTTGCATATGGATTTTCTTTATCAACACTTATTTGCTCTGCTAAATTTGATATTGCTTCTGACACGCCAGATAATTGCGTCGATACATTTTTTCTATTTTCTTCTAACTTTTTCTTCCATATAAAGTTTAATTTGCTAACCCTATAAGATGAATTTAATATTCTTATTATTGAATCTATATCTGTTTTTACTGCAAAATCATCATTATCTTGATCTTTTGAATAGCCAATAATATAACTGTTATGATTTGCAAATATTTTTAATAAATCTTTTCTTGTTATAACTTCTTTTTGTAACAAAACTTCGAAAATATCTGATAATACATTATTTTCGTTATTGTATATGTCATCGTATAATAAGTTTTCTTCTTGTCCTTCTAAATTATTTCTTAACTCATCTTCAAAAATATCTTGGTTTATTTTTTCTTGTGATTCAACCTCTTCTGCTGTAACAGCTGCTGTTGCTGCTGTTTGATATTCCTTTGCAATTTGAGATATAGTGTCAGACATATTATTTAATTTGTTTATTGTTTCTTTGTTTTCTTCTAAAGTTCTGCCTGTAGTTTCTGGCAATAACTTGTAATCCTCATTGTAATTATATGCCTTTATTCCCACGTTTTTAGGTAATGCTAGTAAACCAAGTGAAGCTATTAGAATCTCTTGAAATCTTATTATTTCAATTGTATTTCCGTTTGATATGTATGATAATATTATGTTTCCTATTATGAAACCAAATATTACCCCAACTTTTCCTAATTTATTTAATATTCCTGCTATCAATCCAGATAACGCATATGCTGCAATAAATGTTGGATTTTCACCAATTATAATTCCTAGTGTAAGGCCTACCGTTAATCCGCCTGTGGCTCCAACTAGCATTCCGTTTTTCCATCCTAATACTAGAACAACCAATATGCTAAGTACATTTCTTATCGAAAAACCTAGAATGCTTAAATTTCCAAATGCACTTATTGCTATTATTGCAAGTATACTTGCTCCTATAACTTCCTCTATTGAGAATACTTTTTTTACTGTAAATTCTTTAAATACAATCAAAGAATTCACAAATACTTTGTACATTATAAATGTAGATATAGCAAGCATAATGCTGTATAGCAAATCGTAAACATAAAATGTTTTAAATAGCATCTGAACGGCTTGTACTATAAATACAGAAATTGCGATATGAGCTCCAACTTTTTTCTTCTCGTTTAGCTCGTAATCTTCCATTGCTTCAGCCGGCCTTTTTATAAGAATACATGCTAAAAATACTAATATTGTAAATAAATATGTTAATAAACTACTGCCACCAAATTTTATTGTTGCACCTAATAAAGATGATACACAAACCATCATTACAGGCACCTCTGCGCCAACTGCTGCCGCAATCATTGCAAATCCAAATGGTGCAATTGTAAGCAATGTTGAATCCCCTCCAGCCATTGCAACCATAAAACTAATCACATATATTATGCAATTTTGTAAACTAAATGTTCTTTTTAAAAATTCTCTCTTATCAAAACCCTTTTTATCTTGTGTGTATTCAACTCCTTCTTCAAAAACATCTTGTGTGTTTTTTGATATATTTTGAAACATCCTTACCACCTCTTACTTTTTTACTTTTGTTCTTTAAAACTGCTTCACATTTTAATACATTTGATTTAATTTATTTGTCGTTTTAAATACAAAATTTAAAAAAGTTTTTTACATCTTGTGATATATTTTTATTATATTTTATTTATTTTTATTTAATTTCTTTTCATATAACAAATTATCTAGCTTATTTTATCTTATTTTGTTATAAATTACAATACGAAAAGCAATAAATTGCGGTAAAAGCATGCACTTTCTTTAATCAGTGCATGCTTTTAAATTTATTTTGTTACTTTTTCTGCAAAAGAATTGTTTACTATTTTTTCATATGGCGCTTCTTTCTCTAGTTCTCCTGCTTCTTTCATTACTTCTTGTAATTTATCAAGCGCTTCTTTTTTTAGATATGGTGTTTCATTCCAAGCATCTATATCTTTGTAAGATTGAACTGATTCTGCTAGTGCTTCTACAGTTGTGCTTGGGAAGAAATCTTTTATTTTTTCTGCTATTTCTTGTGCAGTATGCTCTTTTACCCATTTTTGACCTCTGTAAATAGCTCTAGTAAATCCTTCCACTGTATCTTTATTGTTTTGTATATAACTTTTCTTTGCACAATATGCTGTATATGGTATTTCTCCAGCTTCTTTTCCTACTGATGCTACTACATAGCCTTTTCCTGCTGCTTCTGTCATTGATGCTGTTGGTTCAAATAGGGTTACATATTCTGCTGTACCTCCTGTGAAAGCTCCTGCCATCAAGTCGAATTTAATGCTATCATCTAAAACTAAATCTGTTTGTGGGTTTATTCCATTTTGTTTAAGCACATATTCAAAAGTCATGTATGGCACTCCGCCTTTTCTCCCTGGTATTACTGTTTTTCCAATCAAATCTTTCCATGAAAAATTATCAGTTGGGTTTTTACTTACTAAAAATGATCCATCTCTTTTTGTTAATTGTGCAAATACTTCTACATAATCTTCTTTTCCCTCATTATACACGTATATAGCTGCTTCTGGTCCACAAAGACCTATATCACTTTGACCTGCTAATATAGCAGTCATTACTTTATCTGCTCCTTGACCTGTTGTAATTTCTATTTCCATGTTTTCATCTGCAAAGTACCCGTTTGCAATTGCTAAATATTGAGGTGCATAAAATACAGAACGTGTTACTTCGTTTAATTGAATTTTCTTTGTTCGTGCTACTTCTTCACCTTTATTACTGTTTACCATATAAACTACTATACCTGTTATTATAAGTACCACACATATTATGCCAATAATAATTTTTTTCATAAATCTACCTTCCTTTATTTAATTACAATTTTTTCTAACAACACTATGCTTTCGTACATTATAGCTGCTACTATTGCTAAAATAATTACACTAGTCATTACTAAATCTAATTGAAATACCTGCCCACCATATACTATTAAATAGCCAAGGCCTCCTTTTGAAACCAAGAATTCTCCTGATATAACTCCTACTAATGATAATCCTATATTTACCTTTAATGTATTAAAAAATGTTTGTAAGTTTGCTGGTATTATTATTTTTGTTAATATCTGCCATCTATTTGCATTAAAAGTTTGAGCCATTTTTATTTTTTCTTTGTCTGTATTGATAAATCCGTTTAGTATATCTAATATTGTTACTATTAAGGAAATTGCTAACGCCATTACTATAATAGCAGGCATTCCAGCTCCTACCCATATTATAATTATTGGTCCTAAAGCTACTTTTGGAAGGCTGTTTAATATTACCAAAAATGGTTCAGAAACTTTTGAAATAAATGGGAACCACCATAAAATCATTGCTATAATTGTTCCCATCAGGCTTCCTAATATAAATCCTACTAATGTTTCAATACATGTTATTTTTAAATGCTCTAATAAATTGTTAGAAGATAAATTAGCAAATGTTTTTACTATTCTAGAGGGCTGGCTGGTAATAAAGCTATCTATTTTTCCTAGTCGTGCCATCATTTCCCATAATCCTATGAGTACTACTACTATCATTACTTGTGTAAATATTATTTTTATTTTGTTTAATCTAATATCTTTTAAATATTTTCTTCTACTTGTTGAAACCTCTTTGATATTACTTTTTTTCATCATTCAGCTCCTTCCATAGCAAATTGAAATATTTACTAAATTTAGGACTTTCTCTACAGTTTAAAGGAGTTCTGTTATCCATTTCAAAGTCAATATCATGTATACATTTTACAGTTGCAGGTCTTTTAGTTAATACTATTATTCTGTCAGACATACTAATCGCTTCAGATATATCATGTGTTACCATTACTGCAGTAATCTTTTCATTTTTTAATATTTTGTATATATCTTCTGTTACCATTAATCTGGTTTGATAATCTAAAGCTGAAAAGGCTTCATCCAGTAATAATATTTTTGGTTTAATTGCTAATGTACGTATTAATGCAACTCTTTGCCTCATGCCTCCTGATAACTGTGTTGGAAATTTGTCCCTGAATTCATATAATTCATATTTTTTTAATAGTTCAATTGCATATTCTTTATTCTCTTTAGTTTTTGCGTTTTGAATTTCTAGTCCAAATAAAACATTACTAAAAATAGTTCTCCATTCTAATAAATTGTCTTTTTGCAGCATATATCCTACCTTTTTATCTATGTATATTTCTCCTGATGTTTTTTCCTCTAATCCTGAAATAATAGATAATAATGTAGATTTTCCACATCCGCTTGGTCCTATTATGCTAACAAATTCACCATTTTTTATTTCAAAATTAATATTATTTAATGCTTGTATTTCCCCATTTTTAGCTTGATATATTTTATTTATATTTTTTACTTGTAAAACGGTATCCTTCACAATATTTTTCACCCCAATAATGTTCATATTTATAAACTTTGCTAATTTATATAATATATTTTATGTATATTTTAAAATTTGGTGTATGCTATTGCGATTTTATGTAACCATAAAAGGTTGTCCTTTACGGGCAACCTTTTGATTCAAACTACTAGCTATAAGTTTAGCATATTATATATTTTTATCATTAAATAGGGCATGTTTTTTATATTTTACTAATCAATTCCCACCTCCTTTTGCCATTTTAAATTAATATGGGATTAATTGGGCAGCTTTCGTACCTGCCACTTTTTTAAAGTGTTTATTTAAAATTATGTTTATCTTATGGGAAATTTTTAGACGCAAAATAATATTTTTATGTACAATTGTGAGAATTATTGTACAAAATAAGAAATTAAATTTTTTGAAACTTGTACAAATTTCTTTGATATGTGTTTTATAAAACTATAACTATATTAGCATGTAAGTGCCTCTATTTCAAGCTTTTTCGTAATCAAAAGTTTTACATTATTCCTTATTTTTATTTATTTCTTTTGCTTATTTATAAAAATACGTCATTTCTTGCTGTTGATCTAAAATATTGCTTATTTTTGTTTTTTATTATATAATGTATTCATTAGTTAGAAAGAGAGTATAAAATATGGAAAGAATAGCAATTATAAGTGATGTTCATGGAAATAAAACAGCATTAGAAACTGTATTAGCAGATATTAAAGCTAGAGGTATCTCTAGAATTTTTTGTCTTGGTGACAGTGTGACAAAATGTGCTAACCCTGACGTAGTAGTTGATATATTAAGAAATAATTGTGAAGTGATTATCAAAGGTAATTGTGATGAAGCAATTTCTTGTAAAAACGGCTTAGATAAGCGCTTATGGACCAGATTAAAAATTGGCGAAGAAAGAGCAGCCTATTTGCAATCTCTTCCAGTTATGCATGAATTTTATTTAAGTGGTAGGCTTGTGCGTTTATTTCACGCTTCTCCATATGAGCTATCTTACATATATAATCCTATGTTTTCTAATTCCGAAACAAGATATTCTTCATATGAACTTTTTAGCCCAATGGATTTATTTGCAAACACCAGCTTTATTGGTAGAACTTCTGAAGATCCTATTCCTGATGTTGTAGGATATGGTCATATTCACACTCCTAATATAGTTAGATTTAAGAACAAAACTATATTTAATCCTGGAAGTGTTGGTGTTCCAATCGAAATGGAAAATATGGGTGACATAAATGACAAAACTAATCGCTTTTCTACTCCAGCATCATATAATATACTAGAAGGTGAGTTTAATTCTAAGTCTTTAGCTCCTTTTTCTATCACTCTTGTTAGAGTTCCTTACAATATTGAAAAAGAAATTAAAGATTTGCAAAATTCTGATATGCCTAGCAAAGATAAAATTATTTTTCACTTAAAGACAGCTAGTCCCAATTGTTAGACTAGTAAAACAAATGGAGGTTTTTATGGAAGAAGAACTGAGAATTGCTTCTGATATACTAAAAAATAATGGTCAAGAACATCTACTTGATTTTTATGATGAACTTACAGACTTAGAGAAAAAGTCTCTTATTCAGCAGATTATTTCTACTGATTTTAATAAGATGAATTTATTACTAGAAAATTCGAAAAAAGATGATTCTATAAATCCTACCCGTATATCGCCTATTCCTTATTCTATAAAGGCGAACTTCACTAATACAGCGGTTTCTAATTTTTGTTCTATAGGTGAAAAAGCACTAAGAAAAGGTGAGGTTGCAGTAATAACTTTAGCTGGTGGGCAAGGTACTAGACTAGGATATAAAGGTCCCAAAGGCTCTTACGAAATTGATGTACCTCCAAAAAAATCGTTATTTGAATTTACTTGTGATAAGCTAATTGAAGCTTCTAAAAAGTATAGTAGCTACATTCCTTGGTACATAATGACTAGCCCTTCTAATGATAAACAAACAAAAGCATTCTTTGAAATGAAAAATTATTTTGGATATCCAAGTAACAAAATATTCTTCTTCAAGCAAAATGTTTTGCCAATTATAGATGTAAATGGTAAAGTAATATTAGATAATATCTACACCATAAAAGAAGCTTCAAATGGCAATGGAGATGTTTTTAAATCATTTAATACATATCATTTAGTTGAAACTCTGTTATATCAAAATATAAAATGGATTTCCATTGCCGGAATCGACAATATTATTTTAGATATTATTGACCCTCTATTTCTAGGGTTAACTATTTCAAATGAAAGTAGTGTGGCTAGTAAATCTATTAGAAAGGCAGATATTAATTCATCAGAGTGGATTTTTGCTAATGTTGATAATAGACCTTGCATTATTTCTCCGAGTAATTTAACTGATGAAATGAAGCAACTGCAAGATAATAATGGTAACTATTGTTATAATCAAATAAATATACTTGCTCATTTATTTAGCACAGATGCTTTTATAAAAATGATAAATGTAGACCTACCTTACCACAGAGCTTTTAAGAAAAATGATTTTATAAATGGCGAGGGAATGAAAGTTGTTCCATCTTCTCCAAATTCATTCAAGTTCGAGAAATTTATTTTCGACGCTTTTAAGTTTTTTGATAACTTTACTTTGCTTGAAGTTAATGCTAACGATGAGTTTGCTCCTATAAAATCTTTTAGCGGTAATGCTACTCCAGAAACAGCATTAGACTTATACTTAAATAAAAAACATTCACATTTTTAGATGTGATTCATATATTATTATAAAATACTATATCATTACATATAGTATTTTATTTATTCTTCAAGTATTAAATACTTTATTTTTGAATATATTTCAATATAGAAAATGAAAGGATTTTTATTAATATGGAAAATATGGATATGTCTGAACTTATGAAATTATTATCTAAAATGGATAAGAAAGATTTAGAAAAAGGTTTATCACAAGCTTCAAAAATATTAAATTCGCCTAAAGCAGATGAAATAATTAATCAAATAAAGAAAAATCAATCTAACTAATTATACAAATCTTTTTAGAATGGTGGGGATTTTATGGAAGATAACATGTCTGATATGATGAAAAATTTAAGTAGTATGCTTGGTGGTAAGGAAATACCTGATAATGTTAAAGATATGCTTAATAGTGTGATAAATAATTCTTCTAAGTCTACCTCAAATGCTGATTCATCTGCCAACACCAATAATAATGATTTTTCCAATATAGATATAAATACAATTTTAAAGATGCAGCAAATAATGAAAAGCATTAATAGTGAACAATCAAGTTCTCGTGTTAATTTGCTCCGTTCATTAAAACCCTATTTAAATCCTAGTAGACAAGATAAAGTAGAACAATATATTCAGCTATTTAACATGGAGAAAGTTTTTGAAATGATGAATCATGACGGTGGTGGGAAGAAATGATTTATAACTACCCATACTTTGGATTTCCTAGTTATATGCAGCATATGGGTTCTCCTCCACCTCCAAAACCTATTCCTCGTAAAAACACTCCAAATAGTGGATATGGTTTCAAACCCAAGCCATCACCAAATCATTTCATTCCAAAAGCTCAACACAATCTTACATCTCCTAAAAACGAACAAAAACCATTCTTTAATCTTTTTGGTATAAACTTATATTTTGATGACATATTATTAATTTGTTTAATCTTTTTCTTGTATAACGAAAAGATTGATGATACTTATTTGCTTCTTGCACTTGTTTTGCTATTACTAAGTTAAACATATACTTAAAAAACTGAATTGAGTATTTATTCAATTCAGTTTATTTTTATTCTATAACCATATTACAGTCCTTATCCAAGTATGCATATGTTTTTATTTCTTCTTTGTTTATCTCGTCTCTTTCAATTTCTTTTACTACATTTGATATTCTTATTTGTTGGGATTCTATAGAAGATGCTGCAATCATAGCATCGTTATTTCCTTTTGCTCCAGCATGCGCTAGCCCCCTTAGTGCTCCTAGCACAACAATATTTTCACTTGCTATTACTTCTGCTCCGTCATTTACATCTCCAAGTATTACAAGGCTTCCTTCAAATTCAATTCTTTGGCCAGATCTTAATGCTCCTTTATGAAACTTTGTTTCTGAAGTTGCTATATCTTTATTAAAAGTTTTTTTAATTCCATGTAATCCTAATATTCTAGGACTGTCAAAAAATACTTTTACATTTATATTTTTCTTAATTTCCTCCTGTATTTGGTCAATTTCTTTGTTCTTCAAAACCTTACCTGTTACAGTAATTGGAGTATCATCTTCCTTATACAATTTTTTTAATTCTATCAGTTTCTGATTAAGCTCTTGCATTATCTCGTCTTGTTCTGCGTTCTCATCAATCTTTATTACTATGCTATCTTTCTTTGTGTTAATTGTAATACAGTTCTTCATTTTTTAACCCCTTTTCTAGTTTATAATTTCTACGCTTGGTATAGCTGTTGTATCTTCTGTAACTTGGGTTGTATTCATTCCAAAATATTGTGCTATTATTTCCTTTGCAACTTCGGCTGTATAGCCTCCATGGCCACCATTTCTTACAAATACCACTATTGCTATTTCTGGATCATCAAATGGAGCAAAACCTACAAACCATGCATTTGTTTTTCCTTCAATTCCTGTTTGAGCAGAGCCAGTTTTTCCTCCAACCTCTATGTTGAAATCTTTAAATGTGCTATAGGCAGTTCCTCCAGATTCACTGGTAACACCTCTCATACCTTCTAGAACAGCATTAATATTTTCTTGGCTGAAATTAAGTTCTTCTGTATCATCTTCTGTTAAGCCTAATTTTCCATTTACATAACTTTCATATTCATTCCTTGGCACTTCACTGCCATCAGCATTAACAATTGATTTTACAATGGTTACATCTATCTTCTTTCCTCCATTTGCAACCATAGCAACATATTTTGCCATCTGCAAAGGTGTAAAAGTATTATAACTTTGACCTATTGCTGCAGATAAAGTTTCTCCTAAATACCACTGTCTATTCTCTTCAACTGCTCTTTGGCTACTTGCTAAATTTCCATTTGCCTCTCCGTTTAGCTCTATTCCTGTTTTATGCCCTAGTCCTAAATAATAAGCATATTTCGCTAACGTATCTATTCCTATTCTTTTTCCAACTTCATAGAAAAAATAATTGCATGAATGCTGTATCGCTTGTGAAACATTTAGTCTTCCATGGCCAGAATGGTAACTTGTATAATACCAACATACTGGATGATGTGCATATGGATAAACACCAGTATCGTTTATTCTTTCTGTAGTTGTGATAGCTCCAGTTTCTAACCCTGCTAATGCAGTTACCATTTTAAATGTTGAGCCAGGTGAATAATTCATTGAAATAGCCTTATTCTCTAGTGGTTTAGTTTCTCCATTTATATAATAATTCCATGTATTTGTATCTATACCGTTTACAAAATCTGAAGGTTTATAATCAGGATAACTTGCCATTGCAATTACTTCTCCAGTTTTTACATTCAAAACCACTGCCGAACCTGCATCTGCTCCATAAACTCTACCAAAGCCTCCACTAGCTATTTTTTCTATATTAGCCTTAAGAGCTTCTTCTGTTATTGCTTGTAGTTTAGAATCTATTGTTAATATTATATCAGAACCAGCAACAGCTTCTTTCGAAATATACTCATCTGTTGTAGTTCCATTCACATCCATGTCTATTTGCTTCACGCCATTGGTGCCCTTTAAATATTTCTCAAAAATATATTCTATACCAGACTTTCCAACCATATCATTTTGGTCATATCTGCTATCATATTCTTTAAGCTCACTATCTTCTATCATTCCAATTCTTCCGATTACATGTGAAGCCGTATTTCCTAGTGGATACACCCTCTTAGAGTTTTCAGTTATTGTTACTCCTGGGAATTTAGAATTTTGCTCTGTTATCTGATTCATGCTATTTAAACTTATATTTTTTGCAATTTGTATAGACTTTGTATTGCTATACCCTTTATATGATATCTCATATCTTATTGCCATTATTTTTCTGGCATCTTCTACATTGTTTGTAGATATTTTATACTTATCTTTAAAATAATTAAAAGTTTCTTCAGCACTCGCATTTTCATCTATATTATTAGCTTTTTTCCATTTTTTCTGGCTTTCTTCGCTTTCCAACTTAAATCTATATGGATTTATGTCTACCAAAAAATTGTCTACATATGTATCTCCATTTGTATTTAGTATGTTGATTAAATTTAATATTGTATTATTTAAAGTTTCATTATCTATCTTCGTTTTATATAGCTCTACCGAAGATTGTGTATCAACTGTGGCAAGCTTTACTCCAGAGCTATCTTTAATATTTCCTCTATCTGCTTCAAGAATACTTTCCCTTGTTAACTTTGTGTTAGATGTTTGTCTGTATTCTTCTCCATTAACAATTTGAAGGTTGAATAATTGCGCTAATAATACTATTCCTATTATGTATACTAATATTGTTAATATGTTGTATCTTACTTTTTCATTTTCTTTTCTAGCTTTCAAAAATTCAACTACTCCTTTCTAAAAAAATCTTGTTAACATTACTTTATCTTCAAATATATTTTCTAAATAATATCCTGCTTTCTTCATTAATGGATATAATATTATAGTTAATAAAGAATTAAAAACAATTTCTACTAATAAAATTTTTAAAAAACTAAATATTTCAAATACCGCATCTGCTCTTAATATATTAAACACATAAATAATGCTCTCAAATATAAAAGTAGTGCTTATTACCATCAGCATAATCGTAAATCTACTGTCTTTAGAAAAGTTTTTACTTAATATTTCTGCTAATGCCCCTACTATTCCAAGTACCAAACCTGTTATTCCTACACTTTTGCCTAGTACTATATCCAAATAAATACCAAAAACAACACCCATTGCTAGTCCTATTTTTCTTTTTACAAATAATCCTATGAATAATACCAAAATAACATATAAATTTGGCATAATTCCATCTATATTAAACCATGTAAAAAAGTTTGATTGTAGAAAATATACTAGAAAAAAGCTTAATATTAAGCATAATATAGCTACCGATTTCTTCACACTATCACTCTTTCTATTAATTTGTTATAACTAATACTGTTTCTATTTTATTAAAATTAACTGCCGGCTCCACCATTGCATATCTGTTCGTTAAATTTTTAGTATTGTTTATTTCTTTTATAGTTCCTATAATTATTCCTTTTGGATATATTCCACCTAGCCCAGATGTTTCTATTTTGTCACCTTCCAATAATGAAGCTGATGTTGGAATATATGTTGCTTTTAGCATTTTTTTGTTATCCAAAGTTCCTCTTACTATTATATTATCTCTTGAAGAACCAACCACACTACTTACAGCACTTGCTGTATCTAATAGTGTTTGAACTTTGGCTGTAGAATCTGTTACAGATATTACATGCCCAACAAGTCCCTCATTTGCGATAACTGCCATATCCACCTTTATTCCATCATTAGTTCCAACGTTTATTACTAATATATCACTATAATTGCTAGTATCTTTGTTTATTATATATGCTGGCACTGTAGAGTATTCTGTGTATTTATCTTTTAAATTTACATATTCTTTTAAAGTTTCATTTTCCGATTTTATTATTTCTAATTCTCTTAGTGATTTTTCTAATTCACTATTTTTTTCTTTTAATTTCTCGTTTTCTTCTTTTAATGTTGTTATATCTGAAAAGAATGTGCTATTTCCTTGTATTTTATTTTTTATATAGACTAAACCGTTTTGTACAGGCATAACGAAAGAACCTAAAGCTCCTCCTATGTGCGAAAAGTTTTCTATATTTATATTTGATAAAATTACAATAATTATTAGTATTACAATTGTAATTACAACTCCGATAACTCCATTCTTTTTCTTTTTATACATTAATATTCTCCTTATTTTATCTTCTTCTATTTATTAATGCAGATCTTAATTTTTCCATGTCTTCTATAATCTTACCTGTTCCATTTGCAACACAATCTAAAGGTCTATCTGCTATATATGTTGGTATTTCCGTTTTTTGTGATATTAAAGCATCAATGTTCTTTATCAAAGCTCCTCCACCTGCTAATGTAATTCCTCTTTCTACAATATCTGACGCTAATTCAGGTGGTGTTTTTTCTAATGTAGCTTTAACTAAGTCTATTATTTTCTCTATTTCTGGCGCAATAGCTGCTTGAACCTCTGTGGCAGTAATAGTTTTGTTTTCAGGTAATCCTGTAGTTAATTCTCTGCCTCTTATCTCCATAGTTTTTTCTGTTGTTGGAAGAGTTGCGCAACCTAATTCTATTTTTACTTGTTCAGCTAGCGCACTTCCTATTGCTAGATTCAAATTGTTTTTAATATAATTTATAATTGCTTCATCTATCTCGTCACCAGCAATTTTTATTGAATCGCTTACAACTATTCCACCTAAAGATATTACAGCTACTTCTGTAGTTCCTCCACCTATATCTACAATCATATTTCCTGTAGGCTCAACTACCTCTAAGCCCGCACCAATTGCTGCTGCCATTGGCTCTTCTATTAGATACACTTCTCTTGCCCCAGCTTGAGAAACAGCTTCTTCTACAGCTCTTTCCTCAACTTCAGTAATTCCAGATGGAACTCCTACCACTACCCTTGGTCTTCCTGCATTATATCTTTTGCAAGCTTTTGTTATTAGTTCTTTAATTAATAATTGAGTTGCAGTAAAATCTGCAATTACTCCGTCTTTCATCGGTCTAACCGCCCTTATTTGTTCCGGTGTTCTGCCAATCATTTCTTTTGCTTCATGCCCAGTTGCTACTATTTCATTATTTTTTCTATCTATTGCAACCACTGAAGGTTCATTTAATATTATTCCTTTACCTTTTATACTAATTAATATATTAGAAGTTCCCAAATCCATTCCAATATCTTTTGAGCCAAATGAAAACCAACCCATCTCTAACAATCCTTTCCATTTCAATGTATTTTTGTATTATTAATATATGTGTATATACTTTTGTATTTGCCATCACCCATCACTATATGGTCCAGCAATTCTATTCCAAACATCTCCGCTGCCTCTTTCACTTTTATTGTAGTATCTATATCTTCCCTGCTTGGTGTAGGATCTCCGCTTGGATGATTATGTACTAAAATTATCTTTGGTGCTCCCATTTTTATCGGCTCAGATAATATGCTTTTTATATCTATTATTGCCGAATTTGTTCCTCCATATGAAATATCTAAAATTTTTATTAAAATATTTTTAGAATTTAATATTAGCTCTTTTATTTTCTCTCTTTTTTCAAATTTTAATTCTTCTATCAACAGATTGGCAACAACTTGTGGATTATTTATCTGTATTTTTGCTAAATCCATCGGTTTTGTAATTCTTTTAGCTAATTCGCACACTGATTTCAGCTGTATTGCTTTTACTTTGCCAATTCCTTTTATTTGCATAAATTCTTCTATTGATAAATCTTGTAGAAACCTCATATCATTGTTTTGGTCCTTTGTGCCCCTTATACTTAGCACCTCTTGTGCCAACTGTATAGATGTTTTTTCTTTAGTTCCAGCCTTTATTATTATTGCTAACAGTTCAGAATTTGATAAACTCTGCACTCCATACATTTCTGCCTTTTCATATGGTCTTTCTGACGTAGGCAATTCCTTTATTTTCATAGAATTCCTTTCCGCCCTATTTAAATACTATAATGCTTTTTTGTATATAAGCATTGATATAATAACCCCTATAATGCTAGCTATATTAATTTTAAATACTATTCCAAAAGTTAATCTTACCACATTCAAATTAAGTGTTATTGGCTCTGCTAGTCCAAATTCCTGGCCATAAGAAAGCCACCATAAAAAATTAACTCCTGATGTTAGTTCTCCTATTAATCCTCCAATTACTAATCCTGCTAGTAAAAATATTATACATACCCATGTGCTTTTTCCCTTCATTTTTTCCTCCGTTTCCTTACGGAATATACCTATTCCATACCGTTGTATTATATCTTGAAAATCGTTTTTTTTCAATAGTATATGGTATTTTTATTTTATTTGTGGTATTATTAGCTTTATCAATAACTTTTCTACGTTTTAGCAATATTATATAATAATATTACCATAAATTGTTCATTTAATTTATGAATATTTAGTAGTATAATTAAGTTAGATATTTTTTCGAAAGGTCGATATTTTTATATGAAATTTGAGAAAATTAATAAAGATAAAATTAAAGTTACTTTGGATAACGAAGATCTAATAAAAAATTGTATTGATTTGCACTCTTTCATGTCTAATTCTGAAGAATCTCATTCTTTATTTTTAGATGTATTAGAGAAAGCTGAAAAAGATTATGGTTTTTCTACTGAAAATTATAATCTGAAGGTCGAAACTCTTGCCTTGTCTGACGGAAATTTTATTTTAACTATCACTAGGGTTCTTGAGTCTGATGCTCCAAATCAGGCACCTAGAAAAAAGTTGCGTGTTACTAGAAAGAAACATGATGAAAAAATTTCTGTGGCAATTTATAAATTTAATACTTTTGATGATTTTTGCAATTTGACACAATCTTTAAACACTACTACTTTGATAAATATAGATGATATCTTCAGTAATTCTATATTATATTCTTATAATAATAATTACTATTTGATACTTGATGATATACATGTTAATAATAATGCAAATAGCTTGTTTGCTTTATTAACTGAATTTTCTACATATGTAAGCTCTTCTAATTCATACATATCTAAATTGCATGAAAACGGCAATTTAATATTTAAAAATCGAGCTATACAAAACTGTGAAAAATTTTTTATTAAATAACTATGTATAAAAGGGAAATTTCTTTTTTGAAATTTCCCTTTTGCTATATTTAATATACATAATTTTGTGGATCTTGTGCTATTCCATTTACTCTTACTTCAAAGTGTAGGTGATTACCTGTAGATAAACCTGTAGAGCCTACTCTTGCTATTAATTGCCCTTGTGATACATATTCACCAGCACTAACACATAAGCTATCGCAATGGCCATATAATGTTTGTACACCATTTCCGTGTGAAATTATTATATAATTTCCATAACCTCCGCCATATCCGTATGAAGCTGTAGTTACAGTTCCTGATGCAGCTGCATATATTGCAGTTCCTCTATCTGCCGCTAAGTCTATTCCTTTATGATTATCTCTACTTCTCCATCCAAATCTAGAAGATATTTGTTTTACGCTTGATACTGGTTTTATTAGTGAAATTCCTAAATTTACAACACTTCCTGTGTTGTTCATTCCTTTCACTCCTATACCAGAACTTCCACTGCTTTTTTGTACAACCACTTTTACTTTTTTCTTGTATAAACTATTTACACTATCTTCTATTTCTGAAAATTCTGCTAACTTAGTATCATATTTTTCTTCTATTGTTAATTTATCTACGTTATCACTATCTTTTTCTTTAAGCTTGTCTATAACCTCTTCTGCATTCTCGAAAGTTCCAAAATAGCTTTTTTCTTCTCCATCATTTAACAAAGCATAATATCTAAAATATGTTGTTCCATTACTAATTACATTATTGTATATTTCATCATCGTTAGTAGCAACATCTTTTTTTAGCATACATAGCTTGTACTCTGGCATATTTTCAATTTGTATAAATGCTACGTTTTGATTATCACCTTGTTGCATATATTCATTTATTCTTGATTGCAATTTGCTCTTATCCCTTGTATACCCTATAAATTCACCATTTAAAGTTACACTATAAGTTGGTTTATATATATATAACGTTAAACCTGTTACCATTACTGCTGCAATTGCTATTATAACTATCAATTTTATTGAAGTTCTAATATGCGAGGCACATTTCTTTAATATATTTATAGCGGTTCACTCCCATCATATTTTTGTTATATTCTATAACATTTATCAAATATGGACAAGCGTATCATTAACTATTTTGGATTATTATTGTTGATTATTTCTTATTATACTCTTATAACATTTCTTTTTCTCTTAATATTTCTCTTTTTCTTATTTATTCATTTTATTGTAATTCTGTTTTTACTTTTTCAATTTCCATTTCTGTAGCTTGAGCTGCTGGTTTATAGTAGCCCTTTGTTTGTGCTATTTTAAATAGTTCATATTGAAAGCTTTCATCATTATTTCTTATTTGTTGAATTGTTTGCCTTAACTGCATATTTTCAGCTTCTGATATAACCCCTTGGTAAGTTGTTAATTCTGCTTTCACACCATCTAGTATATCATTCACCATTGTTTTTTCGTCCATAAAATTCCCTCCTTAATTATTTAAAAATGACATAAGTTTTTGTTTTGTATTTAATGCATCTTGAGCTGACTTTGTAAATATTTGTTTTATTTGTGGGTCAACTGCTTGCGATGCATATGCATTTAATTTTTGATATGAAGTTTCATGTGCTCCTATTAAATGCCTTAAATTTTGTAATTCTACTTGACTTAAATTTGCCATATTTATCCTTCCTTTCTTCTCAATATAATAATATTATTTACTATTTTTTCGTATTTATACTTTTTTAATTTGAACATTTTTAAACAAAAAACAAATTGCTAAACTTTCGTCTAACAATTTGTTTTTTACTATTGGATTATTTCTAGCCCTGCAAATTTAGCCATTAATCGCTTGTGACCAGCTTTATCAAAAGTTATATCTACTTTTGCATCTTCTCCTTCTTTTTCTATATAGTTTATTACACCCTCACCAAATTTCTTGTGATATATTCTTTGGCCAGCTTGATATTTTTCTATATCCACACTGTCTGATTCTTTGCTTTTTTGTTTTATTGAATTTAAAAAGCTCTCGGCAGTTCTAAATTGGTATACACCTTCATTTTCTCTTGTTTTTGCTGCAATTGTTGTGGTTATCTCGTTATTATCTACCTTATATGTTTTTACTGATTGCCCTTTGCCATAACTCCATCTATATCCTGTATCTTCATAATTTGTTTTGCTCTTTGTTGTAACAGCTTCTTGGTAACCTTCTAGCAATTCATCAGGTATTTCTTCCACAAATCTAGATATTAAATTATAGCTTGTTGAACCAAATATAGTTCTATGTTTAGCGCAAGTCAAATACAAGTATTGCTTAGCTCTTGTTATTCCTACATAGAATAATCTTCTTTCTTCTTCTAATGCTTTAGGTTCCCCTATAGATTTATATCCAGGGAATATTCCCTCTTCCATTCCCACTAAGAATACTACTGGGAACTCTAGGCCTTTTGCACTATGTAAAGTCATTAATGTTACTGTATCTTCAGATTCTTCCATTCCATCTATATCACTTGAAAGCGTTATCCCTTCCAAGAATTCTGGCAATGTGTTTTCTGCAGATTCTTCTTCAAACTCTATTGCAACAGTTAAAAATTCCTCTAAGTTTTCTATTCTTGTCTCAGCCTCAACGCTTCCTTCTTGTTCTAGCGCTTTTGTATAACCTGTTGTTTTTAGTGTTTCTTTAATTAAATCTGATATTTTTAATTCATTCTTCTTGTTTTTTAGGTTTTCTATCTGCTCTATAAATTCTCTCGAATTTATGTATACCCTATTTAAATCATAATCAGCTGCATTTTTTATAATTTCATACATTGAAGCTCCAGAGCTCTCTGAAATCTCTTGTATTTTTTCTAAACTTGTTTTGCCAATTCCCCTTTTAGGTTCATTTATTATTCTTTTCAAAGAAAGGTTATCTGATGAGTTTTGAATCAATCTTAAATAAGCAATTATATCCTTTATTTCTTTTCTTTCATAGAATTTTAAGCCTCCTATGATTTTATATGGAATATCCTCTCTTCTTAAAATATCCTCAATTGCTCTTGATTGAGCATTCATTCTATACAATATGCTAAAATCTGAATTTTTGTAGTACTCTTCTCTTTTCAAATGAGCAATCTGTTCAACCACATAAGATGCTTCATCATATTCATCTTCACCACAATAAATACAAGGTAAATTTCCTTCATCATTTTGCGTCCATAGCTTTTTATCAAACTTGCTTTCATTGTGTTTTATTACTGCATTTGCAGCTTTCAATATATTTCCAGTACATCTATAATTTTGTTCCAATTTTATTATTTTTGTTCCTGGAAAGTCCTTTTCAAAGTTCAATATATTAGATATATCCGCCCCTCTAAAGCTATATATTCCCTGGTCATTATCGCCAACAGCTGTAACATTTCCATATTTTGATGCAAGTAATGATACAAGTGTGAATTGTGATTTATTAGTATCCTGATACTCATCTACTAAAACATATCTAAATTTATCTGTGTAATAATCTAATACATCAGGATTTTCTGTTAAAATTTTAATTGTGAAATTTATTATATCATCAAAATCTATTGCATTATTTTCTTTTAATTTTTTCTGATATAAAGCATATAGTTCAGCAATTTTTTCTCGTCTAAAATCCCCAGCATATTTTATTCCATACTCACTAGGTTCTAACATTTCGTTCTTTCCATTACTTATTTCAGAAAGTACTGATCTATCAGTAAAAATTTTATCATCAGCTTGAGCTGCTTTTATACATTCTTTTATAAGTGTTTTTTGATCAGAAGTATCAAATATAACAAAATCGCTTCTAAAGCCTATTCTATCAATATACCTTCTTAATATTTTTACGCATATAGAGTGGAAAGTGCCCATCCATATATCTTTTGCAGCATCTCCTACTAATTTTTCTACTCTTTCTTTCATCTCATTAGCAGCTTTATTAGTAAAAGTGATTGCTAATATATTCCAAGGCTTTACACCTGTTGACATTAAATACGAAATTTTATGTGTTAACACTTTGGTTTTTCCACTTCCAGCTCCTGCTATTACTAAACAAGGGCCTTCCGTTGCCAAAACAGCTTCTTTTTGTTTATCATTTAATCCATTTATAATCTCTTCTTGTTCCATTAGTTTCTCCTTTATTGGTGCCATTATATATTCTATAGCTTAAAAAGTCAATATATTTTAAAACATTTGTTCTATATTTTATTGGCTATATTTATTAATACTTCATAAATTTCTTTTGCACAATTTCTATATACTTGCAATGAGTATCCCCATGGATCTTTTATATCTTTATCTGCAGTATCTTTGCCATATGCATATTCTTTCATCGTAAAAACTTTATTTGCTAGCTGAGGATATATGCTTGTTATAGTTAGCTTGTGCATATATGTTGCACATAAGATAATATCCATTTTTTCAATTTTGCTATCTCGTATATTTGTAGCTCTATGGTTTAGTATATCTACATCATACAATTCCTTAGCAGCTTCTATTGCCTCATCTGTAGCATACGCTCCTGTTTCAGCATAAATTCCTGCAGAGCATACTTCTACATTCTCAATCCCTTTATCTTTCAATATTTTTTTAAACATTCCTTCTGCCATTGCGCTTCTGCAAATATTCCCTGTACATATAAACATTACTTTTTTCATCTTATCACCTGTATTAGTATATCAAAAACATTATTTCAATACAAGCGTTTAAATGCTAATTGCTAATAATCCTAATATAAATCCTATTGCATTTCCCAAAGCGCTTGCATTGCCTGAATATAGCTTATTTGACTCTGGTATTAATTCACCCGAAACGATGTACAGCATTGCTCCTGCAGCAAAACTTAAACATATTGCTATTATTCCTTCTGAGATTCCTCCTATCAATTTTCCTATTAGCGCTCCTAAACCAGTAGTTACCCCTGAAAGCACAACATAATACAACACTTTTGCTGGCGACATTCCTCCATTTTTCATTGGCACTGCCATGGAGATACCTTCTGGAATATCATGTATGCAGATTGCTATTGCTAGTGAATACCCCAAAGTGATAGACGCTTCAAAGCCTGAGCCTATCGCTAAACCTTCTGGAAAGTTATGTAGTGCTAGCCCTATCGATACTATTATTCCTGTTTTTAATAAACTATTTTTCACAAATTTCCTTTTTCTATCATTGGCATTAAACTTTTTTTCTACTAAACAATCGCACAATATCATACAAACTATTCCTAAAATAATTCCAATTATTGCATTAATTGTTGACGATATTTTTAAAGCCTCTGGAATCAAGTCAAAACTTAGTATCGCGGTCATTAGGCCAGATGCAAATGATAAAATAAAACTTAAAAATTTGTTAGATGGATTTTTAAATTTAATTCCTATTATTCCTCCTATGGTTGTTCCAAATGTTCCAAAGAATAATCCTACTAGCGTTGTTTTTAAAATTTCGTTCATAACAAAACTCCTCAAAATAAATTTATTACATTTTATTTTAAAGAGTTTTACTTTATTCAAGACTATTTCAAATAATATTTTAATTATAACATTATTTCCAAAATAGAAATATTTTATAAATTTATTATTTTAATGTTTCCAAAAAAGATTCCTATTTTATATAAAAATAGAAGTCCTAATATCTTAGAACTTCTTATAATATTATTTGTTTTCTGAATCATTATTTTTATCTAGTTTTTTGCTTATTTCTGTTGTGTTTCTGCAGATTATAAGCACTACTAAAAATAGTTCATATCCAATTCTTGCAATTAAGTTTCCAACAACTAGATATACTATAAATGCTAAGAAACTTGTAGATATTACTGAGAATGATGATAATGTTATAAACATTGCTATTATTAAGTATAATATTTTCAATATGTTCTCAATAACCATTTTCTTAAATGTTAGGAAATCATACATCCATCCTAAAAATCCTGTGTAGTTTCCTTCATTTTTCTTAGATAAAAATGTAAAATACAACACTATTCCACCAACAACGGCTAATACTAATGATATAATAACCCATACAGCATTTCCTTCTGAGAATATTGATGGTGTTGAGCTATAGCTCCTTGCATATCCACTTGATACCATAAAAAAACCCCTTTCATTATTTTTCTATAAAATATCATAATTTTTTACAATTTTCAACATTTTTAGAAAAATCATTTAAATTTAAAATAATTCTATTTTATAAATATGCAATAATTATTTTATTATTCTTCTTCAGAGCCTTTTAATTTTTCTGCTCTATCTGCTGCAGTTAAATTATCAATCATTTCATCTAAGTTGCCATTTAGAAAGTCTTCCATTTGATATATGCTAAATCCTATTCTGTGGTCTGTTATTCTTCCTTGTGGGTAATTATAAGTACGTATTTTTTCGCTTCTATCTCCACTTCCTACTTGGCTTCTTCTTTCTTTTGCCAATTTTGAATCTTGTTCTTGTTTTTCTTTTTCATATAATCTTGATTTCAACAACTTCATAGCATATTCTCTATTTTGAGTTTGTGATCTTTCTGTTTGGCATTCTGCAACGATTCCTGTAGGAACGTGTATAAGCCTTACTGCTGAAGATGTTTTATTAACGTGTTGTCCTCCTGCACCAGAAGCTCTAAAAACTTCTAATTTTATATCTGCAGGATTTATTTCTATTTGTACATCTTCTACAACTGGTAGTACTGCAACAGTAGCAGTTGATGTGTGGATTCTTCCACTTGCTTCTGTTTCTGGAACTCTTTGTACTCTGTGAACTCCACTTTCAAATTTTAATCTGCTATATGCTCCCTTTCCGGTTACCATAAATGAAATTTCTTTGTATCCACCTAAACCTGTTTCATTTTCGTTTAGTACTTCTATTTTCCAATGTTTTCTTTCTGCATACATAGAATACATTCTAAATAAAGTTCCTGCAAACAATGCTGCTTCGTCGCCACCAGCACCGCCTCTTATTTCACATATGATATTTCTATCATCATCTGGATCTTTTGGAATTAATAGTATCTTTAATTCTTCCTCTAATTTTGGAATTTGCTCTTTTGCTGATTTGATATCTTCTTCTGCTAATTCCTTCATTTCTGGATCACTTAGCATAGCTTCCGCATCATTTAATTGTTGCAATACTTTCTTATATTCTTTATATTTAAGAACAACTTCTTCTATTTCTGCATGTTCCTTCATATATCCAGTCCATTCACTAGTTCTTGTAATTATCTCTGGATCTGCTATTTTTTTATTTAATTCTTCATATCTCTTTTCTACTGCCTCTAATTTTTGAAACATAAAAATCTCCCATCTTTAATTTAATAATAAAAATTATATACCATTTTTTAAGTATTTTCAAGGTTTAAGTTGTTTTATTTAAATAACTTGTGATAAGATCACCTCATAAAAATAATTTATAAGAAAGATACTTTGGCAAAACCTATAGCAAAATAAATATTGAGTATACCATAAAGTTTTTAACCTTTACGGTATACTCAGATTTTTTTAAATATATTATGTCTAAAAGTTCAACTCATCTAATGAAACTATACGAACGACGAGTCGTTGGCTTTGCCAAATATTTTTAAATTTTCTTCTTCTTTGTCTATAAGCCTAGGCATATAGCCTTTTGGAGTTAGTTTCATCTCTATCACCTCATTGTGTGAGCATCAAAGTGTGGACTAACTAAGCACGGACGGAAGCTGCCGTAGGCATAGGGACCTCCGTAATTGCAGACGAATGCAAACACTCCCGCAAAGCTTCCAGCGCTAGCACGATCACCGCGTGAGCACACAGGGTAGGACTCCACAACAAAGTTCGAGTAGTCGTTATCCCAGCTCGAGAAACCCTCTGAATTCGTTGATGTTTCATACACAGCATCTCCATATTTGCTATTATCATAAGCATCATAGCTTTCATAATACTTGGTATCTATATTTGTAAAATTATAAAAACTTTCATTAGATTTTTTTGTACTTAATACAGCTGCTACATATTCCCATGCTCCTCCAGCCATATCGTACACTCCATACACATTTCCTGTTGTACTTGCATTCTTGCCTTCTGTTGTATTATATTTGTACACATTTGAGTCATTATATTTTGTAGTACTATAGCTTTGTGCGTTTCCGCATAGTCCTGTTATTGGTGAATAATATATTGTTCCATTATATGAATTGTTGTTCGCATATGGATTATTATATACTGTACTATTTTTTCCGTATTGGCTTCTACTTAAATAGGCTACTGCTCCCCATTCTGTATTTTTCATCATATGTGAATCTATGTTGGTTGTTCCTTCTAATGAGTTTCCTGTTGTTGTTATATTTTGACATACTGTAAATATTGAGCCTACTGAGATTGCTCTCCAGCTTGTTACATTTGGTTTTACTCTTACCTTTAAGTTACTTCCACTGTATCCATAGTTTGCAAGTTGATCTTCACTTGGATTTTCTACTACTATTGAACTACTACTACTTGCCTCATATTTTGCTACCCATATTCCACTTAATTCTCCGAAGCCTCCATTTCCTGCATTTGTAAATGCTGGATGCACTACCCAACTTCCTGGTGTTGGTGTTGTATTTGTTATTTCTGTTGTTTCTCCTATTGGTTTATTCGTTTTTCCCTCTAGGAATTTTATTTGTATTGTTGACGCTGTACTACTTCTTGTTGGCACTTGGTATGCGTATCTTGGTATCCATACCCAATAGCAATCGTTTCCGCCTCCTGTTGTTTTTACGTTT
>CAKOVU010000004.1:0-82770 GCA_934122115.1 uncultured Clostridia bacterium | reverse complement strand
CTAATTTTTTAAAAATATTTTTTACACCGTTTTTTGTGCAAAATAATAAACTAGTAATTACTGCTTTTTTCTATTTTTTCGCTTCATTTTTTACTAATTTATATATAATATTTTCGCTTGTTTTAAAGTACATGATTATAATAACATATATGAAGATTAGTGTCAATAGATTTTTTAATGTTTATCGATAATTTTGTATAATTTTTAATCTTCATATATTGTTATTTTTATTTTCTTTGTTTTACAACTTCATACATTACTATTCCAGCAGAAACAGAAGCATTTAGTGATGTTATTTTTCCTTTCATTGGAATCTTTATTAAAAAGTCACACTTTTCTTTTACAAGTCTGCTCATTCCATAACCTTCACTACCTATAACAATCGCTACATTTCCTGTTAAATCTTCATCATAGTAAGTCTTGTTCGTATTCATATCAGTTCCATAAATCCATACATCTTTTTCTTTTAGATATTCTATTGTTTCACTAATGTTGTTTACTCTTGCAATTTTCATAAAGTTAACCGCTCCAGCCGATGTCTTTGCCACAGTGCTGTTTACTGATGCTGCTCTTCTTTTCGGAATTATAATTCCATGAACTCCCGCTGTCTCTGCAGTCCTTATAATAGATCCTAAATTATGTGGATCCTCGATTCCATCTAATATTAATATAAAAGCATTTTCTTTTCTATTTTTAGCATATTCTAATATTTCATCAACTTCACAATAGTTAAACGGTGGAACCATAGCAATTACTCCTTGCGGTGCATCAGTTTGCGCCATTTGTGCTATTTTTTCTTTTTCCACTTCTATAATTACTACTTTTCTTTGTTTTGCTTTGGCTATTATCTTAGTTATAGAACCATGTTTTTCACCTTTTGTTATATAAATTTTGTTGATATCTTTATCGCTTTCCAATAGTTCTAAAACCGCATTTCTTCCTTCTATTTGATCTTCAAACTTTTCTGCATTTGAATTATTTTCTTTTACATAGTGACTATTTTTATTCATATTTTCTCCATTCTTGTTAATTCTCATCTTCTAATTTTAAAACAGACAAAAATGCTTCTTGTGGAATCTCTACATTGCCTATTTCTCTCATTTTTTTCTTTCCACGTTTCTGTTTCTCTAATAACTTCTTCTTTCTCGTCACGTCGCCACCATAACATTTAGCTAGTACGTCCTTACGCATTGCAGATATTGTTTCTCTGGCTATAATTTTTCCACCAATAGCCGCCTGTAATGGTATTGTGAATAATTGTCTAGGTATAACCTGTTTTAATTTCTCTATCATTTTTCTTCCTCGTTCATAGCTAGAATCTCTATGAACTATGAATGATAGTGCATCAACATTCTCTCCATTTACAAGGATATCTAATTTTACCAAATTTGATGGTCTGTATTCTTTTAATTCATAATCAAATGAAGCATATCCTTTTGTTTTTGATTTTAATTTGTCAAAGAAATCATATATTATTTCATTTAATGGCAACTCATATATTAATGTTACTCTATCTGTATCTAGATATTTCATATCAATATATATTCCTCTACGATTCTGACATATTTCCATTATATTACCTACATATTCTTTAGGTGTTAAAATTTCAGCTTGTACAAAAGGTTCTTCTATTTTTGATATTTCATCCGGCTTAGGTAGGTCCGATGGGTTGTAAATTTCCAGCATGCTTCCATCTGTTTTATACACTTTATAAATAACTGATGGAGAAGTTGTAATTAAACTTAGATCAAATTCTCTATCCAGTCTCTCTTCAATTATTTCCAAATGTAGTAGACCTAAAAATCCGCATCTAAATCCAAAGCCTAATGCTGCCGAAGTTTCTTGTTCAAATTCCAAAGCAGCATCATTTAATTTTAATTTTTCCAATGCTATTTTTAAATTCTCATAATCGCTGCCATCAACTGGATAAAGGCCACAATAAACCA
The DNA here is from genome assembly GCA_934122115.1 of uncultured Clostridia bacterium. Taxonomy (GTDB): domain Bacteria; phylum Bacillota; class Clostridia; order TANB77; family CAG-508; genus UMGS1901. The sequence continues at coordinate 80,824 of CAKOVU010000004.1, read as the reverse complement.
TCGGGTTAACTTTCTTATAGCCTGGAAGTGGCTCTAATGCTGGTTTTTCATTATTTGTTATAGTATCACCCACACGTATATCTGACAAACTTTTTATGCTAGCCGCGATATATCCAACTTCTCCTGCAGTTAATTTTTCGGCAGGGTTATATGTTCCGGGTTCAAAATACCCCACTTCTGTTACTACAAATTTCTTTCCTGTCGCCATCAGTTTAATGGTGTCTCCTACTTTTACAGTACCATTTTTTATTCTACAATATGCAATAGCTCCTTGATAGTTATCATAAATAGAATCAAATATTAAAGCTTGTAATGGTTCATTTTCATCTCCAGTTGGTGCTGGTATATCAGATACAATTTTTTCCAATACTTGTTCAACATTTAATCCTGTTTTTGCTGATATGCATGGTGCATCCATAGCTGGTATTCCTATTATGTCTTCAATCTCTTTTTTTACCTCTTCTGGTCTAGCATTTGGTAAATCAACCTTATTAATTACCGGAACTATTTCCAGATTATTATCTAAAGCTAAATAAACATTTGCTAATGTTTGAGCTTCAACACCTTGACTCGCATCGACAACAAGGACAGCTCCATCACACGCAGCCAAGCTTCTTGATACTTCATAATTGAAATCTACATGTCCTGGAGTATCTATTAAATTAAGTTCATACTCTTTTCCGTCTTTTGCTTTGTATTTCATTCTTACAGCTTGAGACTTAATAGTTATTCCTCTTTCCCTTTCTATATCCATGTTATCCAATACTTGGCTTTCCATCTCTCTTTTTGAAAGTACGCCCGTCATTTCTATTAGTCTATCTGCTAAAGTTGATTTACCATGATCAATGTGAGCTATAATGCTAAAATTTCTTATATATTTCTTTTTATCTTCCATATTCTCTCCGATATTATATAATTATGCTGTTTCTATCTTCTTTTTGTTCGTTGTTATTCTTTTTTGTTTAACAGGTGTTTCTCTATTTGTATTAATTATTAATTTTGGAGGTTCATTATTTTCTACAGTTTCTTTAGTAATTATGCATTTTTCAATTTTATTATTTGAAGGTATTTCAAACATTATATCTCTCATAATCTCTTCCACTATAGATCTTAATCCTCTTGCTCCTGTTTTTCTTTCCATCGCTTTATTAACTATAGCTTCTAGTGCTTCTTTACTGAATTCTAGTTCCACATTATCATATTGCAACAATTTTTTATATTGTTTTACTAATGAATTTTTAGGCTCTGTTAAAATTCTTATTAAAGCTTCCTTATCCAATTCTTTTAGGGTTGTAATTATTGGCAATCTTCCTACAAATTCTGGAATCAGTCCAAATTTCAACAAGTCTTGTGGTAATAATTGTTCAAATATCTTATATTTGTCAATTTCTTTATTGCTTTCTATTTGTGCTCCAAATCCTATTGATTTCTTGCCTATTCTATCATTTATTATTTTTTCTAATCCTTCAAAAGCTCCACCACAAATAAATAATATGTTTTGAGTATCTACTTGTATAAACTCTTGATGAGGATGTTTTCTTCCTCCTTGTGGTGGTACAGATGCTACAGTCCCTTCTATTATTTTTAATAAAGCCTGTTGTACTCCCTCACCGCTTACATCTCTAGTTATAGATGGATTTTCAGATTTTCTAGATATCTTATCTATCTCATCTATATATATAATGCCTTTTTCCGCTCTTTCAACATCATAGTCGGCAGCCTGAATCAACTTTAATAAGATATTTTCAACATCTTCTCCAACATATCCTGCCTCTGTTAACGTTGTTGCATCTGCAATGGCAAAAGGAACATCTAATATTTTAGCTAGTGTTTGAGCTAACATTGTTTTTCCACAACCAGTTGGACCTAATAATAACACATTGCTTTTTTGTATTTCTACATCATCCTTTTCTTTCTCTTTATTATTTATCCTTTTATAATGATTGTATACGGCTACTGATAATGTTTTTTTAGCATCATCTTGCCCAATAATATATTCGTCCAATATTTTTTTTATTTCTTCAGGCTTTAATAATTCATTGCTTCTGTCTTCTCCTGATGATATTTCGCTATCTTCATACAAATCATTTTCTATAATATTAGTACAAACTTTTATACATTCATCACATATATATACCCCTGGGCCGGCAATAATTCTTTCAACTTCTTTTTGTGATTTTCCACAAAAAGAACATCTTATATTTCTGTCTTTTTCACCTTTTGGCATAATCAATCTCCTTTAATCTTTTAAAATATTATTTTTATAATATTTAATTTCTTTTGTCCATAATTCCATCAATCAATCCATATTCTAAAGCTTCTTGTGCAGTCATATAGTGATCTCTTTCAGTATCTGCATTAATTACCTCTAATGGTTGACCAGTTCTTTCACTTAATATTTTATTTAGTTTTTCTCTTGTTTTAACCATGTGATCTGCATGTATCTTTATTTCTGTAGTTTGCCCTGAAAGGCCACCTCCACCAATTAATGGTTGATGTATTAATATTTCAGAATTTGGCGTTGCAAATCTTTTTCCTTTTTCTCCTGATGCTAATAAAACCGAGCCCATGCTTGCGGCTAGCCCAACACATATGGTAGATACTGGGCATTTAATATAGTTCATTGTATCTACTATCGCCATTCCATCAGTTATAGAACCTCCTGGTGAATTTATGTATAAATAAATTTCCTTATCTGGATCTTCTGACTCTAAAAACAACAATTGTGCTACTACTAGTCCTGCAGATGTTGGATTAACATCTTCCCCTAAAAATATTATTCTATCCTTTAATAGTCTTGAAAATATATCGTAAGATCTCTCTCCTTTTGATGTTTGTTCTATAACATATGGTACCAAACTATTTTTTTCCATATTAAAATTCCTCCTTATTAAAAAACTTCTATATATAACAAATAGTTAGTGAGTGTAAATAATATTATACGATACAATATTATAAATAATTCCCCCTAACTATTATATATGCTATTTTATTTTTGCATTTTTTACTATTAAATCGATGGCTTTTTCGGCTTTTATTGATTCTACTATATATTCTTTTAAGTGTTCATTTTTCTCTAAATCTTCAATTTTTCTGCCATAATTGTTTGCCATTTCTTTTAGTTTTTCTGCTATTTCTTCTTCGCTAGCTGCTATATTTTCTTCTTTTATTATTGCCTCAATTACTAGTCTTGCTTTTATATTTTTCTCTGCTTGAGCTTTATAATTATCTTCAATTTCTGCTCTTGTTTTATTCATTATTTTTAAATATTGGTCTAAGCTAATTCCTTGATAAGATAATTGTTGTTCCATTTCAGAAACCATATTAGCTACTTCTGAATCAATCATTCCTGATGGTATGTCCACCGGTGTATTTTCACAAACTTTTTCTATTGCAGCATCTTCTATTTCTCTTTTAGCTTTGTTATCATTCTCTTTTTGTTTTTTATCTTTTATACTGTCTTTTAATTCTTTAAGCGTATTAAATTCAGAAACATCCTTTGCAAATTCGTCATCTAATTCTGGTAATTTCTTTTCTTTTATTTCGTGTAATTTTACTTTAAAAGTAGCATCTTTTCCAGCTAATTCTTTAGAATAATAATCTTCTGGGAATTTTACATTGATATCTCTTTCTTCATCTTTATTCATTCCTATTATTTGATCTTCAAATCCTGGTATGAAAGTATTGCTGCCTATTTCTAATTCATGACCTTCTGCTTTGCCGCCTTCAAATGCTTTACCGTCTACAAATCCCTCAAAATCAATTGTTGTTATGTCTTTGCTTTGAGCTGGTCTGTCTTCAACAGTTGTTACTCTTGCATTTTTTTCTTGCATATGACCTATTTCATGGTTTACATCTTCATCAGATACAGTATACTCTACTTTTTTTAGTTCTATACCTTTATATTTTCCTAGTTTTACTTCAGGTTTTGTTTGTACTGTTGCTGTAAATTCTAAGTCTTCACCTTTTTTCATTTTTTGTATATCTATTCTAGGTTGGCTAACTGCTGCTATATTTTTTTCTTTAATTGCATTCTCATAAATTTCAGGTACTAATTCATTAAATGCATCTTCGTAAAAAATTTCATCTCCATATCTTTTTTCTACTATGTTGAATGGTGCTTTGCCTTTTCTGAAGCCTGGTATTGCAAAATATTTTGCATTTTTTGAATATACACTTTTTATAGCATTTTCAAATTTTTCAGCTTCTACTTTAAAGCTTATTTTAACCTCATTTTTGTTTTCTGTATTTTCTACTTTGATTTCCATTAATTTCAATCCTTTCTATGTTTTACATAAATTGCTAGTTTATTATACCACAATTTCTTCATATTGCAAGCTTTTTGCACTAAATTCTCACCAACTTAAATTTTGTGTAATCACAGCTTACCATAATATATCTTACATTATTAAATTCTCCTTCAAAAGCATTTTCGTTAGCTTGTCCATGTAAATGGCCATATATACATGTATTAATATTATATTTTTCTAATATTTGTGTAAATATCGTGTTTTTGCTATTTTTTAATAATGGTGGATAATGTAAACATGCAATTATCGTTTTCTCACTTCCATATTTTTCTATTCCATCTTTTATAGATAACTCTAAACGTAAAGCTTCTCTTTTTCTTATTTTGTCATCTTCTGTTTCATCATTTAAATTCCAGCCTCTTGTTCCTACAATTACTTTATTGTCAAAAAGATAACTATTGTTGTATATGAAATCTATATTATCAAATTTACTTTCTTCTATATATTTTCTCATTTTGCTTACTGTGTTCCACCAATAATCATGGTTACCCTTCAAAAGTAATTTTTTACCTGGTAAATCATTTATATATTCAAAATCTTTATAAGTATTTTCTAACTTCATTTCCCAAGAAAAGTCGCCTGGTAATAAAACTAGATCGTTTTCTTTTACATTTTCTTGCCAATCTTTCTTTATCTCTTCTTCATATTTATCCCATCCAAATATATTCATTGATTTATTTGTATTAAACGACAAGTGTAAATCTGATATTGCAAATATAGCCATTTATCTCTCCTTCTCTAGTGCTAACTTAATTTTAAATTTGGCACAGCATTTAGGTCTAATTGTGATCGTATTCCTTTTTTATATTCATAATATCCTGCTACTGCAATCATAGCCGCATTATCTGTGCACAATTTTAATTCAGGATAATATATTGCCAAGCCATTATCTATAGCTAGTTTATCAAACTCATTTCTTATATAACTATTAGCAGAAACTCCTCCGGCAAGCACTATTTTCTTTATTTCAGTTCTTTCTACTGCTTTTTTTATATTTGTAATAAGCACCTCTGTAACTGCAGCTTCAAAACTTGCAGCCAAATCAGCCTTGTTTACTTCTTCTTTTGCATTATGATTATAATTAATAACAGCAGTTTTTATTCCACTAAAACTAAAGTCCAAATTTTCAAAATAAGTTTTAGGTAATGATATATTAGTTTTTCCACTTTTTGCCAATGCATCTATTTTAGGTCCCCCTGGATATCCTAAGCCTATTACTCTTGCCACTTTATCAAAAGCTTCTCCTATAGCATCATCTCGCGTTTTTCCAAGTATCTCAAATTCGGTATAATCTTTCACATGTACTATTTGTGTATTGCCACCAGACATTAACATACATAAAAATGGTGGTTCTAATTCTTGATGTGTTATATAATTTGCTGCTATATGACCTTCTATATGATTTACTCCAATTAATGGTATATTTAAACTATAACTTAATGCTTTTGCATATGATACTCCAACTAGTAGTGCTCCAACTAAGCCAGGTCCATATGTACACGCTATTGCGTCTACATCATTTATATCTATTTTAGCTTCTGCTAGAGCTTGCTTCATCACATTTGAAATTGCTTCCACATGATTTCTAGATGCTATTTCAGGAACTACCCCTCCAAATTTTTCATGAATGCTTATCTGTGTATCAATTACATTAGATAACACTTTCCTTCCATTCTTCACAATTGCAACAGATGTTTCGTCACAACTAGATTCAATTCCCATTATTATTAAGTCTTTCATTTTTTATATTATCCCTTCTAAAACAAGCCAAATATCCATCCTATCGCTGAATAAAGACCAATATATACTGCATTAATAATTGGTGAAATTATATATCCTACTGCTCCAGTAATCCAAATTACAAGAAATACTATATAGAATATATTTTGATTGCTAACAAACCAATTTCTAGCATTATATGGCAAAAAGTGCATTAATATTTTAGAGCCATCTAAAGGTGGTAATGGCACTAAATTAAAAATTCCTAATCCTATATTTACTACAATAGCCATTTCTAGCATAGTACTTATAATTATTCCCACACGGTTAAACAATACAAATGCTGGCGCAAACTTTAACAAACAAAAAGATATAACTGTAAGTATTATTGCTATAATTAAGTTCATTGCAGGTCCAGCAAAAGCTACTAAAGCCTCCTGAGCAGACATTGACTTTTTTCTATTAAAATTTCTCGGATTTATTTCTACTGGTTTTCCCCAACCAATGTGAACAAATACTAGCATTGCAAATCCAAATGGATCTATATGTGATAGTGGATTTAGATTTACCCTTCCTTGCATTTTTGGAGTATTATCTCCAAGTTTGTATGCTGTCCAAGCATGTGCAAACTCATGAAATGTTATTGCTATTATTACTCCTGGAAGTGTTAATAATAAAGTTAATAATTCTGTAGGGTTATTTATATAATTTGCCAATGAAAACACTACCAAAATTCCAAGTATTATATATAAATATTTTCTATCTATATTAAACATATTCTTCATTCCTTTACTAACAATATGTATACATTATATAATACATTTCTATATATGTAAATATTTATGCTACACTTGTTTTTCTTAATTCTTTCGCATGAATTCTGGTTACTTCGGTTACTTCTCCTGAGGCTATTCTAGCTATTTCGTTTATTGTTTCATCTTCCGTCAATCTCTTAACTTTTGTTTTTGTTTTGTTTAACTCAACTTCTTTATAGATAAAATAATTATAATCTCCTTTTGCAGCAATTGGAGCTAAATGAGTTACGATTAATACTTGATGATTTTTACTTATTTTTTTAAGTTTCTTTCCAACCATATTAGCTGCTTTACCACTAATTCCAGTATCAACTTCGTCAAAAATCAATACAGGAACTTCATCAACATCTGCAAGAACTGTTTTTATTGCTAGCATTAATCTTGCCATTTCTCCTCCAGATGCAATTTTGCTTAGAGGTTTTTCATCTTCTCCAACATTAGTACATATCATAAACTCAATGCAACTTAAACCACTCTCTGTAAATTCTTCTAGTTTAACAACTTTAGCATTAAATCTTGCGTTTGGCATATCCAAATCTGAAAGTTCTTTATTTATTTTAGAATTTAAAGTAATAGCATATTCATTTCTCAATTTTGTAATTTTTTCACATAATTCAATCATTTGAGCTTCTAATTCTTTTAGTTCACTTTTTAATTTTTTATTTTCTTCTTCCGAGTTTTCAATTTTGGATATTTCATCTTCTACACTTTCATTATATTTTAATATCTCTTCAATGCTATTTCCATATTTTCTTTTTAAAGATTGTATAACATCTATCCTTGTTTCTACTTCATTTCTTTCTTGTTCATCAAACGAAATATTATCTTTTATTCCAGATATATCCCTTGCTAATTCTTGAATTTCATAATATATATTTTTTAATTCATTTAATTTTTCTTCATAACATTTATCTATGTTTTTTATCTTTTCTAGGCTTCTAATTGAGTCACTTATTACATCTATTGCAGAATTATTTAAATTATTATCTACATTATTCAAATTCTCCAATATTTTTTCTGCATTCATCATTAAATTTCTTTTTGATTCAAGTTCGTCTTCTTCTCCAATTTTTAAATTAGCCGCTTCTATTTCTTTCATTTGATATTTTAGCAAATCTAATTTTCTCTGTTTTTCTTTATCATCTCCATAGTTTGCTTTTAACACTCTTTTTATTTCATTATATCTTCTATACATCTCAATATATTGTTCTTTTAAAAGTTCAATATTGTTTCCTATAAAAGAATCCATATACTTAGTATGATATGATTTATCCATTAATGTTTGGTTATCATATTGCCCATGTATATCTATTATATTCTTCATGAATTCCTTTAATTCGTTTACCGTAACTAACCTACCATTTATTTTGCAAAGATTTCTACCATTAGAATTTATTTCTCTGGATACAATTATATTTCCATCTATAGATATTGGATTATTCGGTATATATAAGCATAGCTCCACAAAAGAATTATTTTCACCTTTTCTTATCATATCCTTCGAGAATCTGCCACCTGCTATTATTCCTAAAGAGTCCACTATTAATGTTTTTCCCGCACCAGTTTCTCCTGTTATAACATTTAAACCATCATTAAAATCTATTAAAACATCATCTATAATTCCAATATTTTTTATATGTAAAGTAGAAATCATATTAACCTCCACACCAAATATTTGTTTGTACATAATATACTTCGTTTTTTTATTTTTGTCAATAGTTTTGCAAACATTTTTTTGTAAAAAAATACTACATAACCTAAGTTATGTAGTATCAATGTTATATTAATTTTGGTGACCCCTACGGGAATCGAACCCATGATTCAGCCTTGAGAGGGCTGCGTCTTAACCGCTTGACCAAGGGGCCTTTTATAAAAGACAATATAAATAATATCATCTTTTTTATAATTAGTCAATTATTTTATGCATTCTTTTAATATTTCTTCCAATCTTTTATCTTGTTTTGTTAAATACAAATATCCAATTAATCCCTCAAATGCTGTTGAATACATATAATCTTGAGGATTTGCATTTTTAGGTAAATGATGGTTTTGTGTATTTCTTCCTCTTCTAACAATATTTAGCTCTTCTTCATTTAGCATGCCCTCAATCTTTTTCAAGGTTCTTGCCTGCGCTTCTGCTTTAACAAATTTTATTGTATTTATATGTAGCATATGCGGCTTTAATTTTGTAGTATTAATTAAATGTGCTCGTATATATAATTCATATACACAATCTCCTATATATGCCCATATAAGTGGTGACATTAATTCTACTTCTTCTATTGTTTTTTCTCTTTCTATTATGTATTGCAATATTTATTCCTCCACTTTCTCAATTGTAATTTTTCCTAATTTTCCATTTTTAAAATCGTCCAATATTATTTTAGAAACCTTAGTTAAATCTATATTTCCGCCTTTTATTATGGCTCCTCTTTTTCTTCCTATCATATTCATTATTTCAACTATCTTTTCATTTTCCTCATACTCATTTTCATTTAATATATCTTCAACTGCAGCTTTCTCAATCCCATATTTTTGAATCAGCTCATCTAATTGGTTATCCACTAGATATTTTGTAAGGTGATAAGCAACCTCTGTTTCTTCTAAAATTTCAGCTTTTATAGTCCCTGTATATGCTAAATTTAATGCTATCTCTTGATTCTCAAATTTAGGCCATAATACCCCTGGTGTATCTAACAACTCAATATTATTTGTTAATCGTATCCATTGTTTTTGTTTTGTTACTCCTGGCTTATTTCCAACCTGTGTGGCACTCTTCTTAGCTATCCTATTTATAAATGAAGATTTACCCACATTAGGAATTCCAATTATCATTATTCTAATTATCTTTCCTATTCTTCCCTTACCTAATGCCTTTTCTTTATCTTCTTTCATTACTTCATTTACAGTATCTATAAGTTTGCTTGCTCCATCTCCTGTAGTCGAATTGCATAATATCGCTGGTATTCCACATTTTTCAAAATATTTTACCCACTTTGCATTTTCTCTTCCGTCGCTTAAATCACTTTTATTTAATATCACTATTTTTTTCTTATTTTTTATTATTTTTCTTATTTCTGGATTTTGGCTTGAAATTGGGATTCTAGCGTCTAAAATTTCTACTACTACATCTACTAGTTTTAAATCTTCTTCAATTTGCCTAAGCGTTTTAGCCATATGACCTGGGTACCAGTTAATATTTATATTATTCTCGTTATTCATCTTTTCCACCTTTTCTCATTCAATACATTTTATATCTTAACATAAAAACGAGCGATTTTCAACTAATCGCTCATTTTTTAACTCCTGTATAAAATTATGTTTTAAGAAAGTTCTACTATATTTACTTCATTACCATTTTCTTCAATTATACTTACTAAATCTTCTGCTTTTAGCCATACAGTTGCTGTGTTATCGTTTGGATGTACTCCTATAATACGTTCACCTTCCATAAAAGTTTTATCTAAATAAAATTTTACTTTATCTTCTTTATCATTTAGCAAGCCAAATGGAGATACACTTCCAGGTCTTAAATTCATAAGCTCTAGTAATTCCTCTTCTGAAGCAAAGCTTAAATTGCGTAAATTATTATCTTTTTTTAATTTTTTCAAGTCAACTCTTTTGTTTCCTCTTACAGTTATAAGATAATAGTTTTTCTTTTTATCATCTCGAACAAATAAATTTTTCGCATCATATTCAGGATATTTTACCTCAATTTTATTCAATTCTTTCATGCTAAAAACTGCTTCATGTTCAGTTATTTCATACCATATATTCCTGCTTTTGATATAATCATATATTTTTTGTTTATCCATTAATTGATTCTCCTCATTAAACACTTTACTTAATATTTTGTTTTTATCAACAGTACTTTTCAAATGTTTATTATAAAATCCATTTTTTAGTATCATGTTTTTTACAGTCTTAAATCCTACTGCTAAAAGCACTGTTCCTGCTACAAAAAATGGTACTTGAGGAACTACAGGGATTGCTAATCCTATTATTCCCAACAAATAAAATATAATGGCTAATATTAAACAAATTATTCTCTTTAGCATTTTATCTCCTATAACATCTTATTATAATTCTAATTTTGCTTCTTTTACAGTATCACATATCAAATCTACAGCTCTATCAATTCCTAGAGAATCACTATTTATACATATATTATAATTTGATGGTTCTCTCCATTCTTGATCTGTATAATATTTATAATGGTTCGCTCTTAATTTATTAATTTTGTTAATTTCTTTCTCAGCTTTCTCAGAATCCATATGATAAAATTCTATCGCTCTTTTTATTTTATTTTTCATACTGCTATTAATAAAAATCTTTAAAACATTTGGTTTTTCGCTTAATATAAAGTCAGCACATCTTCCAACAATTACACATGAGCCCTTTTCAGCCAACTTCTTGATTAAATTTGACTCTTTTATAAACAATTCGTCTGCATTATTTAATCCAGAATAATACCCATTATTAAAACTATCTAATGCTAATCTTTTTTCTTCATTATCAGCTATATATTCTTCTGATAAACCAGTATCTTCTGCCATTTTTTCGATAAATTCTTTGTCATACAATTTTAAACCTAATTTTTCAGCTACCAATTTTCCGATATATCTGCCACCAGAGCCATATTCTCTTGCTATTGTTATTACAATTCCGCTATTTATTGCCTCATCTTCTTCTATAGCTTTCTTAGTTGTTTCTTTTTCATTCTTATTGCCGGCTTTTAAATATCTGTTTTCTCTTAATAAAAGCCCTACTGCTAAAACAAAAGCTATACCATCAGCTACTGGTCCTGCACTTAATACTCCCATTATTCCATAAGAACTGCTTAATATAATCATCGCTGGAATTAATATTAATATTTGTCTTGAAAGTGATAATATAACACTCTTTACGCTCTTTCCAATGGCTTGAAAGAATATTCCTGATGGAATTTGAACTCCATTGCATATACAAAGCAATAAATAAGTTCTAAACGCTAAACACGCAAATTCCATATAATTAGCATCGCCGCTACCAAATATTAAGATTAGTTTATCTGGTATTGTTTGGAATAAAATAAATGCTATAGTGCTTATTATTAAACTAGATCCCAACACAATTTTTAATGTTTCTTTTACTCTATCGTATTTTTTTGCTCCGTAATTATATCCAAATATTGGCTGACTTCCAGCAGCAATGCCCACAATTATACTATTCAAAATCTGATTTATTTTCATTACAATTCCTAAAACCGTTATAGGAATTTCAGCTCCAAATTTGCTTTCTTTACCATATTTTCCAAGCAAATTATTCTCTACAGTTACAACAAAAACAAAGCTCATCTGAGTTATAAAACTGCTTATTCCTAGCATTGTAATCTTTTTACAAACACTTAGCTTTAATTTTAAAGCTTCTTTACTCAATTTAATATTTTTAAATCTCTTTATGTACATAACATTTAATACAAATGTTACAATTTGACTTATAACAGTAGCAATTGCTGCTCCTGCAACACCTTGATTAAATTTAAAAATAAAAATAGGGTCTAATATTGTATTTAATATTGCCCCTGTAACCATGCTTACCATTGAATATTTAGGACTACCATCCGCTCTAATTATTGAATTTAAAGTTGTTCCTATCATTGAAAAAGGTAAACCTAATGCAATTATCCTTCCATATGTCATTGCAAATTCTTCAAGATTTTCTGTACAACCAAACAATTTTAGAAATTGAGGTAAAAATATTAATACTATAACTGTAAATACTATTGATATTATTGAGGAAATTACTAATCCATTTCCTATTCCTGCTTCTGCTTCTTTTTTCTTCTTTTCACCAAGTTTTAAGCTTAAGTATGCCGATGCACCATCTCCAAACATTAGTGAAAAAGCTAAACCTATCATTACTAATGGAAATACTATATTAGTTGCTCCATTTCCTAAATATCCTACTCCTTGCCCAATAAAGATTTGGTCTACAATATTATATAATGAGTTTACCAACATTGATATTATGCAAGGTATAGAAAACTTTCTTATTAATTTTCCTATTTTTTCCTTTCCTAGTATATTTTCTTCTTGATTCATTTCTACACGCCCTTCTATATTTAGGCAATAAAAATAATTATAGAGTCCTATAATTATTTTTATCAGCCCTTTCATCAAATTCTCTATTATATTTTTTATTCTCATAGAACCACTTGGTTTTCTTTTCTTGTGTATTTGTTATTCTTGTTTTATCTAATATAAAATCGAATAAGCTAAATAATGGTAATAGCACTCCAACAAATGAAATAAAAACATTCATAACATCTTGCACATTAGAAGTAGTACTCATCATTTTAGAATATAAATCCATTCCAAAATATCCCCAATAACTTACAATATATATTATTACACCCAATATTTTTCTTTTTGCTATTAATATAAATGCTAACAAAGTTGTGAATAACAATATTATTTCTGTATTGGTATCCAATGGTTTTATTAAAAAATCTATTCCCATTGTTTCTGTATAAACTGCCGCAATCCTTAATCCCCAAAATATTACTCCTATTGATAAAATCATCCATGTACTAAATTTTTTCATTATTTTATCTCCTTTTATCTAAATAGCAACAATCCAACTTATTTAAAGTTGGATTGTTGTATTGGTTTAATTAATCAACGAAATCAAAATCATCCTTAAATTTTTCTTTAAATATTTCAAAAACTTTATTTAAGATTTCTTCATCTTCCACGCTAACATATGATTCTTCTTCTGAATCATCATCAGAATCCTCTATTTGTAATATAACTACTTCTCCTGGTTCATCACTTTCTTCTACAGGAAGTAAAACTACATATTCTTCTCCATCTAATTCTATTAAATCAAGGAATTCAAATTTTACCTCTTCACCATTTTCGTCATTTAAAATTACTATGTTATCATCTTCTAAATTGTTTTCTTCATTGTTATTGATATCTTCACTCATTTTATATTTTCTCCTTTCAATTTTAATATTTATTCATAACTGAAATAATTATATATACTATACACTATTATTTCAAGTAATGTCAATCTTATTCTTTCTTTTTCATGTATTTTTCCAATATATATACTGCAGATATTGTGTCTACAATATCTCTCTTTTTATGTTTATTTATATTCAAAAAATTCATCGTTTTATACGCTTCAACTGTAGTTAGCCTTTCATCCATTGTGTCAATCTTTACCTTATTAAATCTGCATTTTAATTTGTGAATAAATTTTTCTGTTTCTCCTGTTCTTTGTGTCTTCTGTCCACTTAAGTTTAATGGGAGCCCAACTACTATCGTATCTATGTCATACTGCTTTATTATTTCTTCTATTCTTTTTAATGCTATCTTATCATTTGCATTATGATGAATCGTTTCTAGCCCTTGAGCCGTTATTCCTAAAGCATCAGTAATAGCTAGTCCTATTCTTGCATCACCATAATCCACTCCTAAAGTTCTCATACTTATTTTTCCAATCCTATATATGTTTTAACCATTTGCTCTAATAAATCATCTCTCTCAATTTGTCTTATTAAGTTTCTTGCATTATTATGGTTTGTAATATAAGTTGGATCTCCTGAAAGTATATATCCTACTAATTGATTAATTGGATTATATCCTTTCTCTGTTAAAGCATCGTAAACTTCTTTTACTATTTCCTTTGTCTTCGTATTTTTTTCTTTTTCTACATTAAAACTAACTGTTTTGTCTGTAATCATACACACTAAATTTCCTTTCTAAAATAATTATAAGTAATTTATATTACTTGCATTTTCATTATCATTATCTAAAAACTCTTCCAATTTTTTAGTTGTACCTTCTAATGCTGTTCCTTTATAATATGTAGTTAAGGCTATATTTATTTTTGGGCTTACTTCTATAGGTTGTCCATCATAATCATCTGCTGGCTCTATCTGTAATTTCTCCACATTTTCTTTCATTGTTTGCAAAAATTGTTCTACTCCTGTTGGCTCAACACCTGAGAAAACTATTGCAAACTTTGGCCCCATATATCTTACAAAAATGTATTCTGGTGCTAATTCGGATTTGATACGATTTGTAACTTCTGTTATCACTTCATTACCTGTTTTTCTACTTACCCTTTCATTTATTTCTACCAAATTAATTATCTTAAATAAGCACACAGTTGAAGTAGTATATTGGTCAATAATTTTTCTTCCATCAGCATATAAATATTCGGCGCTTTTTAAGTCTGAATACAAATCATCTCTTACAATATTTTCTATTACTGTTTGGTTTTGAACTGTTTTTAAAATTGCTACAATATTGTTTTTCACAACTTCCAAAATTGTTGTATCTATACTATCAAATTCATGTGGGGTGTTTCCTTCTATTATCCAATACCCAATATACACATTATCTATATATAATGGGAAAAACATTGCTGATTTTGCTCTTGCAAACTCCATTTTTTGATATGGTAATCTTTCTCCCTCATTATTTACAGTAATATATTTAGGGACTGATGTTTCTATACTTTCTTTGAATATAGGTTCTTCTTGTAATCTTTTTAAAGTATCCCAATGTTTTTCTGCCACATTTGATGCTTTTATAACATATTCAGCTCCATCGTATACCACTATTGTTGAATATTTTATACTATACTTTTCTATAAGGATTTCATTTATCTTTTTTAGTTTTTCATTAGCACTTGATACTTCACTTAGTGTATTCATAAAGTCTTGTAATACATTCAAACTATTTATCTGTTGACTAATGTTATTGAATGTATCAATTTTCTTATGTATTGACATATTATACATCATTAACGCTACTATGATTAATACTAAAATTATTATTGCTGCTAACTCCAAATTTTTCACCCCAATCGTCTATTTAATAGTTTCTTCTCATTTTATTTAATGTATCATCTATATTTCTTCCAAACTGGCTTGTAGTATTTCTTTTTTCATAATTATTGTAATTCTTTGGTGGATTTTGTTGTCTATTTGATGATATTAATGGATATACCATATTTCCAAGTTTTTGTAAGCTTTCTAATAATCCTTTCGAATATCCATTTAAAGATATTTCACACATCATTAATCCTTCAAGATATTTTGAATATGTTTGCTCTTCAAACGGAACAGTTACATACATCACTGTATCTTTATCAAATAATTCTTTCATATATGACATATTTGGATCATTATAAGAAGATATGCCTCCCACTATCATTTTTTCTGTTAATCCTCTTACTTTTAATGCTTTATTAATTACAATTTTTAGTTTACTTTGCTCTAATATATTTCTATCTTTTAATTCTCTCAAAAATGCCGTTAAAGGTTGAATTGTTAATATATCATAAGTTTGAACAACATATATTTCTTGAGATTCCTTAAAATAATTGTAATCCGTATCAAAATCGCAATCCAATAATACTAATGAATGATTTTTTACCAATGTTTCTAAGATATTGCCATAATCATCAAATCTAACTTCTTCTGTTGGAGAAGTTGT
The DNA here is from genome assembly GCA_934122115.1 of uncultured Clostridia bacterium. GTDB lineage: Bacteria > Bacillota > Clostridia > TANB77 > CAG-508 > UMGS1901. The sequence continues at coordinate 64,486 of CAKOVU010000004.1, read as the reverse complement.
ATAAACAGAAAGATTTTTGTTTATTGGTATTCCCTTTGCTATTCCTCTTCTTAAATTTTCCACACAATTATATGATATATTTCTTAAATTTTCATCATTTTGAGTGTATATATAATATGCATTTTTATTTTTGGTTAAATCCAATATTGCCGTATTTATGCCTCTTGATGAAAGCATTGCTGCTAGATTATTTACTAAGAAAGATGTTCCATTTTTTGATGTTCCTACAAATGCTACAATCTTTTTATCACTAGTTAATAAATTTGATAAATCGGTTTCACGTTGCATATTAGTATTGTTGTAAGATTCTGGTAAACTGCTATACTCCATTTTTCTTTCTGGAACTGATGATGTTCTATTTTCTAAGTTATTATAGTCTCCTGATAATGTTTCTTCAGTTGGTTCATCATATAATCCTGGTAAAATATTGCTTGTATCATCATCGTCGTCATCATAAATACCTGGTAAAACACCTAATTCTTCTTGCTGTGTATAATTGTTATTTACTGGTCTTTCTGGAGTTACTTCTTCAACTTCTTTATTTGTATCATCAGCTAATCCAAATAAATTTACATCTTCATCTGGTTTACTTGTTACTACAGGTTCTGTTTCTATTTGTACTTTTTTAGGTGGTCTGCCTCTACCTCTTTTTACAGGCTCCACAGTTTCAACTTCTTCTACTATTTTATTCTTAGGCGGTCTGCCTCTGCCTCTTTTCACAGGTTCTACCACATTATTTTCTATTTTTTCTGTAACATCTTCTTTGTTTGCACTGATTATACTAGGTATTTTTTCCTGTTCTTCTTTATACAATCTTCTAACTTTATCTGAACTAACAGTTGACGGAATTACTACTGGTTTTCTTAGTTTAGACCTATTTAATTGTTCTTCTATTAGGTTTATTTTGTTGGCATTATTTGGATTGTAAGCTGCTGGCTTACTTTTTATATCTTTCGTTGTTATATTTCCTTGTGTTGTTTTAATCTTTGATTTTACACTTCCAACCATCAACTCTTGATATTTAGGGCATTTTTCTTCTAATATTGCCCTTGTCATAAGTGGCAAGAAACTAACTATAATTTTAAGTTGCTCAATTGTATATTGAGAAGCTATACTATTATAACTTTCAATGCACTTTGTTTCATTCTTTCCAATTTTCTTAAAGTAATTTACTATATTTTGAATCTCTGCCTCATTCACATCTTCCGTTCTTTCAGATCTATAATCAGCACTATCAGACTCTATTCTGTAATAAACCTTTGCTTCTTTTTTAGTTCTAGGTTTATTTATTAATGAGCACACATTATCTATAGTCCTATCATTTCCTAATAGGGCACTATATACTCCAATTGAAAATAGTTTTAATAATATTTGTTCTCCTTTTTCTCTTCTGTCTGAACAAATGAATATTATTGGAATTTCACCTTCTGTGCTATTAGATGCTTCATCACTTATGCTATCCATCTTTTCAAATATAAATTTATCTATCATTTCATAATTTTTATTTGAATATGGTTCCAAGTCTTCACTTATAACTACTCTATCATAACTTTTATCTTTTTGTAATTCTTTTATTATTGCATTAAAATAATAAACATTTTTGGCAGAAATTATCTCTTTATATTTTGCTTGATATTTTTTCATAATTGATTCTGAGACTTTTTCATTATTTACTGCAAATAAAACTTTCATTTGTTAACCCCTCCAACCTTTTACAACAATTGCAAATACTAGCGGTAAAACTTGGCATATTACAAGTAATGTTATACTTGCTATCATTAAGCCAAATCCTTTATCTCTTACATCCAACTTTCTTATTCCTATTACATATTGGTATATTGCTCCAATTGCAATAGCTATAAACCCAATTGGAATACTATACACTTGAACTTTATGTAACATATATGCTGTAAGGCCATATGTATCTGACCCATAAGCCACTTTGTAATCTTCTAATGTTTTTAACTCTTTATCTTTTAGCTCAACTAATTTGCTCTCTGTTTCTTTATCTACTATATTTTCACCTACGGCTAATACAGTTGTACATGCACATACTATGCAAAGTAAAATTGTTAAAATAGCTATTACTTTTTTCATTAATTTTTCCCTTTCCTTTTTAATATAATAATACTTATAATATTCTACACTAGAAATAAAAAAATAGCAAGAAAAAACTTACTATTTTTTATTTTTTGTACTATTACTTTTTTAAGTTATTACTTCATCTCTTCTTTTATTTTTACTAAGGTATTTAGTGCATCTATTGGTGTTAATTCATTCACATTTACCTTATCTAACTCATGTGCTATTTGAGCAAGTTTGTAATTGTACATATCGAGTTGACCATTTACATTTCTACTCTCTGATTTTTTGTTTATAGTTTCATTAGTCAATGCATTTTTTCTTTCAATGCTTTTTAGAATCTCATTTGCTCTTTTAGTAACTATCTTTGGAACTCCTGCAAGTCTAGCGACATGGACGCCATAGCTTTCATCTGTTCCACCTTTTACTATTTTTCTTAAGAAAATTACATCTTCACCCTTTTCTTTTACCGCTATTGAATAGTTTTTAACTCCATCCAATTTATTTTCCAAATCTATTAATTCATGATAGTGAGTTGCAAAAACAGTTTTTGCTCCACAAGTTTCTTTATTTGCAATATATTCAGCAACTGCCCAAGCTATTGATAAGCCATCATAAGTTGACGTTCCTCTTCCTATCTCGTCTAAAATAACCAAACTGTTATTAGTTGCTTCTTTTAAGATTGAGGCTACTTCCATCATTTCTACCATAAAAGTACTTTGTCCCATGCTCAAATCATCTGAAGCTCCAACTCTTGTAAATATTTTATCAACTATTCCTATATGTGCTGAACTTGCTGGCACAAAGCTTCCAATCTGTGCCATAAGAGTTATTAAGGCAACTTGCCTCATATATGTTGATTTACCTGCCATGTTAGGTCCTGTGATAATTGATAACCTATTTTCATCTTTATCCATATATGTATCATTTGCAATAAAACTTCCGCTAGGTAGCATTTTTTCTATAACAGGATGTCTTCCGTCTTTTATCTCTATCACTCCACTATTATCCACAACCGGCATACAATAATTCATATCTTCAGCTACAGTTGCAAATGAACATAGAACATCTAACATAGCTATTATGTTAGCAGATTTCTGTACTCTCTCTATTTGTTCTTTTATCTTTGTTCTTATTTCTACAAAGGCATTATATTCTAAAGAAACTACCTTTTCTTCGGCTCCCAAAACCTGGCTCTCTAATTCCTTTAATTCTTCAGTAATATATCTTTCGCCACCAGTTAAAGTTTGCTTTCTAATATAATTTTCTGGTACAAGTGAAAGGTTTGATTTTGTTACTTCTATAAAATACCCAAACACCTTATTATATCCCACTTTTAGGCCCTTAATTCCTGTTTTTTCTCTTTCTCTTGCTTCCAACTCTACAAGCCAAGTTTTTCCTTGTGTCATAGCTGTTTTTAACTTATCAATCTCTGGGTTGTAACCTAGTTTTATTATTCCACCTTCTGCTATGCTTATTGGCGGATCATCAACAATCGCATTTTCTACTAGGGCATTAATATCTGCTAATACGTCTAAGTTTGCGTAAAGATATTTTAGCATATTGGAATTTGTATTTTCTAATAATTGTTTTATTTCTGGCAATTTACTACTTGAAGCTTTTAAAGAATTTAATTCTCTTGCATTGGCACTTCCATATGATATTTTTCCTGCTAATCTTTCTATATCATAAACACCTTTTAATCTGTCTTTTAGCTCTCCTCTTAATATAACATTTTCTTTTAATTCTTTTACCGCTTCTAGTCTACTCTCTATCTCATTTTCATCAATCAAAGGATCACTAATCCATCTTCTTAAAAGTCTTCCTCCCATAGAAGTTGAAGTCTTATCAAGTACCCATAGTAATGTACCTTTTTTGTTTTTATCTCTTAATTTTTCAGTTAATTCCAAATTTCTTCTAGCATTTATATCTAAAGACATATATTTAGTAATAGTATAAATTATAATTTTGTTTAAATGTTCCAATTTTGTTTTTTGCGTATCGTTTATATACGCAATCAAGCCGTTAATTGCACATATTGTAAATAGTTTATCATCAATTTTATCTATATTTTTTCCTGTATCTGTAAGTAAGCTATATTGTTCAGATATTTCTTTAGTACTCTCAGAAAACTTTTCTTCATCTTCTGTGCTAATATATACATCAAATCTTTCCTTTATTTTATTTATTTCTTCTTCACAATCATATAGCATATTATTAGCAATAATTTCCGATGGAGAATATCTTGATATTTCGTCCAATAAGCGTTGAAAATTATTATCTTCTTTAATTTCTGTTGCATAAAAATCACCAGTAGAAATATCACACACAGCAATTCCAAAAAAAGTTCCCTTCTTGAATATGCTCATAATATAATTATTTCTCTTTTCTTCTAGTAAATTTGATTCTGTAACTGTTCCGGGTGTTACTACTCTAATAACATCCCTTTTTACTATTCCTTTAGCAAGTTTTGGATCTTCTAATTGTTCGCATATAGCTACTTTGTGACCGTTTTCTATAAGTTTTGAAATATATGTTTCTGCAGCATGGTATGGTATTCCACACATTGGTGCTCTTGTATCTTGTCCACAATCTTTTCCTGTTAACGTTAATTCTAATTCTTGTGATACATTTACAGCATCATCAAAAAACATCTCGTAAAAATCGCCTAATCTATAAAATAAAATACAATCTTTATATTTTTCTTTTGTTGCAAGATAATGTTGCATCATTGGTGAAAATTCTGCCATTTTTTCTACTTCCCTTCTCCTTTTAAATACCACATATGTTCTGATTCTATTTTTACATCTGTTACTTTTCCAATCAATTCATCTTTTCCTTCAAAATTAACAACTTTGTTTGTTTCTGTTCTGCCTGTAAGTAAATTTTTGTTAGTTTTACTATTTCCCTCTACTAACACTTTTTGTACTGTTCCTACATATTTTTTATTATTTTGTTCTATTTGTCTTTCTACTAATTTTTTCAGCCTATCAAACCTTTCATGTTTTATTTCTTCTGGAACTTGATTTTCCATTTTATCAGCTGGAGTTCCAACTCTTCTTGAATATATAAACATATACACTTGCTCAAAACATACTTTTTCTACAACATCTAAAGTATCTTCAAAATCTTCCTCTGTTTCGCCAGGAAATCCAACTATTATATCTGTAGAAAAAACTATATTAGGAATTTCTTTTTTCATCTTTTCTACTAATTTCAAATATTGCTCTTTTGTATATTTTCTATTCATTTGTTTTAATATTTTGCTGCTTCCAGATTGTAATGGCAAATGTATTATTTTACATACTTTTTCACAATTCTTAATTGCTTGTATTACATCATCTGTAAAATCCTTAGGGTGAGGTGAAACAAATCTTATTCTTTCTATTCCTTCTATTTTATTTATTTCAAGCAAAAGTTTAGCAAATGAATTAATCTCTCCTACATCTTCGCCTTTTTCTCTTTCTACTCTCATATATGAATTAACATTTTGTCCTAATAACGTTATTTCTTTATATCCTTCATTAGATAGCTGCTGTATTTCTGAAATTATATCTTCTGCTTTTCTGCTTCTTTCTCTTCCTCTTACATATGGCACTATACAATATGTGCAAAAATTATTGCATCCATTCATTATAAGAACTGAAGCCTTTATGTTATCATCTCTTTTTATCGGTAATCCTTCTATAACTTCTCCATCTATATCCAATATATCTTCTATTCTTTTTCTTGATATTAGCGAATTATATATATCCTCTGGAAGTTTGTGTAATGTATGTGTTCCAAAAACTATATCAAAAAATGGATAACTCTGTTTCAATTTTTCCACAATATGCTTTTCTTGCATCATGCAGCCACCGATAGCAATTATTGTGCCTCGGCTTTCTTTATATTTTTTTACTTCTCCTAATTTTCCAAATAATCTATCTTCTGCATTTTCTCTAACACAACATGTATTAAAAGCTATAAAATCCGCATCTTCTAACTTTTCAGTTTTTTCATATCCCATATTTTCTAGCATACCAGCTATTTTCTCAGAATCATTTTCATTTAGTTGGCATCCCATAGTTAATATCACATATTTTAAATTTTTCCCACTATTTATTGCTCTTACTTTATTAATATATTCTTCTTGCTTTTCTACTTTATTTTGCATGACTTAACCTTTCTTTTTTGTAAATTATAATACAACTTCTCAATTTTATCAATATTCAATATGTTATATCAAAATAAAAAGAATGAGCTCACTCATTCTTTTTATTTTATTGTATTCCGTATTTTTTCTTAAATCTATCTGCTCTACCACCAGTTGTTTCTCTCTTTAAGTTTCCTGTCCAGAATGGATGACATTTTGAACATATATCAACTTTCATATCTTTTTTTGTTGAGTTTGTTTTCATCACATTTCCACAAGCACATGTTATTGTAGCTTCCTCATAATTTGGATGTATTCCTTCTCTCATTGTATTTCACCTCTCCCTTTTCTTAATAAAACTGCTGTTTATTATCATAACATAGATTATTAATAATTTCAAGTATAATAAACCTATTTTTTATTTTCTTCTTGAACTTTATCAACCACATATTGTGCAGAAGCCTGTAATTCATCTTTCAACGAAAATCTTTTTACAAGCTTTGACACAACATTAAATAAACATGCAATTATTAATATTACTAATAATAGTTTTTTCCATATTTTAGCCATCTATATAAAATCCTTTCGCAATTTCATTACTATACATAATAATATTATACTATATTTTTACCATTTGTCAATGGAAAGATGATTAATACATACCACCCATTTGTGCATCTTCATGTGCTCCACAATTGCACTCTTTTGGTTCTTTTTTATCTGTTACTATACTTTCTGTTGTAAGTACCATTGATGCTATTGAAGCAGCATTTTGTAATGCACTTCTTGATACTTTAGTAGGATCTACTATTCCTGCTTTTTTCATATCTACATATTCTTCGCTTTTAGCATCAAATCCTATTCCACTTTCTGAAGCCTTAACTTTTTCTAATATAACAGCTGGTTCAAGTCCTGCATTAATAGCAATTTGTTTAACTGGCTCTTGTAAAGCTTTTACTATTATTTTTCCACCTAATTGTTCTTCAGACTGCAATTCTTCTGTAAATTTTTCTACAGCTGGTAATATGTTTATAAATGCTGTTCCTCCTCCTGCAACTATTCCTTCTTCTACTGCAGCTTTTGTTGCAGATAATGCATCTTCTATTCTTAATTTTTTATCTTTCATTTCTATTTCAGTAGCTGCTCCAACACCTATTACTGCAACGCCTCCTGCTAGTTTAGCAAGTCTTTCATGTAGTTGTTCATTTTCATAGCTACTCTTTTCTTCTTCAATTTGCGATTTTATTTGTGATACTCTTTCAGCTATTTTTTCTTTATCTCCTGCACCATCAACTATAATTGTATGCTCTTTATCAGCTTTTACTTGTCTTGCTTTTCCTAATTGTTCTATTTGTGTATCTTTTAATTCCAATCCTAAATCTGATGTTATAACTTCTCCACCAGTTAAAATTGCTATGTCTTGAAGCATTTCTTTTCGTTTATCTCCATATCCTGGAGCTTTAACTGCTAATACGTTCAATACTCCTCTTAATTTATTTAGGATAAGAGTAGATAAAGCTTCTTGTTCTACATCATCACAAATTATTACTAATTTTCCTGATTGTTGCATTATGTTTTCTAGTAATGGTAATATTTCTTGAATATTGCTTATCTTTTTATCTGTTATCAAAATATATGGATTATCCATAACTGCTTCCATTTTTTCTGTATCTGTTACCATATATGGAGAAACGAATCCTTTATCAAACTGCATTCCTTCTACCACAGTAAGTTCCGTATTTGAAGTTTTTGATTCTTCTATTGTTATAACTCCATCTTTTGAAACTTTTTCCATTGCTTCTGAAATCAATTCTCCAATTTCTCTATCATTTGCAGATATACTTGCTACTCTTGCAATATCCTCTTTGCCGTTTACTGGTGAACTTATTTTTCTCAATTCTTCAACAGCCATATCTACAGTTTTTGACATGCCTCTTTTTATTGCCATTGGATCTCCACCAGCAGCTACATTTTTAACACCTTCTTTAATCATACTTTGTGCTAAAACAGTTGCTGTTGTAGTACCATCACCTGCAACATCATTTGTTTTTGTAGATACTTCTTTAACAAGTCTTGCACCCATGTTCTCGAATGGGTCATCTAATTCAATTTCTTTAGCTATTGTAACACCGTCGTTTGTGATAAGTGGTGCACCAAATTTTTTATCTAGTACAACATTTCTTCCTTTGGGTCCAAGTGTTACCTTAACTGTATCTGCTAATTTATTTACACCATCTAATAAAGATTTTCTTGCATCTTCTCCAAATTTAATTTCTTTTGACATTTTAAATTCCTCCTAAATATAAATTTAATTTACCTTCCATTCTTTTATATCTTTTATTGCAAAGGTTCCTATTCAGCTATTGCTAAAATATCAGATTGTTTTACTATTATATAGTCTTCGCCTTCATATTTTATTTCAGTTCCTGAATACTTGTTTATTACAACTTTATCTCCTACTTTTATATACATTTTTATTTCTTTGCCGTCTACTTCTCCTCCAGGTCCTACAGCTATTACCTCTGCTATCTGTGGCTTTTCTTTGCTAGATTCTGCTAAAATAATTCCACTTTTAGTAGTTTCCTCACTTTTTAACATTTTAATTACCACTCTGTCTGCTAATGGTTTTAACATTTTTATTACCTCCTTGAATATTATGTACTTTGTTGTTAGCACTCTTTGTTAACGACTGCTAATACTTTATACCTTTTATTTTTAAAAGTCAATACATCGCTTTCATTTTTCACACAATCTTCACATTGTATTCTATTCATGAATTTTTAATATATTATAAAATTTTATATAACTCATTGTTTTTATCTCAATTTTATTGTATAATATTTGTAACTTTTTAGAAAGGAAGTGTCTAATAATGAAAAGGCGGATTCTTCTTTACGCTGACGAGATAGGAAGTCAACTTATTAATATGGAGTTGAGCAATCTACCTTCAACTGATGCAGTTAGATTTCTTCAAGAGCTTAATAGGAGGAATCTAGCATACAATTCAGAGAATGAAGAGTCTCTAACATTACAGGAATATGCAGATGCATATTGGCCAGCGTATAAAAAAGAAGAAGCTTAATCTACTCCAGAATCAAGAATTCTTAACTGGAGGCACAGAAAGGCCAGGTATCTAACCTGGTCTTTTCTTATTTATTTTTAGCAGCTCTAACTAATCCAACAAACAAAGGTTGTGGTCTATCCGGTCTAGATTTAAACTCTGGATGGAATTGCCCTGCTATAAAATATGGATGATCTTTCAATTCTACTATTTCTACTAAATTGCCCTCTGGTGATGTACCAGAAAATACCATTCCTTTTTCTTCCATTGCTTTTTTATATTCATTATTAAACTCATATCTATGTCTATGTCTTTCCGATATTTCTTTCTTACCATATAAACTATAAGCCAATGTATTTTCTTTTAATACGCATGGGTATGCACCAAGTCTCATAGTTCCACCTTTTTTAGTAATGTTCTTTTGATTTTCCATTATATGTATAACAGGATTTTTTGTATTTTCATTAAATTCTAATGAATCCGCATCTTCTAAGTTTAATACATCTCTAGCAAATTCTATTACTGCCATTTGCATTCCCAAACATATTCCTAAGAATGGAATTTTGTTTTCTCTTGCATATTTAACTGTTTGTATTTTTCCTTCTATTCCTCTGTTTCCAAATCCTCCAGGAACAATTATTCCATCCATACCACCTAATTTTTTTTCAGCATTATCCTCCGTTATAATTTCTGAATCTATAAATTTAATCTCAACCCCAACATTATTTTCGTATCCTGCATGTTTTATGCTTTCTACTACAGATAAGTAAGAATCCTCTAGTTTAACATATTTTCCCACTATCGCAATCTTTACTTTCTTTTTATTTTTGCATTCATCATCAATTTTTGTAAATTTATTTATCATTTCTTGCCATTTAGCATTATTAGGTTTTACATTTTCTAACTTCAAATGATTGCAAACGCTCACCGCAAGGCCTTCTTTTTCTAGCATCAATGGAACTTCATACAAATTTGATGCTGTTAAGTTAGCAATTACATTTTCCGACCTTACATTACAGAATAATGATATCTTCTCTCTTATACTTTGAGTTATCGTTTTTTCCGTTCTGCATACCAATATATCTGGCTTTATTCCTATAGATTGTAACTCCTTTACAGAGTGTTGAGTTGGCTTTGATTTTAACTCATTTGAACCAGATATGTATGGCAGCAAAGTTACATGTATATATATTACATCTTCTTGCGGATTTTCTATTCCAATTTGTCTAATAGCCTCCAAAAACGGTAAACTTTCAATGTCTCCAACAGTTCCTCCTATTTCGGTTATTACCACATCTATTCCTGTTTTTCCCAAATCATAAATATTTTTCTTTATTTCATTTGTTATATGTGGAATTACCTGAACCGTTTTTCCTAAGTAATCTCCTCTTCTTTCTTTCTCTATTACACTTTGATAAATTTTTCCTGTTGTTATGCTTGATTTTTTGCTTAAACTTTCATCAGTAAATCTTTCATAATGTCCTAAATCTAAATCCGTTTCTGCTCCATCATCAGTAACAAACACTTCTCCATGCTCATAAGGGCTCATGGTGCCAGGGTCAACATTTATATACGGATCAAATTTTTGATTAGCAACCTTATATCCTCTATTTTTCAATAATCTTCCCAATGAAGCCGCAGTTATTCCCTTTCCTAAACCAGATACTACTCCACCTGTTATAAATACATACTTTGTTCCCATATTTTTTCCTCCTTTAAATAAAAAATAAGGCTAAAATCAAACACAAAAAGAGTGTTTTTTTTTAGCCTATTAGTTTTAGCTTATTTTATATTATTTAGTTGTTCCAAACGAAACTATTTAATATCATTTCAGAATCTTTTTCTAATTGCTCTTCATCATCCATATTAAATGTTGAAGCCGTTATATATGCAAGTTTGCCATCTTTATATATATAATACAAATAATCTACTTCCTGCGGATCACTTGTATATTTAACCTTTGCTTTTAACGCATCATAACCTTTTTGAGTTGTTGTTATTTCCATATTGTATTCTTCTGGTCTCAACTCTTCTTTGATATAGCTTTCCAATATATCTTTCAAATCTTCTATTGAACTATAGCTTTCTTCTGATGTTTCTGCATCATATGCTATTCCTATTCTTGCTGGATACTTTGTATAATCAACTGTTCCATCTTCTGACTGTACATTTTCATATAATGCATTTGTATTACTTATATATTTATAATATGTCCATCCATTATCTTGGCTGTATTCATTAAGTGTATTCCAATCACCTAGAATAGCAAAATTTACATCATCATTTCCTTCTGTTTTAATTGATACATTTTTATCAGTTAATGGTATAGATACAAGTGTAATAACTACTGCTACTGCAATTATTATTCCTAAAATTAAACCTGTAGAAGTTTTTGGTTTTGTATTTTTTTCGTTCTCCTCACAATAATAAAATTTACCTTTTTCCTTTTTTATTATGCTATAACTTTCTAAATATTTAAAATACGTTTTTGCATTTTCATTTTCTATTTCTGCTAATACTTCTTCCTTAGTCATCGCAGCATCTTTATTTACTGCATTATATTTTTGAAAAATTGGTTTAATTGTATCTATCGCATTTTGCCTTTGTTTCATTAATTCTTCATTGTTTGAAAGATCTAATTCTACCTTTCCATCTCCATTAAGCAATTGCTTTTTTAAATTTGCAGTTACCACACTTGCTCCTAAAACTGTAAAAATCAAAGCTATCAAATAATCTCTTATTATTGCACTATTAAATTCACTATATGAATATAAAGTGCCTATAGAATCAGTCGTTACATTTACGCCTTCTTTTTGCAATAACATTGCAGGAATTACCAACAATGTAATTATTGTTACTATTATTATTGCTAAAACCATTATTATTGCAGGCAATTTTTTGTCTATTTTTCCATTACATATTTTATATCCATAGAATTCTCCTGCAGCAATTAACACTGCTAATAAAGATAACATCATGTTCCCGTATACATACACTAATACCCATGGAATAGATGCTATGATTCCGCCTATTAAAGCTCCTATAATTCCGGTAAAATAACTTGTTTTCTTTGCTACTACTTCGTTTTCCATATATCTTCCTTCCCTTAATTTATTTTCGATTATTACTATATCATTACCGACATTATTTTTCAATATTTTTTTGATATATTATTGTTTTTTTATTTTTGGTTTTGCAATCAAAGATGCTAAATATCCAAAGAATATAGCTGCTGCTATTCCTCCTGCAGAAGCTTTAACTCCACCAATAAAAGCTCCTAAAACGCCTATCTCTTTTACAGATTCAATTGCCCCTTTTGATAAATTAGCTCCGAATCCTGTAAGAGGTACTGTTGCTCCAGCTCCAGCAAAATCTATTAAATATTTATATATTCCTAATCCTCCAAGTATTGCTCCAACCGTTACAAAAGTTACTAATATTCTTGCAGGTGTAAGTTTTGTTTTGTCTAATAATATTTGACCAATTATACATATTGCTCCACCTGTTATAAAACATCTTAATAATTGCATCCAGTCAATGCTTTGTATAAATTCCATTTAAATTGACCTCCTTAAATTTCAATTGATACGGCATGTGCTATTCCTGGTATCGTTTCACCTTGCTGTGTACTTGTGGAATTCATAAGAGCTCCTGTTGCCATCAATAATATTTTTTTAATTTTCTTTTCTTTCAATTGTTTAAAAAAGTAGCCAGAAAAAGTAGTTGCTATACAAGCACATCCACTTCCTCCCGAGTGAGTATCTTGTTTTTCTTTGTCAAACATCAATACTCCACAGTCATTATAATTAGAATTTATATTATACCCTTTACTTTCGGCCATTTCTGCTAATATTTCTTTACCTACATGTCCTAAATCTCCAGTTATTATTGCATCATAATAGCTTGGCTTTCTTCCAGTATCCTGTAAATGAGTTATTAAAGTGTCTAATGCTGCTGGTGCCATTGCTGCTCCCATATTGTTTGCATCCTTTATTCCCATATCTACAATCTTCCCTGGTGTTATATTAGTTATTTTAGGTCCTTCTCCGTTTGAAGATAACACTGCAGCACCAGCCCCTGTAACAGTCCACTGTGCTGTTGGTGGTCTTTGTGTTCCTAACTCCAAAGGAAACCTGAATTGTTTTTCAGCACTACAAAAATGGCTTGAAGTTGCACATACTACATTATTTGCAGCTTTTCCTTCTATAAAAACAGAACCCAAACACATTCCTTCCACAAATGTAGAGCATGCTCCAAATATTCCAAAATACGGTATATTGGTTTCTCTTAATCCAAAATCACAAGAAAGACATTGATTTAATAAATCTCCTGCAAAGCAATAGTCTATATCTGTATTAGCTAAATTTGCTTTTGAAATTGCTAAATTTACAGTTTCTTTTATTATTTTGCTTTCTGCTTTTTCCCATGTTTTTTCTCCCCAAAATTCATCTTCCAAACATTTATCAAAATACTTGGCTAGCGGACCATCTGATTCTTTTGGTCCTACTATTGATGCAGTTTCTACAATTATCGGTGGTTCATCAAAGCTTATAGTTTGCTTGCCTATCTTTTTCACACTAAAACCTCCATTAATTTAAAATATAGATGCAATAATTCCTATAATTACAGATGTAGAAATACCAAAAACTAAAACTGGCCCTGCAACTGTAAACATTTTTCCTCCAACACCCATAATGTAACCTTCTGATTTGTATTCTATCGCTGGAGAAACAATTGAATTTGCAAAACCTGTAATTGGTACTAAAGAGCCTGCACCTGCAAATTTTCCAATCCTGTTAAACACATTTAGTCCAGTTAATATTGCAGAAACTGCTATTAAAGATATAGAAACAACTGTTGAGGCAAGTGTATTATCCATACCTTTATACATACAAAAATCCATAATAATTTGTCCAATTGAACAAATTAATCCTCCTACCCAGAAAGCATTAAAACAATTTTTTAATATTGGTGAGTTAGGAGATTTTTTATCTACATAATCGCTATATTCTTTAGGCGTATTAATCTTTTCCATAACTCCTCTTTACTCCCTTTCTCTATCAATCATAAAAGTTAAATCTACATCAACATAATATTCAACTATTCTATTCTCATTTATTTTTGCTCTCTGGTTTAAAATGCTAATTCCTGTTAGGTAATCCAAAGTTCTTGATGCCTCTGCTATTGTTTGAATAACTGCATCTTTCCACGAAACTTTTGAAGACCCTGTTATCATTAAATGTTTTTCCATTTATCTCTTACCTCCAAATTTTCATTTTCAGAATTAGCATTTCCTTTTTTTATAAAATTATGCAATTTTATTTGCAAATAACATCTTTTATTATTTCGCTTGCTATTATTAAACCTGCTACTGAAGGCATAAAACTTATACTAGCTGTTGTCCTTTTGTTTTCTTCACTATTATCAGCTCTTGTTGGCAATTCTTTTGAATAAACCACTTTTGTATGTAATATTCCTAATTGTTTTAGCTTTTTTCTCATTACCTTTGCCAGTGGGCATACTTCAGTTTTGCTAATATCTGCAACATTTATCATAGTAGGATTCAATTTATTTCCCATTCCCATAGCAGATATTATATTTATATTTTTTTCATGTGCAGTCTGTATTAGTGCAACTTTAGAAGACACTGAATCTATAGCATCAACTATATAATCGTAATCGTTTCTTACTAACTCATTTCTATTATTTTCAGTATAGAATTCTTTATATATTTCCACACTAGCTTTTGGATTTATTTTTAAAATTCTTTCTTTCTCAACTTCTACTTTAGTACGTCCAACAGTTGTAGTATCTGCAATTAGTTGTCTATTTATATTTGTTAAATCAACCACATCTTTATCTACCAACACAAACTTACCAATTCCTGCCCTTGCTAATGCTTCTACTGCATATGAGCCAACTCCTCCGCAGCCAAATATTGCTACTTTCGTATTATTTATTTTTTCCACATTTTCTTTTCCTATTAATAATTCTTCTCTTTCTAACCAATTTTCCATTTCTTGTTCTCCTTTTTTAGATATAAATAAAAAAATTGTAGTACTCATATGAATTCTACAATTTTATTTATCTTATTTTGCTTTTTTAGCAATCTCTACAACTTTTGTAAAAGCAACTGGATCTGAAACTGCCATTTCAGCCAACATTTTTCTGTTTATAACTACATTAGCTTTCTTTAATCCGTTAACTAAGTTACTGTAAGTCATTCCATTCATTCTTGCTGCAGCATTTATTCTTGCTATCCATAATTTTCTGAAATTAGATTTTTTATCTTTTCTTCCTACATATGCATATGCTCCAGATTTCATAACAGCTTGTTTAGCCATTCTAAATCTATAATGCTTTGCTCCATAATATCCTTTTGCTCTTTTTAATATTTTATTGTGCTTTTTACGTGTTATTATTGCTGTTTTTACTCTTGCCATTCTCTATTCACCTTCCTTTATTTGTTACCATATGGTAGTAATTTTTTAATTCCTGCTTCACATGTTTTATCTGCGTAAGCATCTTGGATTTTTCCTCTTGATTTAGCTCTTGAAGTTTTATTTGCTAATAAATGTCTTCTGTTTGATTTTGTTCTTTTAACTTTACCTGTAGCTGTATAATCATATCTTTTCTTTGCAGCTTTATTTGTTTTTAACTTTGGCATATTTTACTCCTCCTTAAAGATAATTAAATTTATAACAATTGACTATTTATTTTTCAGTTTTTTTAGCCAATATAATAAACATATTTTTTCCTTCTAATAATGGCTTTTTCTCAACTACAGCTATATCAGCTAATGCTTCTGAAAATTGATTTAGATTGGCTTCTCCAGCTTTTACATAATTTAATTCTCTTCCTCTAAATCTAACTGTAATTTTTACTTTATTACCATCTTCTAGAAACTTCCTTGCATTTTTTGCTTTAAATTCAAAATCGTGTTTTTCTATATTTGGTGTAATTCTAATTTCTTTTATTTCAAAAGTTTTTTGATTTTTCTTAGATTCTTTTTCTTTCTTAGCTTGTTCAAATTTATATTTTCCATAATTCATTAATTTACAAACTGGTGGTTCTGCATTTGGCGATACCAATACTAAATCCAATTTTTCATCAGCTGCTTTATCTAAAGCTTCGTATAATGAAAGGATCCCTAGCTTTTCTCCATTTGCTCCTATAACTTGAACTTTGTTTGCTCTAATTTTTTCATTAATTAGTAACTCTTGTTTTATATTAAAACACCTCCATAAAAATAAGATTGACTTCTAAAGCCAATCCGTACAATAAAAAATATATAATTTATTATATTAAATTTTTATCAATAACCTTTTGCTATCTGCTAAGGTGAGCACGGATTGCTTCTTTAACAATAATTATAATACACTAAAAAAAATATATTGTCAATACTTTTTCGTTTTTTACTTGACTTTTTTAAATTTTTATAATAAAATAGTAGAGCATTTAGTGAATATGACAAGATATGAATAGCTTCTCCCCGGTAGTTATTTATTAAATTGTTTCATATATATAAATTATTTGAATGGAGGGTATTTTTTACCATGAATAATACAACATATAGTATAAAGAAAAGTGAAATTGAAAGAAAATGGTATATAATTGATGCCGCAAATAAACCATTAGGAAGAGTTGCAGCAGAAGCAGCAAAATTATTAAGAGGAAAACATAAACCTACTTATACTCCTAATATGGATGCAGGTGATCACGTTATTATCATAAATTGTGAAAAAGTTATTTTAACAGGAAATAAATTGAACCAAAAAATGTACAGACATCATTCTGGTTACATTGGTGGAATGAAAGAAACTTCTGCTAAAGTTATGTTAGAAAACAAACCAGAAAAAATGATGACATTAGCTGTAACAGGTATGCTTCCTCACAATAGCTTAGGAAGACAAATGGCTAAAAAATTAAGAGTATATGCAGGCAGCGAGCATGAAAACATTGCTCAAAAACCAGAAATTTGGAATTTTTAGATTATAGGAGGAATAAGAAATGCCTAGAGCAAAAAAAGAACAAGTAGTATTTAATGGCACAGGTAGAAGAAAAAGTTCAATCGCTAGAGTTAGAATAGTTAGTGGTAAAGGTAATATTACTGTTAACGGTAAAGATTTAAATGAATATTTTGGAGAAGAAACATTAAAAGTTATAGTAAAACAACCTTTAACAGTTACAAATACAGCTGATAAATTTGATGTTATTTGTACAGTAAAAGGTGGCGGATTTTCAGGTCAAGCAGGAGCTATACGTCATGGTATAGCAAGAGCTTTAAATGAAGCTAATAGAGAAGAATACAGACCAGCTTTAAAATCAAACGGATTCTTAACAAGAGATCCACG
Organism: uncultured Clostridia bacterium; assembly: GCA_934122115.1. Classification (GTDB taxonomy): domain Bacteria; phylum Bacillota; class Clostridia; order TANB77; family CAG-508; genus UMGS1901. Next base: position 46,854 of record CAKOVU010000004.1, on the reverse strand, counting down.
TATGAAAGAAAGAAAGAAATATGGTCTTAAAAAAGCTAGAAAAGCACCACAATTCTCAAAGAGATAATATTTTTAGAACCCAAGAAATTGGGTTCTATTTTTTAATTTATTACACTTATTGTATCACTCGGGTTTGTAGAATTTAAATTGTAATATGCACTTGGTACATTACCCACAATTATAGATTCTGCTATTAATACTTGATTCGTGATTCTAGAATTTACTATATGATATGGTGTTAATATATTTACATCCATATTTAATTCTAAATAAATTCTGTGTAAAGTTTGGTTTATCCCTTGTGAGGTAAAATCAGATTTCAAATCTGTTTCCACATTCCCTGTATTTGCTATTTTGGCATTTATTTTTGGTCCATATCCAGATAACATCTTTATTCCAAATATACTTCCCAATCTTATTTTTATGCTACTATTATCATTTTCTTCTAATTTTTCTAATATATGTATTGGAATATCTGAAATTATTGCATTTATTGAATTCACATTTGCTTGTATCATAACCACATCATTATTGCCATCTTTGGTAATTGTAACAAGGTCCTCATATTTATACTTTTCCATTATTGCAGTAGCTTCCTCATTTGATATTTTAGTTGCTATATTTTTAGCAGCATCTAAGCATAATGTATCCACAATCGGATTGATTGACTTTATTATAATTGTTGCAGTTATAACAGCTATAATAGAAATAAAAAATACCTTTTGTATAATATCTAATTTAGCTTTATTATTAAATTTAATTCGTGGTCTTGAATATATTTTAGTGTATCCATCTTCAATTTTCATTTAAATCTCCAATAACTCTATCTTGGAATAAATAATTGCTGTCCTGGTAAAATAACATCTGGATTTTCTATCTTATTAACTCTTATAATGTCATCCACCGTACTTCCAAATCTCTTAGCTATCTTCCATAAAGTATCGCCTTTCCTTGTATAATATATCACTATGCTATATTTTTCTCTGTTTCTATTTTCTACATTATTAATTTCATCTATTATATTTAAATCTTCCGTATTAGATATACTTAAATTAAATTCCAGATCAATCTTCATATCAATGCTTTCATCTGGCATCACTATAAAGTCTTGCATTTTCACTTCCATATATGTTTCTATAGATGTGTTTACTGTAACTTGTTCATCTGCTATATTAAATGTAAATGGTTCAACAATATCTTTGCACTGAAGTTGAGTATTATTTTCATTTGCAAACAATATTCGTAAATTCAATTCACCCTCGTATGAAACTCTTCCATTTATTGTTTGTGTATTTATGATTACTGGTCTTACATCAACATCATATATTTTATTTTTTCCTATTTCTTGAATCATTTCCTGTTTTCTTATATTGCATGTTTGCTTTATGCTTCTCTTATTTTGCATAACTTTTATTTTTTTCTGTTTGCACTCCAACTCTGTTGATGGACTGTACAAGTCTTGTATAATCCTCATTTCTTTATTTTCATATACTAATCCCGTAATTTCTATCTCCGATTCTATGTATATAGAATGTTCATCAACATTATTAGGTTTTATCGCTATATTCCTTAATTCATATGACACATCGCACAAATTTTGTTCATTTATATTCTGCATGTCTATAAATCCCATAACTGGAATAACTGCAGACACAGTACCTATTCTATTATCTTCTGTTAAATATAAAATATTTACAACATTATCTGCCTTTGCTAATATTTTATTATAACTTATTTTTGTTTCTTTATTTTTTATATCCACTTTAACCTTTATAATTTCAGATAAATTATCTTCTTGATTTATATTTACTGTATCTTTAGCAATTACCTTTGTACTACCACTTCCCAGTAGTGAATTTATAGTATAACTTTTTTCAAGCTTCTGTATATCGTTTATTTCTGCAATGTCATTTATTATTTCAACATTATTATTCGAGTATACTTTCACTTGCATTTTCATACTAACTTCTAAATTGATTTTTCTTCCATTTAGTATTTTGCAATCTATTGATTGTATTTGGCAATAATCTTCTAATTGCATATCTTGTGTAATGTTGCTTACCTCTATTGTTTTACTAAAATCCAAACTAGAATTTATACTTCTTATACTTGAAGTCTCATCATCTGCCATATATATTGTATATATATAAATACTTCCATCAAAACGCACTTTTCCATCTTGTATTTCCTTTTTGTATATACAAACTGTACCAGTACTTGATACAATGCTTAAAACATCTGGTTTTATATCCGGTACAATTTCATCGCCTTCTACTCTAATAATTTCTTCTTTTTGTCCTATAATTTGGTTTACACATATATTCTCTTTAGACGTTTTTATACTCATACTTTTCATTCCTTTCCTTTAAGCATATTTATTACGCTTTTTAATTTTTCATATTTAATGTATATTACAAGTATAAAAAAAAATTCCTTTTTCAAGGAATTTTATATATTTAATTAACCAATATCATATTCTTTCTTTCTTTTTTTCTCTGAGTTTTCTGGTGGTAAAATTGGATTATAAGTTTCACCATTAAACACCTGTAACTCTACTGTTCTCGTTAAAATATCCGTATAACTATAAGTAACATTTCTCTCGTTTTCATCATACTTTACTATAAAAATACTTGGATATACTTTTTCTAATGTTGCCTCTTTTTCAAAAGGTTTATTTCTTCCTAAAGTTCCTTTCACTATTACTTTTTGTCCTATTTTTTCGCCAATGTCAGACTTTAAACTTGTAATATCGTTTGGGTAAATCATATTTGTTCCTCACTCCTTTAAGATGGCTTCATTATACCATTTAAAGGAATAATTGTCAAAATATGGTTTCTTATGTCGTTGGCAGTTTTCTTAGTATTTTCAACAGTTTTAGGCTTTTTAGTTGTTTTATTACAATTGTGTTACAATTTGTAATCTTTCTAGCATTATCCCATATAATCTCTTAGTTTTTTACTTCTACTTGGATGCCTTAATTTTCTTAAAGCCTTTGCTTCTATTTGTCTTATTCTTTCTCTTGTTACTTTAAATTCTCTTCCTACCTCTTCTAGCGTTCTCGCTTTGCCATCTTCCAATCCAAATCTTAGTTTCAAAACCTTTGCTTCTCTAGGAGTTAAAGTTTTCATTATTTCTTCCAATTGTTCTCTTAGTAATGTATATGCAGCAGCATCTTGTGGAGCTAATGAATCATCATCTTGTATAAAATCTCCAAGATGGCTATCATCTTCTTCTCCTACTGGAGTTTCTAAAGATACTGGATCTTGTGCTATTTTTTGAATTTCAATTACTTTCTCAACAGGTATCTCCATTTCCTTTGCAATCTCCTCTGGAGATGGTTCTCTTCCTAATTGTTGTAGCAAATGTCTTGATGTACGTATTAATTTATTTATTGTTTCTACCATATGAACTGGAATTCTTATTGTTCTTGCTTGATCTGCTATAGCTCTTGTAATAGCTTGTCTTATCCACCATGTTGCATAAGTACTAAATTTGTATCCTTTTGTATAATCAAATTTTTCTACTGCTTTTATTAATCCCATATTACCTTCTTGGATTAAATCTAAGAATAACATGCCTCTTCCAACATATTTTTTTGCTATACTTACAACTAATCTAAGGTTTGATTCTGCTAATTTTTGCTTAGCTTCTTCATCACCATCCAAAATTCTTTGTGCTAACGCAGTTTCTTCTTCATAGCTCAATAAAGGAATTCTACCTATTTCTCTCAAATACATTCTAACTGGGTCATCTATGTTTACACCGTCTATATTATTTAAATCTATATCTTCTAATTTTATATCTTCAACAGCCTCTAAATCTTCAATATCTGGCTCTTCTATATCTAAATCGTCTTTTTCTACACTTACACCCATATCTTCAAAAGCATCAAATATTTTATCTATTTGCTCTGGATTAGCATCATTTAACTCTGAAGCCAACTCTCCATAAGTCATTTTTCCTTTAGCTTTTGCTTTTTTTATTATCTCGTTTACTTTTTCTCCTTCTATTGATATCTTATCTTCCTTTTTCTTTTCACTCATTTTTAGAATTCCCTCCTATTTTATTTTAGCTAACTTTATAATTACATCATTCAATTTCTTTTCCAATTCTGCAATTTCTTCTTTTGGACTTTGTTTTGCATTCTCTATATTTTTTAATAATTGATTTCTTTCTATTACTAATTTTTCTTTTTCATATGATTTTACTATGTCTTCTATGCTCTTATCCAAATCTGTTATTTCAAAATCTGCCGCCATTATTCCTGATAAATAATTTATTACGTTTTCATCTTCAAACCAATTAACAGCATTTTCTATATTTACATTTCCTTTTTCACATTCTTCATATAATTTTGAGACTATCTCTCTATTTTTATTCACTTTTAACAAATCAATTGTTATTATTTTTTTAAATATTGGATAAACTTTTTCATAATTATTTATCAATAAATATATTATTAATTGTTCTTTTCTCTGAGTTTTTTCATCAACAACAGTTTCTTCTTCTTCATGCTTAACTTGTAAAGTTTGGATCGGCTTTTCTAATTTCTTTTCAGCTTTATTGTTTGCATATAGCAATTTATTTATTTCTGAATATATTGCTTCTTTTGAAACCATATATTCACTTGAAATTTTGTCTATGTACACTTCTCTTTCCATGCTATTTTCAACTTTTGAAAGTACCTTTGCAACTTCATTCAAGAATTTTATTTTGTCGTTTACAACTTCTAAATTCAATTCTTTCTTTAACATTTTAACTTTAAATTCCACTAACGATATAGCTTTATCTACATATTTTTGAAATTTCTCTGGTCCATATTTAACCACAAATTCGTCTGGATCTTTTGCTCCTTCTATTTGTAATATTCTTATGTCACATCCTAAATTATTTAATATTTCCAATCCTCTAAGTGTTGCCGCTTGCCCAGCGCCATCTGCATCATACCCTATTATTACCTTTTCACAACTTCTTCTTAGCAATCTTCCTTGGGCTTCTGTTAACGCTGTACCAAGAGATGCTACTGCATTATTTATTCCTCTTTGATGTAAAGAAATTGCATCCATATAACCTTCAACCATTATTATTGTTTTAGGCCTTTGCGGCTTTACAATATTCATAGCAAATAAATTTCTTCCTTTACTATAAACAATGTTCTCTGGTGAATTTATATATTTAGGCTTGCTATCATCTAAAACTCTTCCTCCAAAGCCAATTACTTTATTTCTCACATCAAATATCGGGAACATTAATCTATTTCTATATCTATCTATGTATCTTCCATCACTATTCTTATTTACTAAATCTGATGCTAGTATCTCTTCATCTTGAAACCCCTGTTTTCTCAACTCTTTATACAGCTCATCAAATCTACCTGAATAGCCAATCATAAATGTTTTTAATGTTTTATTATCTAGATGCCTTTTTTTTACGTATTCCTGCCCCGGTTTGGCTATGGGAGTATATAAATTTTGATGATAAAATAATGCCGCACACTCATTAACTTTATACACTTTATCTTTCAGCATTGCTAATTTTTCATCACCAGAATTTTCTAATATTGGCAATTGTACATTCGCTCTGTTAGCCAAAAGTTCAACTGCTTCTTTAAAATTCACATTTTCTATTTTGCTTATAAAACGAAATACATCTCCACCAACGCCACAGCCAAAGCAATGAAAAATTTGCTTATCTGGTGACACAGAAAAAGAAGGTGATTTTTCTTTGTGAAAAGGACATAGACCAAAGAAACTTCTTCCACTTCTTTTTAATGTTACATATTCTGATATTATATCTATTATATCGTTCTTACTTTTTATTTCTTCTAATAATTCATCACTATATCTCACCATTTTTTGGCTACCTTCCTCTATACTAGTATATATTCGACATAAACATTATAAATCCTTCTTACTATACATATATGACAAATTTTTATGTAAATATAGGATAAGAAAAAAAATTAACGGAATAGATTTGCCGTTAATTTTTTGTTTATTTCCACAATAATCAAGCTTTTATACTTAATTATTATCTTCTCCTACGTTATTAAATGGAATAAATTTACTTACTATGTTGTTGCCTTCTGAATTTGTTCCATTTGCCATTTTATGTTCTTCAAATGATAAATTAATTTTATTTTCAATTAATTTTTCTACTTCTGGCTCTGTTGCATGCTCAGCTAGTACTAATTCACTTATTAATATTTGCTTAGCATTATTAAGCATTTTCTTCTCACCTGTTGACAAGCCTTTTTCTTTTTGCTTATAGCTTAAATTTCTAACAACATCAGCTATTTCGTATACACTACCACTTTTCATTTTTAGCATATTACCTTGATATCTTTTATTCCAATTGTTTGACATCTCTGTTTCATCTGCTTCTAATACTTCTAATACTTTTTCTGCTTCTTCTTTATTAATTATGTTTCTAACTCCTATTTGAGAAGCCTTTGCAATAGGTACCATAACCTTTACTTCTCCAGGCATTTTTATTATATAATAATCCTGCTTTTCTCCTAAAATATCTTTTTGCTCTATAGCATCTATCGTTCCTGCTCCATGCATTGGATATACTATTTTATCTCCTACATTAAACATATGTAATTCTCCTTTCAAAATGTATAATAGGTTTTATAAAGGTTATATAAATCTCTTTTTACCACGTTCTTATTATAACATAAAAAATGGTAAAAGTCAAAAGGAACCTTACCATTTTTTATCATTTTTCATACTCGTTTTTCTATGTTTTCTGCTACAAAATTCCACATGTTTTTTACTTGCTAGTAGAGCCAAAACCGCCTACTCTTGCGCCTTCTGCAGTGTCATCATCTGATATTAAAAACTTCTCAAATATTGCTTGTCCCATACAGTCACCTTTTTTTATTATGGTGTCTGTTGGATTTATATTATAGAAAGCAAACATTATATGTCCATCATTATCATCATTGCCATAATAATCTTTATCTACTATTCCAACACTATTAGCCAATATTAAACCTTTTTTCTTTGGGTTTGAGCTTCTATTATATAAGCATAGCATTTCATCATCTTGCATGTATGCTTTTATTCCTGTTTTTACTAAAGTTGGTGCAATTCCTGGCTTAAAAGCTGGAACAACTGTATCTTCTGCTGCTTCTATATCATACCCTGCTGAATATTTTGTTTTTCTAATTGGTAAATTTATTTGCTTATCTTCGAATCCTTTTGCCACTTCGAATCCTCTTGTTTTTTCCATTTTTAAATTTCCTCCGATTAATAGTTTTCTGCTTTTACTTCAAAATATGATTGTGGATGATTGCAGACAGGGCATACTTTTGGTGCTTCTGTTCCTACTACTATATGGCCGCAGTTTCTACATTTCCATATTGTTATGCTGCCTTTCTTAAATACTTCTCCATTTTGTACATTTTCTAATAGTTTTCTATATCTTTCTTCATGTTCTTTTTCTATTGCTGCTATTCCTCTAAATTTTGCTGCTATTTCTGTAAATCCTTCTTCATCTGCTTCTTTTGCCATTCTATCATACATATCTGTCCATTCATAGTTTTCACCAGCTGCTGCATCTGCTAAATTTTGCATTGTGTTACCTATACCATTTAAATATTTGAAATGAATTTTTGCATGCTCTTTTTCATTCTCTGCTGTTTCTAAGAATAGCGCTGCAATTTGCTCATATCCTTCCTTTTTTGCTACACTAGCAAAATATGTGTATTTATTTCTTGCTTGTGATTCACCTGCAAATGCCTCCATTAAATTTTTTTCTGTCTTTGAACCTTTTAATTCCATTTTATTTACCTCCACTTATAAATTCTTTATACTTTATATTATAATATCACCTTAAAGTCAAGTATTATTCAACAACTGTTATTATTCTTCTCTATATTTCTTCACATATTAAATCATATTCTTTTGTATCAACTACTTTGCAATCTATGTATTTTCCTTTTATCTTATTTAACTCAATATTTTCACTGTTCTTTACATATACCAATCCATCTATATCTGGAACTTCCATATAGCTTCTTCCTATTAGGTAAGCACCATCTTCTGAGATATTTTCTATCAAAATTTTGATTTCTCTGCCAAGATTTTTCTCTTCTTGTTCTTTTGATATTTGCTGCTGTAAATTCATTATTTTATTGTACCTACTTTTTTTAGTCATAAAATGAATTTGGCTTCCCATAGTAGCTGCAGGAGTGTTTTCTTCTTTCGAATACATGAATGCTCCTAATCTATCAAACTTCTCTTCTTTTACAAATTCATACAGCTCATCAAAATCTTCTTTCGTTTCACCTGGAAATCCAACCATTACAGTTGTTCTTATTATCACTTCTGGAATTTCTTTTCTTAATTTTGTTATTACTCTTTTAATGTCTTCTGATGTAGTATGTCTATTCATTCTTTTTAAAATTTTATTTGATATATGTTGAATTGGAATATCAAAATACTTACATATTTTTTCATTTTCCTTTACCACTTTTATTAATTCATCTGTTATTGTCTCTGGATAAGCATATAAAAATCTTATCCATTTTATTCCATCTATCTTGCATAATTCTTTTAATAGCTTGGCAAGACTTGGCTTTCCATAGATATCTTGTCCATATTTTGATGTATCTTGTGCTATTAATATAATCTCATGCCTTCCAGATTCTGCAATTTTTTCTGCTTCCTCTATTATATCTTCTATCTTTCTACTAACAAAGTTTCCTCTTATTGATGGAATTGCACAATATGTGCATCTATTATCACAGCCTTCTGCTATTCTGATATAAGCATAGCAATCTCCTGTTGTTATAATTCTATTTGTGAATTGTAATTTTTCTTCATTTTCTTTTTTGGTACCTTCTAATTCAGAAAAAACATCTGCAAATACTTTATCAGAATTTCCTTTTTCTTCAGCATAATCGCTATATCTTAAAAACATATCCACTTCTGGCATAGTCTTTTCTAAATCTTCCTTGTATCTTTGTACTAAACAACCTGTTACAATTAATTTTTTACAATTTCCAATCTTAGGGTTTTTATATTGTGCCATCTCCAATATTGTGTTTATTGCTTCTTGCTTTGCCGATTCTATAAAACCACATGTATTTATTACTATAACTTCCGCTATTTTAGGATCACTTACTATTTCATAATTCTTGTCTCTGAATAATCCTATCATCATTTCTGTATCTACTAAGTTCTTGCTGCAACCTAGAGAGATAAATCCTACTTTCATATATTTCATTCCCCTTCTTGATTATTTACAACTTTATTTAACCATTCTATTTTTTGTACTATACTATTATATTTTTGCCTATTTATTTTACTTGTATCACCAGCTAAATAGTCTAACGCTAACTTTTTCATATCTTTTAATTCAAACCTATTTTCTGCGTCTTTCCCATTATCTAGTAAATAAATCGGTGTATAATCAACCTTTCTTAATACTGCTTTTTCTTCACCAGATTTTTTCAAAATTTGTATATTTAATATAAGTTCTACATCAGCATTAGAATAAGTTAATGATGATATATAATTTCCTAGAGAATATGCTACTAAAACATTCTTACCATCTGAATTTTTAACCACTTCCATCGGTTCTATAATTGATGGATGAGACCCTAAAATCATATCAACGCCATTATCTATTAAATAATTTTTAATATCTATCTGCCATCGGCTTATTGAGCTATTATTAACTTCTCCCCAATGCATTATTACAATAATAAAATTTGATTTTTCTTTTGCATACTCTATATCATACTTTACTTTTTCTTCTTCGTATAAGTTTGCATACGCTTTTTCTTCCTCAGTTAATTCACTTTCATTACTTAAGCCATATGTGTATGATAATACTGCTATTTTCACTCCATTAATTTCTTTTATATTTCCCGTAAATGTTGAATTCTCATTTTCTGTATTATTTTTTATTCCAGTTACACTTATTTCCTCATTATGAATCTTTTCTACAGTTTCATTTAATCCTGCTACTCCATAATCCAAAGAGTGATTGTGAGCCACTGATAAAATATTTATTCCAGTATTTTTTATAGCTTTTAAAAATTCATTAGGGCTATTGTATTTTCCTATTCCAGAATAGTTTTCACCATCCACTATATTACTCTCAAATGTGCCTATTGCCATATCTGATTCTTTTGTATACTTTGCAACTTCTGAAAACATATGTGAAAAATCGTAGTTTTCATCTTTTTTAGCATCCTTAAGTAGCTCTTCGTTGCACAAAATATCTCCTACGGCACTAATATTCACAACTTTATCTATCTCATTGTTAGTATTCTCTATTGTCTTATCTAATTCAGAGAATATGCTTTGAGTTTGTTCTAGCAGTTCTTCCTTTTGCTTTCTACTCTTTTCTTTATTTTGTACATTTTCTAGGTATCTCGTGATAGATAATAAAATAATACTAATTATTAAAATTGCAGTAATTATATAAAATTTTCTACTTTTAACTTCTTTTTTTGTTCTTATATCTCTTCTATTTCTCATCTTTATCCTTTTCTTCTTTATTCCTATTTTTCCTTTTGCCTCTAGTTTTTTTGTTTATTCTATCTAAATTTTTCTGAGTCCTGTCTATTATGTGCAGCACATAATCTGAAAGTTCTTCTTTTGATAAATCTGTTCTTGGTGCATATTCTTCAATAAAACCGTTAATTAAATTTCTTTTCATTTTATTAGCACCTCTAGGATAAATCTCATCTATAACCTGTAGCATGTCAAATAGTCCTCCAGATTCCACTAGGACTGCAATTTCTTCCTTAGTTAACTTTTCTAAATTGTTTTCATTATTCATTTTTTACTCCATATTTTCTACCATTCAATTTCATCTACCGATATTTGATTTTGATTTATTTTTATATTTTCTGCTTTTCCATTTTTAAAATGTATTACTTTATCTGCCATTGGCGCTATTGCGCTGTTGTGTGTTATTATTATTACCGTCATTTTTTCTTTTCTGCAAGTATCCTGTAGTAGTTTTAATATTTGTTTACCAGTATTATAATCTAATGCTCCTGTTGGCTCATCACACAATAATATCTTTGGATTTTTTGCAATCGCCCTAGCAATTGCAACCCTTTGTTGTTCTCCTCCAGATAATTGTGACGGAAAATTATTTTTCCTATTTTTCAATCCTACTTTTTCCATTGTTACATTCGGGTCAAGTGGCTTTTTACAAATTTGAGTTGCAAGCTCTACATTTTCTATTGCTGTTAAATTTTGAATTAAATTGTAAAATTGAAAAACAAATCCTATGTCTTCTCTTCTATAGTATGTCAATTGTTTTTCTGAATAAGTATCTACGCGCTGGTTATCTATTAAAACTTCGCCAGATGTTACACTATCCATGCCTCCTAATACGTTAAGTGCAGTTGTTTTTCCAGCCCCACTTGGTCCTACTATTACTACCAATTCACCTTTATCTATAGAAAAGTTTGCTCCATCTAATGCTCTAATCTTATTTTCGCCCACATCATATTCTTTTACCACATTATTAAATTCTATATATGCCATTTTTCCTCCTTAGTCTACACTTTTTAACGAATCAGCCATGTTTATTTTCTTTAGAGTTCTATTTACCGCAATATTAACTATTTCTGCAAATACCACTGTTATTATAATTCCATACACGAAGCTCATAATTCCTATTCTTTTATCAAACATTAGCATATCTAACTCACAAGTTTTTATAATATACATTGTTAAGAAATATCCTCCTAGCATACCTAATAGTATACCTATAGCAGTTAAAATTCTTGTTTCTTTTATTACGTAATCAAATACCTCTTTATCGTAAAATCCTAACACTTTTATTGTAGCTAATTCTCTTACTCTTTCACTTATATTAACATTTGATAAATTATATAATACTGCAAATGCTAATAATCCCGCTGCAATAATTAGTATATATACCACTAACTGCATTTTATCCATTACATCACCAAATATGTCTTTAGTTTTTGATAAAAATGTAACACCTGATACTTTTTCTGTATCACTTAATATTTTTCTACCAATTTCTTCTTCATCATTTTCTGATATTGCTGTATTTTCTTTTATTAGTATTGTATTTGGCTTATATGCGTTCTCTCCATACAATTCATTAAATAATCCATCTGTCATGTATATGTAGTGATATAAATAATTTTCTGTTATAGCTCCTACTTTAATATTCTTTTCTATATCATCAGTATTTTTTATAGTTATAGTGTCGCCTACTTTTATTTTCAAAGTTGATGCTATTTTTTCTGATATTATTACTGAATCATTTTGCAATTTATAGTTTTCTTTTCCGCTTCTTGGTTTTAATGTTATAAACTCTGAAAAATCTTGGTTTTCTTTAAAAACTACCAAATTTAGAGTTTGTGAATTCTTTATGTTTGTTATTTCAACGGTTTTCATATAACAGCTAATTGTATTATCAATATTATTTAATTCTTGTATTTTATTCAGTTCCTCTTCTATCTGTTTGTTAGATATATCATTTTTCAAAGAAACTATTGAATCATATTTAAATATTTCACCATATTGTGATGGAATCATTTTGCTAACTGCATCTCTTATTCCAAAACCTGTAATTATTAACGCTGTACAGCCAGCCACCCCAACTATTGTCATTAGAAATTTCTTTTTATATCTAAATATATTTCTCGCAGTAACTTTCTGCGTAAATTTCATTTTGTTCCATACAAATTTTATTCTTTCTAATAAAATTCTCTTTCCTGGCTTTGGAGCCCTAGGAAGCATTAATGCTGCTGGTTTTTCTGATAGTTCTTTAATGCAGGTATATATTGTAGCTCCTAATGTGCATGCCAATGCTGCAAATAAGCCTAGGGCTCCTATATCCATCTGAAATTTGCAATCTATTCCAGGAAGTGTATACATCATTGCATACATACTATATATTATTTGTGGCAACATTTTGAATCCTACTATCATTCCCAAAACCCCGCCAATAATAGTTGCCAGTAGTGCATAGATTATATATTTCATAGATATGTTTAATTTATTATATCCCAAAGCTTTTAATGTTCCAATTTGAACTCTTTGCTCTTCTATCATTCTTGACATTGATGTTAAGCTAATTAGTGCAGCAACTAGGAAAAATACTAATGGGAATACTTTTGCAAGATTGCCAATTCTATCTGTGTCTTGTATATATTCTGCATATCCGTAATTTGAATTTCTATCCAATATATACCATTTTGGCTTTTCTATTTTCTCTATCTGCAATTTTGCGTCATTTAATTTTTGTTGTGCATCCTCCAGCTTTTCTTCCATTTCCTTCTTTGCATCGTTTAACTTATTTTCATTTTCGTTAATCTCGGCTTCTGCTTGCTCCAGCTCTGCTTGAGCTGTTGCTAGTTTCTTATTTACTTCATTTCTTGAGGATTTTAATTTTTCCCTTCCTTGAGCCAATTCATTTTCTGTATTTTTTATTTTAGTTTCAGCATCATTTAGTTGATTTCTTGCATACTGTACCTGGCTTTCTATGCTTGCCACCATCGCACTTATTCCATCAACCTCGAAGCCTTGCTGTGTGCAGCTATTCTCTATCATAGAAATTGATGCATTTACTTTTTCTAAGGCTGCGTTCAATTCTACTTTTTGTTTTTCTAATTCTGCTATTTTTACTGCATTAGTTGTTTCATCTTGTTTTAACTGCTCTAATGTTTTATTTATTCCAGAAATACTTTCTTCCAACTTTGTAGCTTGATCTTTCAATGTTGTATAATTTTCTTGAATCTCTTTTAATCGTTTTATTTTTTGTTCCGCTTCTTCTATTTGTTTATTTGCTTCATCTTTTTTACTTTCGTATTCTTCCTTGGCTTTTCTTAGTTGTTCTTCTCCTGATGTTAAATTTGCTTCTGCTTTTTCAAATTCACTTTTAGAACTTTTTTTGCTTTTTTCTAATTCAGTCTTGCCACTCTCTACTTTATTTTTTGCCTCTTCAAGCTGTTCTTGAGCTTGATTTATTTCATCTTCTGCCTGTTTTTTCTGTGTATCGTACTCATTTTGAGCACTATCTAATTTTTCTTCTGCTTCGTCTACAATTTCTTGGTATCTTGCTTGCTTTCTCTCCTCTGAAATCCATTCTATTTTATTTGAAACATTATCTACCAAATCCTGATAATCTTTATTATATGTTTCTAACTCTTTTGCACCTTTTACTGTGATATATGCTATCGTGTAGGCTTCCATATCTATATTTTCCTCTGGAATAAACATATAATAATTTATTGTTCCTGCTCCTAATTTACTTGTTCCTCTTGTTCTTGATATATACTCTGGAGATTCAACGGTTCCAACAATCTTCATGTCACTATTTTTCACAATCTGTTTTTCTTCTTCTGATGATTGGAAATCCGTTTGTGTTTTTTCAGGATTTATTGTTATATAGTCACCAATTTTAAATTTAGTACCTATTAAAAAGCTTTCTTCTACCACGCATTCATTCTGTTCTTCAGGTAGCTTGCCTTCAATTATTTTTAATTCATTTATTTCAGTTGGTAGTGATTCTACTTTTACAACAATATCTTTATCCGCTGCTTTCACTGTAGCATCAAAACTATGTGCTAATACTGCATTTTCTACACCATCTATATTTTTTATCGCTTTTATATCGTCTTCTGTTAATCCTAAAGTAGAGATAACTTCCAAGTCCATCATATTTTGGCTATCATAATATGTATCTACTGCATCTTTCATATCTGGACTTGCAGCTCTTATTCCTGCAAAAAATCCAACTCCCAAAAAAACAATCAATAATATTGATAAAAATCTCTTAAATGTATTTTTTATTTGTCGTACAGTATCTTTTAAAAGGGATTTTTTCATTACTTCCTCCTTTATTGTATTTGAGCATTTTCTACGCCAACAATTTGTTGTATCTCTTCCAATATTTCTTTTGTTATATATAAACCTCCTGCTGGATCTAATCTTTCTCCATTTTTTATTTCTACTTGAATATTATTTTTATCGCCCGTAAAAAACTTTAATGCACCTCTTAGCCTATCTTTTTTCTTCGTATCTAAATTTGTAATATCTATCATAAGCATTTGTTTTTTTACATCTGATAATTTTTTTATTTCTCTAGCTACAATTTTAGTTTCTTCATCTTCTCTTATGCTTAGCCTGCCTTCTACCAAAACTATATTCTCATCTATCAACTCATTTGAGCATTGCATATAACAATTTTCAAATATAATTACTTCTATGCTTCCATATAAATCTTCTAAAGTTACAAAGGCCATTATTTTATTATTTTTTGTATATTTTTTCTTTACCGAAGTTATAATTCCCACAAATTTTACAAATTGCCCATCTTGTAATGTTCCACTTGTTCCTCTGTTATCAATCATTTCTAAATTTTCATTTTCCATTTGTGATAATTCGCTATATTCTTTTATTTGTAATGTATTTATGTTGGCTTGTTTTAATATCTGCTCTCTATATTTTTCTAATGGATGTCCCGATATATATATTCCTAGCATCTCTTTTTCCATAGATAATAGTTCTTGGTCTGTATATTCTTTAAGGGTTGTATAATTATATTTTAATTTTTCCAATTCATTTTCTGAATCATCATTATTTCCGCCCATATCAAACATGGATACTTGCCCCTGCATGCTTTTTCTTGATGAACCATTTATTGTATCTATTATATCTTCAAAAGACGCCATTAATGTGCTTCTGGTTTCTGAAAAACTATCAAACGCTCCCGCTTTTATCAAACTTTCTATGCACTTTTTATTTACTGCTTCTTCTTGCATTCTTTCACAGAAATCAGTAAAACTTTTATATTCTCCATTTTTTTCTCTATTACGTACGATAGCATCAACAGCTGCTACTCCAACATTTTTTATGCTTCCTAATCCAAATCTAATTTTTCCATTGTCTACTGTAAATTTTGTAAAACTACGGTTGATATCCGGTTTTAATATTTCTATCTTTAATCTTTTACACTCATCTATGTATTCTGGTATCTTATCCAAATTTCCTAAAAAGCTGTTTAACATAGCTGCCATAAATTCTTGTGGATAATATGTTTTCAAATAGGCTGTTCTGTATGAAACAACTGCATAGCATGCTGCATGGGATTTGTTAAATGCATATTTAGCAAACTCTGCCATCTCATCAAATATCTTATTAGCAGATTTTTCATCTATTCCATTACGTACACATCCAGGAACCACAACATTGCCATTTTCGTCAACTTGCCCATGTATAAATATTTCTCTTTCTTTTGCCATTACATCTAATTTTTTCTTTCCCATGGCACGACGTACTAAATCGGCTCTTCCTAATGAATAGCCCGCTAAATCACGTACTATTTGCATTACCTGCTCTTGGTAAACCATACAACCATAGGTTACTTTTAGAATTGGTTTTAATGCTGGGTGTGTATATACTGCGTTGTCTGGATCTTTTTTATTTGCTATGTACCTTGGTATTTGGTCCATTGGTCCAGGTCTGTATAAAGAAACTCCGGCTATTAAATCTTCCAGACAGTCTGGTTTTAACTCTTTCATAAAGTTGGTCATACCTTGGCTTTCAAACTGGAATATTCCCATCGAATTTCCATCCTGCCATTGTTTAAATACTTTAGGATCATTCATATCAGAATCAAACTCTACATCGATTCCTTTGTCTTTTTTTACTAAATCAATTGTATCTTGTATTACAGTTAAAGTTCTTAACCCCAAAAAGTCCATTTTTAATAAACCTAGTTCTTCAAGGGTTGTCATTATGTATTGTGTAGAAATCATACCATCTCTAACATATAATGGCACATAGCTTACAACTGGGTCTTTAGTAATAACTATTCCACAAGCATGTGTTGAAGCCTGCCTTGGCATACCTTCTAAAGCCATTGCTATGTCTAATAATTTCTTAGTTTCAGGATTGCTTTCATACTCATTTTTTAATTCTTTATTTTGCTCAAGAGCTTTTTTTATTGTTATATGTAATTCATTCGGAATCATCTTCGCCAATTTATCAGCTACTGCATATGGTACATCCAGTACTCTTCCTACATCTCTAATTACCATTCTAGCTGACATTGTTCCAAATGTTATAATCTGTGAAACATGGTCCTTTCCATATTTTCTTTCAACATATTCGATTACTTCTTGTCTTCTTTCATAGCAAAAATCCACATCAAAATCTGGCATGCTTATTCTCTCTGGATTTAGAAACCTTTCAAAAATCAATCCATATTTTATAGGGTCTATATCTGTTATTTCTATAGCATATGCGACAATTGAACCAGCTCCTGAACCTCTTCCTGGTCCAACTGGTATTCCTTGTGTTTTTGCATAATGTATGTAATCCCATACTATCAAGAAATAATCAACATATCCCATTTGCTTAATTACACCAAGCTCATAGTTTTTTCTATCTATTATTTCTTGACTTACATTTTCTCCATATCTTTTCTTTATTCCATCATCGCATAATTTTACTAAATAATCGTAGTGTGTTGCAAATTCTTCCGGAACATCATAATTTGGTAAAATTGTATTTCCAAATTCAAATGTAACATTGCATTTGTCAGCTATTTTTACTGTATTTTCTATCGCTTGAGGAACGCCTGAAAAATAATCACTCATTTCTTCGGGTGATTTTATATAAAGCTCATCTGTATCAAACTTCATTCTATCTGCATCTGTAATTTTCTTTCCTGTTTGTATACACAATAATATTTCGTGGTTATATGCATCTTCTTTTTTCAAATAATGAGAATCATTTGTTGCAACTAATTCTATGTTCAATTTTTTAGATAATTCTATTAATTTTTGGTTTACTAATACTTGTTCACTAATTCCATTATTTTGTATTTCAAGATAATAGTCTTCTCCAAATAAATTTTTGAACCAATTTGCAACTCTTTCTGCTTCTTCCATATCACCTTTTAATATTGCTTGTGGCAATTCGCCTGCTAAGCATGCACTGCAGCATACTAGCCCTTCGTGATATTTTTCTAGTACTTCTTTATCTATTCTTGGCTTATAATAAAAGCCTTCTGTAAAACCTATTGAAACTATTTTAGTTAAATTTTTATATCCTTCATTATCTTTTGCAAGTAATATTAAATGATTATATCTTGCATCTAAATTAGGATCTTTATCTGTTCTTTTTCTAGGTGCTACATACACCTCACATCCAATAATTGGTTTTATACCGTTTGCTAGGCATGCTTTATAAAAGTCAATTGCCCCAAACATAACCCCATGGTCTGTTATAGCCATTGCTTTCATTCCTAATTCTTTTGCTCTTACTGGTAAATCTTTTATTCTATTAGCCCCATCAAGTAAACTAAACTCGCTATGGACGTGTAAATGTACAAATTCAGGCATCTTTTTTCCTCCATTTTTCATATCCATATTTTATCACCTATACCCTTATTTTTCAATAAGATTATTGCAATATATAAATAACTTTTGGGCACCCATATTCAACAACACAACCCATCTAATTCAACTTATGCTTGTATACATAGTTTCATTAGATGAGTTGTATTTTATTATTTTTTTACACATTTAAATTTATAAACTCTCGTGCTACTTTATTATTAAAGTGGGGCGAGAACCGTTTGCTGCTGTTGCTGCTGTAAGCATCGCTGTAGTCACGGCGAGATACTCGATTGTTTGAGGCATTGGTGTAACAGTCGACGCCTCTGCTAGCACGGTTGTTGGTATTGTTCGCGTCTTGGGTCCATTCATAGCAATTTCCAGCTAGGTCGTATATATTATTTGCTTTCCAATATTCACTATATCCTGTTACTTGCTTACTTCCGTATTTTTTTGTTTCTCCATCCATTACTGCTGCATTCCCTGTACTATCAGGATAATTTCCCCAAGTTGTAGAATTTGTGATGCTTTTTTGCTCTCCTTTTTTAGATATGAAATCACATGCTAGATCCCATTGTATTCCCCATATCATTTTACTTTCTACTTTATCACTTGCATTTAATGTTGTACATTTCTTATATAATTCATACCAATTTTTATTAGTTAATGTTGCTTTTTCTTTTTGTACTCCTTCATTTGATAACTCGTATCTTCCGATATAAAACCCTCCATATTTTTTTATGCTACTTATCATATTTGCATAATCTGTTATAAATGCTTCTGCCATTGCTTTTGGAGTATCAAATCCTAATATTGTTTTATAATATGTTTCATCTTTATCCCTGTCTATTACAATATCCGGCTCTCTATAATCTGTTGTATTGGGTGTACTTCTTGATATAGTTGTTGTATCTCCAGTTTTCCCTATTTTTGTTGATTTTGTATACAATTTTGTTATTACTCCAACGTCTCCAGATAAAACTATTCCTTCATTTGAAGTTGCATACATAGCTGAAAGCACACTTTCTTCTACTGGAATCCATACCCATTCATTATTATTATCATCTTTTATTACTAAGCCATTATCTACTGAACTTTGGGCTGGAGCAGAACTTCCATCTCCCCATGTTGCACTTCCTGCATTTATTGGTGTATATCCTTTTGGTATTATTGGATTATTTGTATTAGGTTTTTGTCCATCTATTGTTCCATTTCCACTTGCTTTTGCATTTACTGCTACTTTAATTGGTTTTACATTACCATTTAAATAATCCTCTATATCATCTAAGCCTTGTTGTTCATTTTCTGCCTGTTTTTCATATTTATTTGTTGCTTCCTTACTTCTGGTTAACATTCCTTCATTGCCTATTACTAGATTCAAACTCACTCCTGCTAGAATTAATAAAATGACTATTGTTACTACTAAAGCGACTAATGTTATACCCCTTTCTTCTTTTATCATTTTTCCACTTTTCATATTTTTTCTTACTTCCTCCTTTGTTTCTAGGATTTATTTTATTATTCCTATTTTCTTTAAGATATATACTTAAAGAAGTAAATTTCCTAAAAAAATATCGCCCTAACTTTTGAGACAACTGACTTTCAAAGATTTAATACTTCTTAAAAAGTGGTTTTTATTAAGTCAAAAATAAAAAAACGCTTTTTTAATTTTTGTATTGAAATACAAGGATTTTATTGATATAATTTTTACAAAAATAGTTCGTTAAGTATATATCTTAAGGAAATAATAAAGTGTTATGTTATTTTCCTTTTGCAATTATTATAACAATCTGTTTTATGTATTGCAAGTATTATTTTCATTTTTTATGAATAGCCTATGTTTAAAATTTTCCATAAAAATAATTTGCTTTTCTGGATTGCATACCTAAAATTATTCTTATACAATTACTACAATATCTGTTTTATTTGATTTATTCTATATCCGTGCTTTGACCAATAAATTTCTATAACGTCAAATCTTACATATCTACCATTTAACTTATTTTTATATAAATAATACTGTGCTGCCCTTTTCATATGCTTTTGCTTTATATCTGTAACCGCTTCTGCTGGATATCCAAATTTTAAATTTCTCCTTGTTTTTACTTCCACAAACACAAATTCTTTTTCATCTTTTGCAATTATATCTATTTCACCTTGTCTACAAGCAAAATTTCTTTCTAGTATTAAATATCCTTTTTTCTTTAAATATTCACTAGCAATGTTTTCGCCTATTTTCCCTAATTGTTGTTTTTCATTCACTACTTTGCTCCTTTTATTTTAAATGTATTGCCTGCGTCTCTTTCTATATATCCCTCTATTTCCATTATTGTTAAAATGGCACTTGTTGCAGATATGCTCTCATTTATTTTTTTACTTACTTCATCTACCGATAATTCTTTTTCTTTTATTAGATTATATATTTTTTGATACTTTCCTGGAACTATGCATTTCTGTTCTATTACTTCCTTGGTTTTTATCTTGCCATATAAATCTTTCAATATTTGACCTATACTAGTAATCATTTTTGCTCCATCCAATATTAATTCATTAATTCCAACTCCATTCACATCATCTAAATTATGTGGAATACAATAAACTTTTTTCCCTTGTTCAATCGCATACCTAGCTGTAATTTTACTTCCACTTCTATGTTTAGCTTC
This sequence comes from uncultured Clostridia bacterium, assembly GCA_934122115.1. Classification (GTDB taxonomy): domain Bacteria; phylum Bacillota; class Clostridia; order TANB77; family CAG-508; genus UMGS1901. The sequence goes on along the minus strand of CAKOVU010000004.1, from coordinate 25,833 downwards.
TATAACTAAAACCGCATCGGCTATTCCACTTATTATTCTATTTCTCTTTGGAAAGTTTGCTACCACTGTTTCATCATTATCCTCATGCTCTGTTATTACACAGCCATTATTATTAATAATCTCATTATATAGCCATAAATTTTCTTTAGGATATATTCTATTTAATCCTCCTCCTAATACTGCTATCGTGCTACCTTTTTCGTATACAGACCCATAATGTGCTGCAGTATCTATTCCAATAGCTAATCCACTTATTATTGTTACTCCTTCTTTTGCCAATGCTCTAGCAAATAATCTCGCATATTTTCTTCCGTATTCAGAGCATTCTCTAGAGCCTACAATAGCTATTATTTTTTCTGAATTTAATAAATTTACATTGCCTCTATAATATAATTCTTGTGGATATTCCCTTATTTTCAATAGTTTATCTGGATATTTTTCTTCAAAACAACATATCTTCTCGCTTATGCTAATACCTCCTTTAATTTTTCCAATATTTTCTGTCTAAACTTCTATACTGTATAGCCTCTGCTAAGTCTTCATATTCTATATTTTTACTATCTCTCAAATCGGCTATAGTTCTAGCTACTTTTAAAATCTTATTATATGCTCTTGCACTTAATTTTAATTTTTCAAAGGCTCCCTTTAATAAATTCTCTGACCTTTCATCTAATTTACAATATTTTTCTATCAAACTAGGTGTCATTTCTGAATTTGAATAAATATTACTCTCACTATATCTCTCTAACTGTATTTTTCTTGCCTTATTAACTCTTTCTCTTATTACCTCTGATTTTTCTCTTTTAGTATCTTTCTTAATTTCTTGATACTTTACTTTGTTTACTTCAATTTGTATATCAATTCTATCTAATAAAGGTCCACTTATTTTAGATATATACTTTTCAATGGCTCCACGTGTACACGTACAAGTTTCTCCTGAACCATAGTTTCCGCATGGGCATGGATTCATTGCAGCTATTAGCATAAAATTACATGGATAGGTAATTACAGAATTTAGCCTGCTTATAGATACTTCTCTATCTTCTAATGGTCCTCTAAGTGTTTCTAATGTAGATTTATTAAATTCAGGCAACTCATCTAAAAACAATACTCCATGATTTGCCAGACTAATTTCACCCGGTTTAGGTATTTTACCTCCTCCAATTAAAGCTGGAATCGATATAGTATGATGTGGAAATCTAAAAGGTCTTTTCATCATTAATGGCTTATCTTTCGGCAATTTTCCTATAATACTATGTATTTTTGTTACTTCCAATGCTTCATCAAAACTCAATTCTGGTAGTATAGAAGCAAAGCCTTTAGCAAGCATTGTTTTTCCAGAACCCGGAGGCCCTATCATTAGGCAATTGTGCCCTCCTGCAGCTGCAATTTCTAATGCTCGTTTTACACTACTTTGCCCTTTAATATCAGCAAAGTCAACATCACTTATAAAGTCATCATAAAACATTTGTTGTAAATCTACAGTTTCTGGTTCTATTACAACATTATCATTTAAAAAATTTATTGTTTGGCTTAAATTCTCAACACCTATTACATCTATTCCACTTACTATTGCACCTTCTTTAGCATTTTCTTTAGGAACTATTATCTTTTTTATTCCTAGTTTTTTTGCTTCAATGCAAATTGCTAAAATTCCATTCACACTGTTTACTTTTCCGTCTAAAGAAAGCTCTCCAATAAAAGCTAAGTCTTTTGCCACCTTTTTTACATAGCCAAAATTTACTAACAAACTTATTGCTATCGGCAAATCAAAATATGTGCCTTCCTTTCTTAAATCTGCTGGAGCTAAATTTAATATTATTCTTCTACTTGGAAATAGTAAACCAGAATTTTTTATTGCTGCCCTTACCCTTTCTTTTGCCTCTTTTACTCTAAGGTCAGGAAGCCCAACAACTTCCCAGTATGGCATACCTGCAGCTACATCCGATTGAACTTCTACTAAATAGCCTTCCAATCCGTACAAAACTATACTATTTATTTTTGATAACATTATTTTCCTTCTTGTTTTGAAATTTTTTAGACAATAATTAAACTTTGAATTAATTTGTTTGAATTAACTACAATATAAATACCATACTGTACAGTAAAATGTCAAGAAAAATAAGTCGACAAATTTTGCAACCTACTTTCTTAACATTTTATTAAAAAATTTTTCTGTGGATATTCCGCTTATTCTATTATTTCGTTTTAATAAATACAAACTCTCCGGATTTCTGGTAATATAATTTACTCCTGAAGTGCACGACAAACTTGCTTTAAATCCTAGTTTTTTTATTATATTTGTTGTTCCATTGCTTATAGCCCCAAAAGGATATGTAAATGTATTTGGCTCATAGCCAGTCTCTTGCTTAAATTCATTTTGAAGTTTTAATAAATCATTACTTAGTAGTGATTCATATTCCTCATAAGACTCCCATGACTTTTTCTTGCATCCCATTCTTCCATTTTTATTACTATGTAAATCATACGTATGGTTCTGAAACTCTATCGTTCCACTTGAAATAAGTTCTTTTATATCCTTCCACCTTAAATAACTATAATTTAAATTTGCCTCATCAGATTTAGTATACGTATCTGTATAACTTCCAACAATTGAAATTACAGCTTTCATATTATATTTTTCTAGCAATGGCACTGCATACCCTAAATTATTATAACAACCATCATCAAATGTTATCATTATAGGCTTTTTGGGCAATTCAGCTCCTTCATAAACAAAATTTATTAAATCTGCCATTACAACTGTTTCATAGCCATTTTCTTTTATATATTTTAGGTCGTTTTCTAATTCACTTGGATGAACAATATAATCTCCACTCCTTGATTTTAATACGCTATGGTACATAATTATTGGTAGCTCTACTGTTTCTCCAGTTTGAGCTTTAGATACATTATACATAAATATGCTTATTATAATCAAAATAATAAGCATACTAATTATTATTAATTTTAAATTTATTTTATATACTTTTATCTTAATCATATTAAAAGTATATGCCATGAATTAAATAAAATTACTCTATCTCTTCTACTAGTTTTCCCATGTTCTTTCCTTGCACTTCTGGAATTGAAACAATCTTAAATTTTGATGTTTTATCTCCAAATTTTATTTCTAATATGTCATCGGTTTTTACTTCGTGGCTTGGTTTTGCCACTTTGCCATTGATAGTAATTCTTCCATTATCTGCTGCTTCTGCTGCAACAGTTCTTCTTTTTATAATTCTTGAAATTTTTAAAAATTTATCTAATCTCATATTTTCTCCTCAATCTATAAACTTATTTAAATACAAACTATAAATTTTTGTTTCTGAAACTTTTGTATTCAACGCACTTTCCAAAGCTCTTTTATATAATTCTAGCTGCTTTGCATATTTTTCTTTAAGCTCATTTTCTTTACCTTTTTCAACATAATCTGTTTTATAATCTACCAAAATTAGCTTTCCATCTGCATTTATATAATACAAGTCTATAATTCCTTGAACTAGCACTGTTTCATCTGTTTTCACGCTATTATCATATATTTCTTTTACTGGTATATCAATATAAAACGGCTGTTCTTTGTGTATTTCTACTGCCTCTTTTAATTCCTTCCACAAATCCGATTTTGTATAATCTACTAATTTCCCAGTATTTATATTTTTTGCTTCTAGTTCTGTTATTATTCCTTTTTCCTTTAATAAGTGTATTAATTCTTCTATTTTTTGATAATCGTACTCTTTCTTTTCGTCCATTTTTTGCACTATTAAATGCATTAATGTTCCCCTTTGAGCTGCCGATAACTTTCCATTTTCATCTTTACTTAAGAATTGAGGAGCCATTTTGTTTTTATCAAATACTTTCTCATTTTCTGAATCTGTTGTTAATTCTTTAATTTTAGTAACACTTGTTTTAGTTGGTATATTCTCTAATTCGTTGTGTTCATATTTCCAATCTAAAATATGTTTAATTTTCTCTTCTTCTTGCTTATTTGCTAGCTTAGTTGCCTCAGCTTCTATTGCTTCTTTTATATCTTCATCTTCCTCATCTATTTCTGCACTTTTCAATAAACTTTGCTTTTCTATTACTTGCAAATCCATAATTCCAGATAATTTTTCTGCCGATTCTTTTTGGTATATTAACTCTAGCCAGTCCAAATATGTTGAATATTTTCCAACTAGCATAGGGCTTATATCTCCATACAAATCAATCATTTCTTGTTTTTCAGTAAGTGCTTTATTTACATTTTTTTGCATCCCTGTTATTATTAATTTTTCTTTTGCCCTTGTTAATGCAACATACAAAACCCTCATTTCTTCTGATGTAATTTCTTTTCTAGACTTTATTGCAATCGCTTTTTTAGCTAATGTTTTAAATTCTATGTGTCTATCAGCATCTATGTATTGTGGTCCTATTCCCAAATCTTGATGTAATAATAGTTTTTGGTTTAAATCTTGAAAATTAAATTTCTTACCTGTTCCAGCCAATATAACCACAGGGAATTCCAAACCTTTACTTTTATGGATACTCATAATTCTTACTACGTTTTCACTTTCTCCAATTATCTTGGCTGCTCCTAAATCGTTGTTACTGTTTTTTACTTTTTCCATAAAGTTTACAAAGTTATACAATCCCTTGAAGCTAGCCGTTTCATACTGTTTGGCTTTTTCAAAAAGCATTTTCAAGTTTGAAGCTCTTAGCTCTCCATTAGGCATTAAGCTAACATAATTCATATAACCGGTATCTATGTATATTTGCCAAATAAGCTCATCCAATGGCTTATATTTTTCTTCTTGATACCACTTTTCTAAGTTTTGCAATAGTTTATTAATTTTATTTACTAATTCTGTATTTGAACTATTTGCCTTTGCTCTTAGCATTTTTTCATAAAAGCTCTCTTTGTTTCCTTCTAAGCTAATTTCAACCAATTCATTATCACTAAAATTGCCTATTGCAGACCTTAGAACTGTTACTAATGGAATATCTTGCATAGGATTATCTATTATTTTTAATACACTCATAATTGTATCAATTTCAACTGACTGCAAGTATCCATCTGAGCTATCTGAGTACACATTTATTCCTAATTCTGATATTTCTTTTTCATATATTGGTGCAACTGTGTTTGCACTTCTTAAAAGTACAGCAATATCTCTACATTCGATATTTCTTTTTCCTCTTTTTTTATCTATAACTTGATATTTTGAATCTAATAATTCTTTAATTTTTTTTGCTACAAATCTAGCTTCAAGTACAACATTTTCTACTTTTTCTGTAGACTGCTCTTCTTGCCCTTCTTCATCAGATTTCCATATATTCTCTTCTTCTTTTAAATCTATTATATTTAATTGTGTCGTAAAATCTTGCTTTTCTATTTCTTCATATGAAGCTCCTAAATTTAAATATTCATTTTCATTATAGTCTATGTCTCCTAGTTTAGCACTCATTATGTTTTCAAACACAATATTGGTTATATCCAATACATTCTTTCTACTTCTAAAGTTCTTAAATAACTGTATTTTCCTATTTTCTCCAGCTACTGGCTCATTTTTATATGTATTATATTTGCCTAAAAACAGCTCCGGTCTAGCTTGTCTAAATTTATAAATACTTTGCTTTACATCTCCAACCATAAAAATATTATTGTTTCTTGAAACACTTGTTAATATACATTCTTGAACCAAATTGCTATCCTGGTATTCGTCTATTGCAATTTCTTCAAATTTTTCTGCATATCTTTTTGCTACTTCCGTGCTTTTTATGTTACCATCTTCATCTTTTTCAACCAAAATCTTTAGTGCTAAATGCTCCATATCGTTAAAATCTATTATATTTTTTTCTCTCTTTTTTTGGTAAAATTTCTCCGAAAATTCTATAATTATATCCTGTAGTTTCTTTAATATTCCATACATGTATTTTATATCTTCACATGCATTTTCCGAATTATATGGAATTAACTCTTTTATGCTTGAATACTGGTCTTTAACACTATCTCTTATTTTTTTAGCATCATCTTTTAATGGATTTTCCACTTTTTTTCCTCTTGGCCAATCCATATTTCTAAAATTTTCTATCATTTGCTGAGCTGTATCCCAGTTTGTTAGGTTATTTTTAATTGAAGTATAGTTGTTTATATCATCTTTTATAGCATTTTCATACTTTTCCAATTCCGGAAATCTGTGCATCTGTGGCACCAAATTCTCTAATTTTAAAATGCAATCTTCTAAATTTTCTCTGCAAGATTCTACAATTATTTTTCCCCATGGAGTATCAGAAAAATTTACATTGTTTATATTAAACATTTCTACTTTTTGGGCTAACCATTCTTCTGGAAATGGATCTGACTGTATATAATTGTAGATTTTTAATATTAGGTCTTGTAAGTCTTCGTCTCTATTATATTTTGTGTATGTTTCTATTAGCTCTAAAAAATCTGCATTATTCTCTATATATTTCTCTTCAAAAATTTCATCTAACACTTCTTGCTTTAGTAAGATAACTTCTGTACTATCAGCCACTCTAGCATTTGCAGATATATCTATTTCAAAGAAGTTATTTCTAATTACGTCTAAACAAAAAGAATCTATTGTGCATATACTTGCTTTATTTAGCAAATTAATTTGCTTTTGCAAGTTTTCATCTTCCGGATATTCTTCCAGCTTTTTATAAATAGCATCTAGTATTCTTTCCCTCATTTCACTAGCCGCAGCACTCGTAAAAGTAACTACCAATATTTTATCTATATCAACTTTATCATTTACAATCTTCTTAATAATACGTTCAACCAAAACTGCAGTCTTTCCACTTCCTGCAGCCGCAGCAACTAGTATATTTGAGCCTTTTTTATCTATCGCTTCTTGCTGTTCTTTAGTCCATTTAACTTCAGCCATTTTAGCCTCCTAATTTCTTTTCTTAACTTTTTATATTATAGCAAATTAATATAAAAATGTCTAAGAAAAATGAAAAGAGTGGATAGATTTTATTAAACCCATCCACTAAAATAAACATTCTTTAATCTTAAAGCCCTGCACCACAAACAACAACAGCACGGGTACTTCCCATACCAAGATTGGATCCTCCTCCACTGTAAGAAAATCCAAATAATGTATATGAGAAATTACGTAGAAACACTGGTCGTCCAGCTGTAATCCATCCATTTACATCAGCTCCAAGCCATTTTTGGCATTCAAGTGCATCTCCTGCCTTCGTTGTTTGTGATGCATAATTATTAAAATATCTTTCATTTGCACTTCTTATCGTTGCACCATATACAGCAGTCGATCCATCATATGAACTTGCTACAGTCTCAGCTGTGCTATTAGCTAATCCATAAATTCCTGTTGCATTTCCAGTTGAAGTTGAATCATTCTTTTGCCCCGAAATACCAGTTTTGACTCCATACTGTGAATTAGTAAATAAGGCTATAGTCCCCCATTCCGTATTTAAAGCCATATGTGCATCAATTCCATTTCCTCCAACCGTCGTTCCTGTATAATCATCATTTAGTCCTTCCTCTAAACCTAACACTCCACCTGACGTTTCCATTTTTCTACATCCTACGAAATGCACATCCGCATACTTACCAGTTAATGCTTCTCCTGGCTTACTTTGATATCCAGCATGTGCACTGTTAGGAATTATAAGCAACATTCCTAACACTATAAACAATATCATTATTTTTACCTTTTTCATATTTATTTTCTCCTTTTATCTTTATTCTGAAACCTCATATTTACTCACCCATATTCCTGATAAGTTTTGACCTGCAAATGTAAAACTTTCTGGAATTACATATCCTGGTTCAGCCTCTGTTTTTGATTTTTCTATAAACTTGACCGCCGTTTGCTGCGATGAACTATTTAAAGTATACTCATATCTTGGTATCCATGTCCAATATGCTACTTGTGTTCCATCTTTACTCGTTGTCTTTATATTAGCCCATCTTTTTTCAGTATAATTATGCCATTTTTCTTTCTGTTCATCCGTTAATTGCTGTGATATTGGTATATTTTCACTTTCTATTGTTTGTCCATCTAGCGAATATAAAACATAATAAGTGCAATCTTTATTGAAGCCTGATAAATCTATTTCCATATCATCTCGTTTTACTTTTTGTCTTCCTATTGGTCCACTTGTTTTACTAATAATGCATACATCATATTCTGTATTTTCTTTTGCATTCATTTTATATGGTAATGTTCCAGTATATTTCTTATTTCCATCTATATATACTTCATAATCACCTGATGGATTACTTGTTGAAGCAATTAGCTTGTTATTTTGTATCGAAGCTTTTATTTCTTCTGTGTTTGAAGTACTTTCCGATATTTCATATTTGCTTACCCATATTCCTGCTAAATTTTTTCCTGCGAATGTAAAACTCTCTGGTATTTCATATCCTGCATCTGGCTTTGTTTGTGATTTTTTAATTAATTTAACTGCCGTTTGCTGCGATGAACTATTTAAGTTGTACTCATATCTTGGTATATATGTCCAATATGCTACTTGGTTATCATTTATTGTTACTATATTAGCCCACTTTTTACTATTATAGTCATACCAATCGGCTGGCTGACTTTTATCAAGTCTCGTATAACTTTCATTTCCATTATCATCATATGTTACATAGTATGTTGCTTCCTTATTAAATCCTGAAATATCTACTTCTACATCTTGTTTATATTCCGTTCTTCCAATCGGTCCATTCGTTTTGCTTACAACACATATATCATACTCAGCACCTTCTACTATATCTTTTATAACATATGGTAAACTGCCATTATATTTTTCAACTCCATCTACAAAAACAGTATAATTTCCTGATGGATTGCTTGTTGTTACTGTAAGTTTATTTCCTTTTTTATCAAATTTTAATTCTTCTTTTGTAGTTGTAGTGCTCTCTGAAATTTCATATTTGCTTACCCATATTCCTGCTAAGTTCTGTTCTCCGAATGTAAAGCTTTCTGGCATTTGATATTCGCTTGCAGATACTGTTTTGTCTCCTTCTTTGGTCTTATAGCTATATTCTGTTGTTGATGCTGTTGTGTCTTTAGTTACAAAGCACGTATTTACACTCTTATTTGTTGTATCTAAACTGTACACATATTTAGGAATCCATACCCAGTATGCAACTTGGTCCTCTGTTATTGTCACGATGTTAGCCCATTTCTTTGCATTTTCAGAATAATCATACCAATTATTAGGAGCTTGTATTGTATCTATTCTTCCTGCCACTGTTTCGTTTCCGCTATCATCATATGTTACATAGTATGTCGCATCTCTTGCAAATCCACTTAAATCCGGACTGTTGCAATAAACATCTCCCACTAATTTATACTCACTAGCTGGTGGCTCAACTCTTGGTATATCATCTTTTTTAGAATTTTGATTTTTCTTACCTATATAAGTAACATTTCCGTTTGAATCCACCTCAAAAGTGTATATATTATCCTTATATAAATATTTTACAGTGCTAGTACCTGCCACATCTATTACTGATTCAGCTTCTACATAGCTTCCTTCTTCGTTTTGACTATCAATACACTCTTTTATATTTTGCTCAAAATAATTTTGCTTCTCTACATCTCCTGGTCCTGTAGTGTAATTCATTTCACAGAGTGCCCAGCCACTTGATACTGCCTCTTCTGCAGCAGCTATATATGTTCGCTCTTTTGCCTCTCTGGCTCTTGTTATTATTCCATTTTCTCCAAACAATAGAAGTAAGCTCACACCTGCTAAGATTAATAAAATTACAATCGTTATTACCAAAGCAACTAATGTGATTCCTCGTTCTCTTTTACATTCTTTAATATCCCTGTTCATTTTATTTTCTCCTTTTATTTTCATTGGTATCACTATCTTTTATTATCTTTTCCGTTTTCCTTAAGTAATATACTTAACGAAGTAAAATTATTAAAATTTTTCTGCTTTAACAATTGAAACAACTGGACTTCAGAGTTATACACATTTTTAAAAATTTATTTAATTAAGTTTTAAAAATATATAATAAGTTTTTGAAATTTTGCTTGAAATACAAGCTTTTTATTGCTATAATTTTCATGTAAAATGTTTCGTTAAGTATATTACTTAAGGAAGTAAAAAACATTCTGTTTATCATTTTTTGCATTTATTATAACAATATGTTTTGTTTATTTCAAGTATCATTTCTATATTATTTTTTACATTTTCTTTACAATCAAAACTCCATATAAAAAAATTTGAACTGCATAAAATTGTAATAAGTGTGCACAATAAAATCAGCAAATAATTATTGGAGGTAATGTATGGATAAAGATAATAATATAAATCTTACAATTCTTAATGAGATTAATAAAGCTGCAAAAATGGGAATGGATTCTATTTCGTATGTATTAAAAAAAGTTGGCGATAAAAATATGAAAGAAAATTTAACTTTTCAATATTCTGAATACGGCAAAATTGTTGATGCGGTAAATAATCAATTTGAAAAGTATGGTGAAATTCCTGATGAAACTCCTGTGACAGATAAAATGATGGGATGGACAGGTGTACAGCTAAACACCATCACTGATAAAAGTAATTCCCACATTGCTGAAATGATGATTCAAGGTGGAGATATGGGAATTATTGAATGCCAGAAACTATTGAATCACAATCCTCGCGCCGATGCTGAAGTAAAAAAGATTTTAAATAATTTTATGGTAATACAGCAAAATGACATAGAAAAAATGAAAACCTTTTTGTAGGTTTTCATTTTAAGCTTACATATTCTTTATAATTTATATCTTTCATTCTATATTGTTCCGGTTTTAACCCCACTCTTGTTTTCATAAATTTTAATAATAGTATCATTGCTAGAGTAGAAATTGTTCCAAATATTAAAGTTGAATATATTAAATTGCAACGTGCAACAATTGCAGATGCTATTGCACTTATCAATGCATTTCCTATTCCTGTTACTATACTGTAAGCCGAATAAACTTTTTCAACCATTTGTACATTTGTAAAATTGGTGATATATTTTTTTATTAAAACATAATAAGAACCAGCTCCAATATACCTTACCGTATACATCACTAGAAGTATTGCTACCATAATACTATAAGGAAAACCGAATTATTGCAGTAAGTCCAGATATAAAGCATGCTACAGTATATGAAATACCCATGATACTAAGTGTTTTATTTCTAAATCTATCATGCAATTTATATTGAAACTTTGAAGCAAAAGCTGCAACTAGCTGCATTGCCGCATAAACAACTCCAACACCCACAGCCGACATTTCTATCTCTTCTAATAATCCCATTTCATATGTATTCATTACCATTATAATTCCATACATAAGCCCCGCAAATAGCATTAACGATTTTAATCTTCTTGAATTAAATATAAATGAAAATGCCAATCTAATATCTTTAAAATAAATTCTATACTTTTCTCTAATCTCTCGTGTTATTTTTTCTTTATCTTTTTTAGTTTCTAATTCTTCAAATAGTGTTGCTACCCTTGTAGCTATTAATAGAATAATTGTACATATTATCATTGGAATATATCCATTTAATTCAAATAAGAATCCTGATAATACTGCCGATATTGCAGATATTAAGTAAAAATTGCTTAACCCTTTAGAATCTACTCTTGCAAAAATTGAACTTTTATCTTCCACATTAGGAATCGACTTATTTAGCATAGCATTCTCTGCTATTTCCCTTATGCCTGTAGCAACTCCAGACAACAAATTTGCTATTATTAGCATTGTAAAATTGAATGAAAGCATAACCACCACAACAGATACTGCCATCATTAAATCGCTTATTATTAGGCTCTTTTTGCTTCCTACTTTTTCTATTAGCACTATTGTTGGAATTTGAAATACTACTTTAAAAAGTCCGAAAAATGCGCTTGCTAAAACTATATCACTGGCAGTTAATCCCTTAACCTGTGTTAAAAATATAAATTTTATTGCATAGTAAAACAATAAATCTGCTGTTAGCATTCTATGAATAGAATACAAATCCATATTTCTTTTTCTTTTATTTGCTAATACCTTTTCTTCTCTATCCATTACTTCCTCTCTTATTCCTTAATTAAAAACACACAAATTACTTGTACAAAGTAATTTGTGTAGCCATTTTATTTTACTTCTTTTCTATTATTTTCTATTACCTTTAAAGCATCTTCAAGCGCAACTTGAATACTCTCTAGCACACTATCAGCATATGCCTTTGTACCATTTGAGATTTCTCTTGCCATATCATTAGCATTTTCTATAATTTTATTTTTTTGCTCATAAGCTTTTTTAGTTATTTCATGCTCGTCAATCATTGAAATTATTCTATTCTCTGCTTCTTTAACTATATCGTTTGCCTCTTCTTGAGCCTTGCTTATAATTCTATCATGTTCTTCTTTTATAACCTTAGCTTGCTTTAATTCCTCTGGCAATTTTAATCTAATTTCTTTTATAATTTCTAATAATTCCTCTTTATCAACTAGCGCTTTATGCGTAAATGGAATTTCTTTGCTACCTTCTAATATGTCTTCTATAGTTTCTAATAATGTAAATATTTCCATTATTTTCCCCTTCCATCTAAAAACATCAAATATGCTCTTCCATATTTTCTTATATCATATATTTGATATTTTGAATTAATTGTGTTAAATTCTTCTATTTCTCTATCTTTTTCATCAGTTTCTACTATAATTATTCCATTATCATTTAATAATTCCAATTCTTCTATAAGTTCAATAGCTTTTACTGCTAAATCCATTTTGTAGGGTGGATCTATATATATAATATCTATTTTTTCATTTAATTCTTTTAAACATTTCTCATAACTTTTGTTTATAACTATGGCTTTTTCACTTAATCTTGTTTTTAATAGATTTTGATTTATAATGCTTAAAACATCTCTTTCTTTTTCACAAAAATAGACTTTCTTTGCCCCCCTGCTTAAAAACTCAATTCCTATAGCTCCGCTGCCAGCAAACAAATCTAATGCAACTGTATCTTCATCTATTTTATTATTTATTATATTAAATAAAGATTCCTTTACTCTATCTAAAGTTGGTCTTGTTTTCAGGTCATCTATTGAATGTAAAATTGTTCCTCTTGCAGTGCCACTAATTACTCTCATTTTTCCTCCATAGCCACTCTAAGCTATATACATTTATTTTATCTTTTTTTTTCCATATGTCAATATCTAACGGGGAAATGTAATACACATTTAATAGTGCTGTAACATTTTTAGCCCTTTTGTAATTATTTTATAACACTTTATCCACATATTGTCAACATTGGTAAAAAAATAAGCCTCGGACTATTTGCTAATCCGAAGCTATATTTTAATCTTCTTTGATCTCTTTTATCAATTCCAATTGTGATATAAGCAATGATTCCATCTTTGCCTTGTATACATCAAATTGCTTTTTCATATCTTCTAAATCTCTTTTTCTTATGGCTATTTGTTGCTCTATATCAGAAAGTGTTTTCCTCGCTTCTACTTGTGCCTCACTAACTATTTGTTCAGCTTGTTGTTTAGCTACATTTTTAACTTCCTCTGCAGCTGATTGAGCCATTAACAATGTATTATTTAAAGTTGATTCAATTGATTGATAATGCTTTAACTTTTCCTCTAGGCCTCTAATTGTATCTTTTGTTTCATTATTTTCTTTATATAGTTTTCCATAATCTTCAGTTATTTCGTCTAAGAAGTCATCTACTTCGTCAACACTATATCCATTCATCATTTGCTTTGAAAACTTTTTGTTTTCTATATCTAGTGGTGTAATCATATCTATATTTCCTCCTATAAAGTAAAATAAGTCAAAGAGTCTAATTATTTGCTGAATTTTTTAGCCATGATACAGATAGTTTATTTTTTATTTCTTCTCTTGCCATTTCGTTTGTGATTTCGTAGTTATATGGTGCAATTAAGAATATTGAGTTTGAAACTTTTTGTATATGTCCATCTAAAGCATGTACTGCTCCGCTAACAACATCTATAATACGTCTTGCAACATCTTTGTTTACATATTCCAAGTTTACTATTACAGATTGTTTTTCTTTTAGCAAGTCGCATATATCTTCAGCTTGGTCAAAAGTAGTAGGTTGTGATATAACCATTTTTATTTGTTGTGATTGAGGCATACTTACAACTTTCTTTCTTCCCCAAAGCTTGTTTTCTTTTTCACCATCTTCTTCTTCGTAATCTTCAGCTACATCTATATCTTCATCGTTTTCCTCTGGTTCCATTCCAAATGCTCCCCAAATTTTATTCATTATAGCTCCTGACATCCTTTTACCTCCTAAAATCTTTCATCCAGTATTTTTAAATCGATTAGCTATAGTATCTATCTTTTTATCTATAATGTCAAGCTTTTTGTGTAATGTAATTTTATTTTAATTTTTTTGTAACACTATTGTAATAGTTGCTCATCTTTTGGATTTAACAAAATTTCGTCATATAGTGTTAACGTTTTTAAATCTGAGATTTCCTTTGATGATAATCCAAGATTTAATAGCTCATCTCTTGAATATGAGTCTACTATAGAATAATCTTCTCCCTTTTTTAATACTTTAACTGCCATTTTATTTAAGTATCCATTTCTATTTCTTACAACATACGTAACATTATCAATTTCCTTAATTGCAGAGTTTGGCACCCTATATCCGCTTGCACTCCACCATATAATATCAAGTGAAATTCTTCTATAAGAAAGCAATTCTTCTATATTTTTCTCTACTGAAATAGCTATCGTTCTACTGCCATCGTCTTCTTCTATTATATTTTGTATTTTCGCCACTATTGCTTCGTCATTTTGCACTTTTATATTTACTTTGTCATTAACCTTTGCATTTTTTGCTTCCTGACTATTAGAATTAAATACAATATAATTGTTATAATTATTTACTATTTTTGCAGTTACATCACTGCTGGCTATGGCCTTTCCAACTTTTAAATCTAAATCTTGTAAAAATTGCTTATTAAATGTATTTAAATTATCGGTAGTTAATACCTTTTCTAGTCCATCTATTTTATACGAAACCATTCCAGCACTTGGAGCAGTAATATATTCAGATTCTTGTTTTAATTTTTCTTCATATGACGTTCTCTCTTCAATTAAGCCTTTTAAATATGAACCTGATGGGCTATTTTCTCCAATTATTTTTGCTTTTTTTGTTATATAAGAGCTTATTGTTTTCTTATATTCGGATAATTTTGATATTTCGTTTTGTTCATTTACTTTATCCAGTTCGTTTTCTATTTGGCTTTCCAATAGTTTTTTATCGTTTGGAAGAAGATTTTCTTCATTTTCTAAAACTGCCTGTATTTTTCCATCTAGCTCTGCTATTTTACTTTCTAATTCTCCCTCTTTATCCGAATAATATCTAAAAACAGAATCTCCTTTTGCAACTCTTTGGCCTTCTTCTTTTATTTTTATTATTGTCTTTTTATTTTTTTCTTCTATTACCTGTTCATCTCTAATAATATAGCCACTTACTGTTTCTTCTTCTGAAATTGTTCCATTTTCTACAATAAAAGTATTGCTTGGGTTCTTTATAAGTTTATACACTATAAATATACCATAAATAACTGCAACTGCTACTATTATTCCTATTATTATCTTTTTTGTTTTCTTGCTTTTTACGGTATCATCATTTTTCATTTTTTCTGCCCTCCAAAATAATTTCTATATTATTTTGTATACTGTCTAAACCGTTAATCCACCTAATATTATCTATCTTTTTAAACCATGTTATTTGCCTTTTCGCATATCTTCTTGTTTCCATCTTTATTTTATCTATCATTTCCTCTTTCGTAATTTCTTTTTTAAAAAATTGTATTACTTCCTTATACCCTATTGCCTGCACAGAAGTAAGCATATTTTCTCCATATTTATTATACAAATCTTGCACTTCTTCTATAAGACCAGAATCCATCATTATATCTACTCTTTTATTTATTCTTTCATACAATTTATCTCTCTCTATATTTATTGCAAATACTCTGTAATCATATTTAGGTCCTTTAAGCTTTGATTCTATTTCTAATTGTGTTTTCGTCTTTCCTGTTGCTTTATATATTTCTAAAACTCTCATTATCCTTTTCTTATCATTACAGCTTATTTTCTCCATTGCTTCTTTATCAATTTTGCATGCTTCATTGTATAATTGCTCCAAACCTTCTTTGCTTTCTCTTTCTTCTAGTGTTTTTCTGTATTCTAAGTCTGTTTCAATTTCTGGATATTCAATTCCATATATTAAAGAATTTACATATAGCCCAGTTCCTCCAACAACTATTGGAGTTTTATCCTTACTAATTATTTCTGCAATTGCATCTTCTGCATCTTTCTTATATTGAGACACACTATATCTAGTTGTAGGAGAGATGCCTCCAATTAAGTAATGCTTAATTCCTTGCATTTCCGCTTCTGTTGGCTTTGCAGTGCCTATATCCATTTCATCATAAATTTGCATTGAATCTGCTGATACAATTTCACCATTTATTTGTTTTGCAAGTTCTATTGATAGTGCTGTTTTTCCACTTGCTGTAGGACCGCATATTACAATTACTTCTTTCACATCTCTCACCTCCTAGCAATTAATCTAAAGTATTAATTACTTCATTTACTATATTAGTTTCATTTATATCTTGCTCATTTGTCTCATTAATTAAATTTTCTGTCTGAGTCTCTTGATTACTGTTCACATTTTTCTCTAATTCTTTTAATTTCTTTTGATAATTTCTAAAATATGAACCTTCTGCAATTAAAACTATCACTGCCAATATTGCTACTACAATTACTCTTCTATTAAGAGATTCCATTGTAATAATTTTACTCTGCATTTTTTTAAATGAGCGTATTAAAAATGGCAAGAATAAAATTACATTTACTGGCACAAAAGCCATTATAATTGCATTTCTTACTGTTTCTGCCGCAGCTGTCTTTTCTATTCCTATCGAGCTTAAAAGGTATACTACCAAAGTTATTATGTACACACTTCCTATTGATGCCATTATTGTAATTATTTTTCTCTGTTTGTCCATATTTTTTTCTAATGAAAAATATACTAATAATATTGCAATAACATTTGCTGCTATTATAAATAATGTTATAATTGAATTCATTTTTTATCCTACCTTCTTGAAAACTTTTTTTCTATATCATTTTTTGTCATTCTTATCGCTGTAGGTCTACCATGTGGGCAAGTAAATGGATTTGGCAAAACCAAAAGTTCATTTAAAAGAGCTTCTACTTCTTGTCTTTCCAATACCATATGTGCTTTTACAGCCGCTTTGCACGCTACAGTAGCTATAAACTTTTCTTCTATTTCTTGTCTTGCAGTCCTTGCAACAGTATTTATTTCATCAAGTGCTTCTAAAAATAATTCTTTTGTTTCTAAATCTAATAATATAGTAGGCACACCGCTTAGTTTTATTGTATTTTCTCCAAATTCATCAACCATAAAACCAGCTTTTCTAAACATCTCTCTATTATCTTTATATATTCCCATTTCTTTATTCGTTAAAGTTATAATATCTGGTAATAGCATCAATTGAGAGTCCTTATCGTTTTCATTATAATAATTCTTTTTTATTTTTTCATACATAATTCTCTCATGCGCTGCATGCTGGTCTATTATATATAAATCTTGCTTTATTTCAATTATTATATATGTGTTAAACGCTATTCCTATATATTTGTATTCTGGTTGTAGTTTATATTCTGTATTATCTTCAAAAACAGAAATATTATCGTTTTTAGTTATTGGCTGAAACTCTTTTACTTCATCTTCTACTTTTTCACTAACCTCATTCTTCTTCACAGCTGTGCCAAACATTTTTTCATACATGTCCATAAATTGGGTTTCATCAATTTTTTCAGCATCTTCACTTTTAGTATTTTCTAAATTAATTGCACTATTTTGTGTTTCATATGTTTTGTTTTCTACTATTTTCTCTTCAGGTATTTGAGCTTCTGTGATTTCTGTTTTAGGTTCCACTTTATTCGTAATGTTTATCATGTTTTGTATTTTATTAATTCTGCTCATTACATCTTCAAACTTTTCATCAACACTATTAGCAACCTGCGATTTTATTTCAGAAGTTCTTTCAATTGGTTTTATTGCATCTCTAAATGAAGTATTATTTAAAAAGCTAAAAGTTTCTGGTTTTTCATTATTATTTTTTTCAGGATGGTCAATTCCATCTATGCTAGATGTATTAGCTACTAAATCAACATTAGATAATCCATCTTTTATAGCATGGTACACAGCTTTAAATACTTTATTATCTTCTTGGAAACGTACTTCCAACTTTGCTGGGTGCACATTTACATCAACTAAATGTGGATCCATATCTATATTTAATATTAAAAATCCGTGTTTTCCAATAGTTATAAATCCTTTAAATCCTTGTTCTGCAGCTCCCGATAAAGTTTTATCTTTTACATATCTTTTATTAACGAAAAATAATTGGTTTGTTCTATTTGACCTTGAGATTACTGGCTTTCCTATAACACCACTTACTCTCATTCCTTCGTATGTATAATCTATATTTATTAAATTTTCTGCTATATCTTTTCCATAAATATTATAAATTACTGATTTTAAATCACCATTTCCAGATGTTTGCACTATTGTTTTTCCTGTATTTACTAATCTTATTGCTATTTCTGGGTGAACAAGTGCTATTCTTGTTACTACATCTTCTATATATCCAGATTCTGTAAAATCTTTTTTCAAAAATTTGTATCTAACTGGTGTATTAAAGAATAGGTTCTCTATTGTAATCGTTGTTCCATTTGGGCATCCATACTCGCTTGATTCTAATACTTTTCCGCCTTCAATTAATACTCTGTACCCATTATCACTTTGAGCTGTTTTTGATATAAGCTCTACTTTTGCAATTTCCGCAATACTTGCCAAAGCCTCGCCTCTGAACCCCATAGATTTTACATCATCTAGGTCATCTGCACTTCTTATTTTACTTGTTGCATGCCTTTCAAAAGCTATTTCCATATCATCTTGCATAATTCCTTTACCATTATCGGTAACTCTTATGTATGATATTCCACCATTTTTTATTTCAACTGTTATGTTAGTAGCCCCTGCATCTATTGAGTTTTCTACAATTTCTTTTACTACTGAAGCAGGTCTTTCAATAACTTCACCAGCTGCAATTTTATTTATTGTTGAATCATCTAATAAAACTATTTTTCCCATCTCTTAGATTCCTTTCTGTCTTTTGTCTATTTTTCATAATGAATTATATCATTAATTGTATTTTTTTGTACAGTCTTTTTATTTAAAATTACATTTTCAATTCTGTAACACTTATAAATTAATTTAATAATATATATTATAAAATCTTTATAAGGAGGTAGCTTACATGGGAAATTGTTGCGGTAACAATAGTGAGTTATTATGGTTTATAATACTATTCCTTCTATTATTCTGCTGTGGATGTGGAAATACATGTTGTAATAAACCATGTTGTTAGTTCATATTAAATAACTTTTATTCTTTTTCGCGGGAGGTGATTCGTATGCCAGAAAACAGATGTTGTGGTGGATGTGGTTTTGGTGGAAATAACTGCATTTGGATTTTCATTATATTAATAGTAATATGCTGCTGTTGTGGAGGAAACAATAATTGCGGATGTTGCTAATTATTAACATAAAAATATCGTAAAGTTTTTAAGCTTTACGATATTTTTTATTTAGAAGCTATCAGTGTCTTTTGTAGACATTTCTACTTCACCTTTATCATTTAATACTACATATTTGTTTAAATATTTATATTCCCAATATGGATAGTAAGGTGATTGTGTTTCTAAATATCCATATAATCTAACTACCATTTTGTTATTAACTATTTGAGTATCTACAGCATTTATTTTTTCCATGTCAGTGTCTATATTAATTTTTCCCATTATATTTCCACTGTAATCCACATACATTATTGTGTCTTTCTTTGAATTTCCTACTAGCAACATTCTATCAGATAACATTGTTAATCCAACTTTTTCCCCTACTAATACTGGCTCAAATTCGTCATTTCCAGTAGCTAAATCCAATAGATATAAATCACCATCTAATACCATTGCAAGTTGATTAGCTGTATAATCTGATGATACGCCAGAAAAGCCTTCTTCTGTTTTGTAATCAAATTCTCTTCCCCATATCTTCTTGAAATCTTTATCATAATAATCTATGTATAAACGATTTATAGAAGGTTCTAATGTTTGTACTATGTAATGTTGGAAATCTGCTGATATTTGTAAGCTTTTGTTTATTGTCTCTCCATATCCACTTGTATAGCCTATATATCCAACTTCTCTCATCGCACAAAATTGTTTAAAGTTTGCATTTGATTGGTTATCAAGTGAAATTAAGTACATTGGAGAAGATGCATCATATCCATATGCTTGAGTATCCTCTGGAACTGTTATTTTTATGTCATTTCCAAATATATATTTTGCCACTTTTGTAATTGTGGCCAAATCGAATCTAGTATCATAAACATTATAATTGTATATAGAATCTATCACTGGAACCGTGTATGATTTTCCATCTACTTCAAATGTTTCAACTCCTGTGTACGTTCCATACACAACAATTTCATCATTAACTATTAATCTTTCATCTAATTGTTTTCCTTTTACTGCAAAGAAATCTTTTTCTTCAAAATCCGACATTTCTCCATAATTTACGCCTTCACCACCAGCGCCAATAACGCCTAAACATATAAATTCATCATCTGTCGATTTTAATATTTTCTTTATCCAGCAGTCTATTCTTATTTGCGCTCCATTGTAAACTTTAGGATATCTTTGTAAATCTTCACAATTGTACACATAGAAGTAATTATTATCAAAATATTTTAATACTTCATATTGGTCATCATTTAATTTTAAATCCTTATCTCCAGTTTTCATATTAGAAAAGCTTAATTGAGATGTTTTAGATACTACTTGTCCATTAGCACCTATCTGTTCAATTTTTCCTCCAGTCATGTTGTTTTTTTGCCTCGTTGCTACTACTATTGCTATTATAATTGCACATGCTATAATCACTCCAGCTATTACAATTCCAAGTACTAGCTTGTTATCTGCTGCTTTTCCTTCCTTTTTCACTTTCTTTCCGCATTTGCTACAAAATAGTTCGTTTTCGCCTATTTCATTACCGCATTTTTTACATTTCATTGTTTATTTTCCCCCTATCATTTGTTTTTATTTTCGACTTTATTTTACTCTTCAATTAATTTTCTGTCAATACAGATGACTCAGCCTAACGAAATTTCATTATATTGTATCCTTCTATAATTTTTACATATTTTCATAGTGTGTCCACATACTTAAAATTCGAACAGTATTTTCTTTTTCAATTACCTGATAAACTAATCTATGTTGTATATTGATTCTTCTTGAATAATAATCTTTTAAATCTCCTACTAATTTTTCATAAAGTGGTGGATTTTGATATGGATTTTCTCTAATTATATCTATTAACTTTTTAGCCTTAATATCTAATTTATTCATTTTTAATTTTTCAATCTCTCTTACTGCTTTTTTATGATATTGAATTTTATACACTCACCACTTCACCTCATCTTCATCTACAAATTCGCTGCTTTCATCATTAGCTCTTTTAATTATTTCATCTTTCATATTTGGAACTGACGTAATATACAATGTTTCAATTAAGCTATTATAATCTTCTTCAGATAAGACTACTGCATTTCCTTTTTTTGTTGTAATATTAAGTGGTTCATTATATTCTATGGTTGTTTCTATCATATCATAAATATTTTTTCTAAAATTCGTTATATTCACATTAGTCATTTTTATCACTCCTCTTTTTTATTATAACGTACGTTTTAATGTATGTCAATGTTATTTTATTATATATTACATTATATGCAATATCCCAAAAAATAAACAAACCCTTACATTCTCAATTAAAAGATGTAAGAGTTCGTTTTTCGTTTGCTGGTTTGGCTGAACTGACTACACCCACATATTTCAATGCTTTAACTCCTGCCTGTTGAGTTAGTTGTTTAAGTAAAAATAATTAAAATAAATTAGAAACCGTTAGAAGCAGTAGGATTAGCAGTAAAATTTGATTTGGTCTGTTCCATAATAATCCTTCCATCTTGAAACGATGTAAAAATAATGGTTTTTTATCAATCTTAATATTTTTCTTAAATCAGTTTCAGGAATTCTACCATTATTATTAGCAATAAAACAGCCACCGCCTTTAGTTAGCCATACTTTAGTAGCATTAGCACACGGATTACCTTTCGATACATGTACGTGAATTGGTTCATAAATTTCATTAGACAAAAAAATATAGTATAACCATTAATTTTGAATAAATTAGGTACTTTCTATTCCCCCTTCACGTGCTGTCTCGAAAAAATATCCTGCCCCATGTTCCACAACTTGCCTAAAGAAGTCTATTTCATCTTCTGAATATTGTCCATCTTTTTCAATTATTTTATAACTTGGAAGTTCAAAAACTACAGTGTCAAATCCATGTTCAGTAGGTCTTTCAAAACAAACTCTGATATATTCTTCTCCATTTTCTTTTTTACGAATATCTGAAAATGTCACTAACGTTTCATCAGGATATGTCACATATTCATATACCATTGCTATTTACTCTCCTTTATCTTTTATATATATAATCAGTATTCTCTAATTGCTTTTATTATAGCATTTATAAGAAAAAATACTACTATTTTTCGGAAAAATTTGATTAAATAAAAATAAAATAAATTATAAAGAAAATATATAAATTAATACAAATGAAAAATACAACATTGGCACATACTTTAATAGATTTTGTCAGTTTGTTGCAGACAAAGTCTGCTACATAAGCTGGCAAAATCGCACGCATAGAAAAATACGAGCATATATTGCGAGCATTTTTCTATCACGCTACAGATATTTAACTTGATCTTGCTGTGCGAAAGCGTAGCAAAACAAATTGAATATCTAGCGTGCAAGCAAATTCAAGGAGGTATTTTATTTTGGGCAAGCCTTACGAAGGCTATCTTATAAAAAAGGAAATATATATAAATGAGTTATGCAATTATTCGAAATGCCAATTATAAAAAAGATAACTTGGCAGGACTATACAAACATAACGAAAGAAAAAATACAAACTATTCTAATCAAGATATTAATAAAAATGCTTCATTAAAAAATTATTCTATTAAGCAATGTCATACTACATATTCAAACGCACTTAAGATATTACAAAAAGAAAATTCATTAAAGGATAGAATTATAAAAACAACAAATGTCGTGTGTGAATTTATTATTACATCTGATAAGGAATTTTTTGAAAATATTGGAGAAGACGAAACAAAAAGATATTTTCAAACGGCCTATAATTTTGTCGCACAATATAAAAATCTAGGCGAAAAATATATACTCTCTGCTAAAGTCCACATGGATGAAACTACACCTCACCTGCATTTAGTTTTTGTACCTGTTGTTCATACTAAAGATAAAAACGGAAATGATATTGAAAAAATTGCCTGTAGTGAATATTGGAAAGGTAAAGATAGCTATCGAGAATTACAAAACAATTTCCACAAATATATTACTACGCATGGTTTTGATTTGCAACGTGGAAACACAACAGAAAATACTCATATACCAATTGAAACTTTGAAACAAATAACAAATTATGAAAATATAAAATATGAATTAAATAACAATCAAATCCAGCCTCTTGAAACTAAAAATACAAGTTTAATATTACAACAAAATCAAGAATTAATTAAATATACAAATAAATTAAAAACTCAATTAAATAAATCATATACAGCAATAGGAAAATTTGAAGAACTACAGAAACAAAATATAAATTTAAAGCAAGAAAACGAACAACTAAAACAAGAAAATAATAAATTAAAAAACTATATTGAAAAATCTTTTCAAGTAGTCAGAAATCTTTTTAGCTTTCCAATAGACAGCTTTAAGAGATTAGTAGATAATTTTGTACTACATTTTGATAGATAAACAAAGCCACAACATATTGCCATGCATGACAATATGTTGTGTTTGTTATATTATATAATAAAAAACACGCTAGGCAAAATTTTGGTTTTACCAAGCTTCGCTTGCGAAACCTCAAAATTTTGCCATTTTTCGCGTATCTTACGATTCGCTCTTACTGCGAACCTGTTCATATACCTCTTTATTCTTAATACACTATCAATCCATTTTATCGCTATTAGCGCTCAGGGTTACTTTACATAAAGTGTGGACCTACAACCATAGTTTCTATAACTATTTGTCGGATAGTCGGCGTAACGAATGCTAGCTGGATAACTCGAAGCTGTACTGATGTAACTACCCCCACGATCAACACGACCACCCGTAGAGAAGGCCTCCATTGTCCATTCAAATACATTTCCTGCCATATCATATATGTTATTTGCTGAATAACTACTGTTTGATCCTGTTGGTATTGGTGTATTTGTATCTCCTTGTGTTCCTTTGTAATTTCCCTTTCCTGTTGAATTTGTTGGAAAATTTGCCACTTCTGAATTTGTACTTGTTTGCATCCATCTTAATGTTGCATCCCATTGACATCCCCACAACATACTTGTTGCCACATTATCATTTGCCTTTATTGTTTTACATATCTTGTACATTGTATACCATGTTTGACTTCCTATATCTGTATTATTCTTTTGTACTACAGCCTTTGTTTGACTTAGATTTCCTGTTTCATATCTTCCTATATAAAATCCTCCATATGTTTTTACGCTTTTTATCATCTCATTAAACTCATTTTGTAATTGTGTCTTAAATGTACTTGCTGTTGCTGTACTTGATAAGCCTGCTTGTTGCAGATTAGTACTAACTGCATCATAATCAGAACCACTTGTTACTACATCTGGCTCTCTACATCCATCATTTTTCGTTGTTGGATATGTTCTCTTGGTAGATGTTGTTCCACTAAAATCCCACAACTGTCCTGCATTATTTGCTTCATCATATATATCTGATATATTACTTACTGGCACCCATACAAATTCATTTATTCCTTCTGTCTTACTTCCATCGTTTCCTTCTTTTATTACAAATCCTGTTGATACGCTCTTTTCTCCTGTTACTGTTGATGCTGTATATCCTTTTGGTACTGGCACAACTATGTTGTCCTCACTTTTTACTGGATTTACTTTGTCTCCATTCCATCCATCTGGTAATGTAACTTTTCCATCGTCAGATGAACTTCCTTCATTATATTGTGCCATTTCATTTGCAAGTTCCTGCATTGCTGTATCTTCTGCTTTCACACTCTTTTCATATGACTCCTTCGCCTGTTTTGCTTTCCCTATTATTCCATTTTGTCCTAAAACTGCATTTATACTTACTGTTGCAAGTATTATTAAAACCACAATAGTTACAACCAACGCAATTAGCGTAATTCCGTTTTCTCTTCTTATTTTTTTACACCCTGATAAATTTTTATTTATCATTTTTATCTGTCTCCTTTGTTTTTCTTACCTTCTTTTTTACATTTGTCTTATTTTCTACTGTTTTTACTTTTTTATTCACCTTTTTACTAACAGCTTTATTTTTATTCTCAAATATTGCCATAATACATTGCTCCCTCATATTCTTTATCAGAGTAAATCTTTCACATTCCTTTTTCAATATACTATGGCTTTATTTTATTTTTTGCTATTAGTTCTTCTATATTTTATCAATACATCTTTTCATTGTCAATGAATTTTATCATTTTTGATGTATTTCTTTACTAAAAAATATATAATTGCCATCTTTCCCTTAACCTATCGTTAATTGGCAATTATATAAATCTCTTTTTTAT